>JAPLOE010000189.1 GCA_026692705.1 Planctomycetota bacterium
CAGATCGGTGGCCAGTTGCAGCACCCGGGCATCGTGCCCGTGTACGAGCTCGGGCTCATGGCCGACGAGAGCCCGTACTTCACGATGAAGCTCGTGAAGGGCCGCACGCTGTCGGCGCTCTTCCAGCAACGCAAGTCGACGAGCGATGACCGCGGCCGCTTGCTCTCCATTTTTGAATCGGTGTGCCAGACGGTCGCTTATGCGCATTCCAAAGGCGTGCTGCACCGCGACCTGAAACCCGCCAACATCATGGTGGGCGCGTTCGGCGAGGTGCAGGTCGTCGACTGGGGCCTCGCGAAGGTGCTGAGCCGCGGCGGCGTGGCCGACGAAAAACGCGCGCAGGACAGCCTTTTCACGGTGATCGAGACCGTGCGCAGCGGGCCGGGCTCGTCGGGCTCGGACTCGCTCGCGGGCTCGGTGATGGGCACGCCGGCCTACATGGCGCCGGAGCAGGCGCAGGGTGATGTCGACCTGCTCGACGAACGCGCCGACGTCTTTTCGCTCGGAGCGATTTTGTGCGAATTGCTCACGGGCAAGCCACCCTATGAGGCGATCGAGGGCGAATCGCTGCTCGCGCAGGCTGCGCGAGCGAAATTGCAGCCGGCGCGGGCGCGCATCGAGGCCTGTGGCGCGGATCCGGCGCTCATCAAGCTGTGCCTCGAATGCCTGACGCCTGCGCGGGAATTGCGGCCGTCGAGCGCGGGCGCCGTGGCGCACCAGCTCCACGAATATCTCGTGTCGGTCGAGACCCGCGCCCAGCAGGCGGAGCTCGCGACCGCGGAGGAGCGCATCAAGACCGAGGGCGAGCGCCGGAGGCGTCGCCTGACGGTGGCACTCGCCAGCGCGATCATCGTCGGCCTCGGGCTGACCAGCGCCGGCTTCTGGTGGGCGAATCAGGAGCGCGCGCGCCGGGCGGAGGAACAGGCGCGGCGTGTGGCGCAGACCACGGCCACTGTCGAGGCCGCCTACGCCGAGTCGATCGAACTCGCGCAGAAGGGCAAGCACGACGAGGCGCTCGTGGCCGCGCGGCGCGCGCAGGCGCTGGCGGAGGGTGGCGACGCGAACGAGGCGCTGCTCGAGCGCACGCACAAGTTCGTGGCGCAGGCGCAGCTCGAGTCCGAGGCCGCCGCGCGCGAACGCACGCTCGTCGAGCAGGACGAAACGTTGCGCTCGCGCCTGATCGAGCTGCGCGTCGCGCAGATGGCCACGATCGGCAATGAGCAGCGCGAGACGGAGCTCGACTCCCAATTCACCGCGGCCTTCCGCGACTACGGCGTCGATCTCGAAGGCGCCGACCTCGTGCCGGCGCTCACGCGCATCCGCGAGCGCGACATCGCCGAGGAAGTCGCGCTCGCGCTCGACGACTGGGGCCGCCTGCGGCGCAAGGTGCATGGCGCGAACTCCGAGCGTGCCGAGAACCTGTTCGTGCTCGCGATGGACCTCGACCCGGATCCGGCGCGCATGCGGATGCGCGAGGCGATCGCCGCGAGGGACGTGCCGACGATGCTCGAGCTCACGGCGCCCGAGAACCTGCCCAAGCTCGAGCCGGGCTCGATCTTCGTGCTCAGCGCGGCGCTGTGGGAGAAGGACGAGCGCCATCCGGACGTGCTGCGCATCCTTGGCGAGGCCCTGCGCCTGCATCCGGGCGATTACGTGCTGCAGGCCGTGGGCGGCCTGTTCAACCAGCAATCCGCGCGCTTCGAGGCCGCGCTGACGTGCCGAAGCGCCGCGCTCAGCCTGCGGCCGCGCGACATCGCCGCGCGGGTGGCCGTCGCCGAGTCGCAGCACGCGCTCGGGTACCTGCTCGAGGCGCGCGCGAACCTGCGGATCTGCCTCGCGATGGATCCGTCGCACACCGACGCCAACTACCAGCTTGGCCTGACGCAGTTGCTGCTCGGCGATTTCGCCGGAGCGCTGGCGAGCTTCGAGCGCAGTCCCGTCATCGAGGCCACGCCCAACATGCGTTCGGACGTGTTCTGCGCGCGCTACTACAACGGCTTGATGTCGAAGGAGTCGATCGAGCGCCTCTGCAACGACGAGCTGGCGATGAACAACGTGCTCACGTACCTGTTCGCGCTCGTCGACCATCCGGACCCGGCGCAACGCGACCCGCAGTTCGTGTTGCGCGCGCTCGCCGAGCGGGGGAAAGTCGAGGGCTTCATCCGCTGGATCGCGGTCGTGGAGTCGATGGCGCGCCTGCGGCTCGAGGACTGGGAAGGCGCGCTCGCCGCGCTCCAGCGCATCCACCACGAGCGCATGGGCATCGTGGTGATGACGCCACCGTCGCGCGACTTCATGCTTTCCATCCTCTACAGCCGCCTCGGACGCACAGCCGAGGCGAAGGACAGCCACGAGCGCGGCATGCTCCTCTGGACGCGGCTCACGGGCGACGAGCCCGCGGCCTGGGAGCGCTCCGACATGGCGCGCTGGCGCCGCGAGTCCGAGAGCCTGCTTCCGAAGTGACGCGAAGTCCGCAGCCCATTCCCCCACCGCTTGCCAGGACGAATTCCACGTGTCCCACACTCCCCCGCAAGATCCCGATTCCCCGCCGTCGGTGCTGCAGGCGATCACGCAGCGCACCGGGCTCGCCCCGAAGGTGCTTTTGTCCGACACGGGGTCGG
>JAPLOE010000190.1 GCA_026692705.1 Planctomycetota bacterium
CGCCGCCATCACTCCCTCGCGCGTGCCCAGATCCGGCGCGCGTTCCGCCAGCTCCTTGCGCTCCTTCTCGAGCGAGCGCCAGCGCACGTCGTCGAGTCCATCGAGCACCTTCTCGTACTTCTTCTCGCGCGAGAGGTGCTCGACGATCGTCACGCCGGTGTAGTGCGCCCACGCGTGGTGATCGGCCTCGCGCTGCACGTCGCCCCACATCGCGAGGACGTGCCCGAGCTCGTGGCACAGGCCATAGAACAGGAATTTGCCGTCCGACGTCGGCGAGCGCAGCCCGCTCGCATCCGCTACCGGGAAATCGACCTGGCTGTGGAACGGGAACTCCGGCGCGAAGTGCGGCGGCCGATCGATCGAGGCCTCGAGGTGCACGAGCACACGCAGCTTCTTGCCGGGCACTTTGCTGAAGTCCGTCAGCCCGAAGACCTCGTCGTACCCGTCGAGAACGGCGTCGAGCACGTCCGCGAAATGCTCGCAGTACTTGCGGTCGAGCCCCTGCGTGCCCCGCACCTGGAAACGCTCGCGCGACACGAGCAATCCGAGCTTGTTCGCCTGCGCCACGTCGAGTTCCTCGACCCGCGCGCGCGCCCGCTCGTAATCGACCTCGAGGTCGAGCTCCGCCGCCGCGTTCGCCGCCACCACCAGCGCCTCGACCAGCGGATCCGCCGCCTTGAACTTCAACAACTCCTCGAACGCCTCACGCGCCTTGCCCGGCAACTCCTTGACGAGCTCGTCCTCGCGCGTCTTGCCCGGCGACTGCGCGTGCTTCGTGTTGACCTTCTCGATCGCCGCCGCATACGAGCGCGCGAGCTCCGCCGGTTCCTCCAACGGCACCAGACCCAGACACGCGACGAGCACCATGCCGAACATGCGATTCTCCTCCGGGATTGCGCGGGAGCCCCGATGCTAACGCCGCCCCCCACGCCTTTCTTGGCGCATTTTCTCGCGCGAAGTCAGCGCTCGAGGTCGCGCCAGAGCACGACGTATTCGCCGGTCTCGAGGGCGGGGCGGAAGTTGAGGGCGAGGAAGTCGTCGAGCAGGGTCGAGCCGCATTGGGGGATGGCGGCGCGGCTTTCGGCGGCGATGCGGTCGAGCATCGAGGCGGGCCAGCCGAAGCGCCAGATCACGGCGCAGCGCACGCGGCGGCGCTCGAGGTCGGCGATCATCTCGCGCTGCACGTCCTCGCGGTCGGTGATGCCCGGATGGAGCTCGTGGTAGCGCGTCGCGCAGGGCCGGTCGAGCAGCCACAGGAAACGCGGGTTGTTGATCACGATCGCGTCGTGGCGCGCGACGCCGAGGTAGATCGGCTCGTCCGCCGCGACGCGCGCGTCCGTGAACTCACGGATGGCGGCGTAGACCTCGCGCTCGCGCGGTGAGACGTGGATGCCCGCGGCGTGCGGCAACCCGAGCGGATCGATGCGCGACCAGGCGCGCAACGGAAGCGCGAGGTCGAGCGCCGGCCGCGTGAAGAGCGCCGCTGAGTGGAACAGCGCGAGGGCGACGAACATGCCGCGCGCCGCGCGCGTCTCGAGCCGCGGCAGCACGAGCGTGATCCCGAGCAACGACAGGATCCCGAGGCTCGTGAAGTGCGTGTTCTGCTGCGTGTGAGCCGCCCACCAGTAGAACGGCATCGCCGCGAGCACGACGAGCAACCCAAGGCGTGTCCGGCGCTCGAAACGGGCTCGAAACCGCAAGAAAACGACGCCCAATGCGACGAACACGAACTGCGGCGCGTTGCCGAGCATCCACTCCGACAACGCCTCGGCCGCGTCGCGACCGCGCGCGAGGTTCGACGGCTCCTCGAGGAACTTGGCGACCAGCGGCAGGTTCGGGCTGATCCCCGGATAGGCCTCGCTGCGCACGATGCGGAAGTCCCCGAGCGGGAACAGCACGAGATCGACCAGCGCGTCGCGCCCCGCGAGCAGCGCCAGTCCGCTCGCGAGCAGCGCAACGACGCCTGCGGCCGTGCTCCCGAGCTTCAACGCCTCTCTCCAACCCCGCGAACGCTCTGCTCGCGCGTCTTCACCGATCCACGGCTCCGCTGCGAGCGCCAACGCCAGCGCCGCCGTCGCGTACGCCGCGACATCGTGCTTGAAGAACGCCGCAGCGCCGAGCGCGAGGCCCGCGAGCACCGGCCTTCGCTCCTCCTTCGCCAGCGCGAGCAACGCCACCGCGATCAGCGCGAGCGCCG
>JAPLOE010000191.1 GCA_026692705.1 Planctomycetota bacterium
GTAAGTGCGTCGGAGAGGTTGGTCGAGAGCGGAGCGGCAGGATCGCGGAACCAGGCCTGGATCGAGACCTGCTCGCCCCCGTTGAACGGAGCGCCGAGCGCGGCGGGATTGGCGGCCACGAACGCGCACCAGTCGAGCGCGAGCGCACCGTTGCAGCTACCGGCCGTGCCGCCGCTGTTCGTCGGGGACGAGCGCTGGGTCGGCGACTTGACGCACAGGAAGCTCGAGCCGCTCCCCCACGCCTGCGCCTGCCCACCCTGCAGCCCGTAGAAGAGCAAACCCTGCTTCTGCCCCTCGACGCCCTGCGCCGTCACGACGAAACCGCTCGTCGCCGCGGCGCGCGCGGTTCCGCTCGCGGAGAGCGCCGGGACACAACCGTTCGTCGTCGTTCCGGCCGTGCAGTAGCGCTGGATCGGCGAGCAGGGCGTCACCGGATTGAACGTGAAGTTGTCCATGCCGATCGTGCCGGAAGTCTGCGTGACCTCGACGCGATGGATGCCGGGCAT
This sequence comes from Planctomycetota bacterium, assembly GCA_026692705.1. Classification (GTDB taxonomy): domain Bacteria; phylum Planctomycetota; class UBA1135; order UBA1135; genus F1-120-MAGs118. Next base: position 507 of record JAPLOE010000191.1, read on the forward strand.
GCTGAGCGACAGCAGGACTCCGCCGGCGACGTCGGGCGCCGTCACCGAGCCGATCTGCGTCCCATCGAGCGCGAAGGCCTTCATCGTCGCCGTGCCAGCGATGGGCGTCAGGTCGCCGCGGATGCTGACGAAGTTCGTGGTCGCGGCCCCCGAAGGGTTGGCTGGATCGACGAACATCATGCGCAGGGGCGCGAGGTAGCTCAGCGCCCCCGTCGCGCTCGTTCCGCCGATGATGTTCGGCACGCTGGGCGTCTGCGCGCCGTGCACGATCACGGCGACGAAATTCGAGAGCGACGAGAACGTCACGCCGTGGCTCGTCGCGTACAGAGTCGACAGCCGGTTGGCGGCGGGAACCGTGGCACCTGGGCTGTTGGACATCGCCGGAAGCGTGTCGAACGTGAGCACGACCTGCGCCGGCAGCGCGGGAGCGAGAAGGGCGAGCAGGGCGAAGACGCGGACGAGGTGGATCATGGGGTCGAGTTCCTGGAGCGAGCTGGGCAACCGTCGCGCGCCCGCGCGCATGCTCGCTCGTTCGGCGTCGACAATCCCCGGAAATCGGGCATCCGTCCGGCGTTTCAGTCCCCGGTCGGCTTGATCTGGAACTCGATCACGTCCCGGCGCGAGGCCAGCGTCTCGCTCAGCCGCCGCGCGTCGTCCTTGCGCGTCGAGCGGATCACCATCGCGAACTCGCTGAACTTCGAGCGCGCGTCGAAGTGGTAGTTGAGGTTCGCGATCGAGAAGCCGTGCGTCGTCACGATGCGCCGCAGCTCGTCCTCCGGGATCTGCGCGCCGCGGTCGAAACGCACGGAGAAATGCGCGTAGAACTGCGCCGGCAGGTGCGCCTCGAGCCACCCGAAGACCGACAGCGTGCCGAGCGTGAGCACCGCGGCGATCCCGGCCGGAATGTAGAAGCCGATGCCGACCATGATGCCGATGGCGGCCGTGGTCCAGATCGAGGCCGCCGTCGTCAGGCCCCGCACCGACAGCCCGTCGCGCAGGATGGCTCCGGCGCCGAGGAAACCGATGCCGGTCATGATGCCCTGCGCCATGCGCGTGGGGTCGAGCGTGAACTTGACCGCCTCGCCTCCGGGAACCCACAGCTCCTCGAAGGCCGTCAGCAGCATGAGCAGGCTCGTCGACATGCACACCAGCGCGTGCGTGCGGAAACCCGCGGGCCGGCCGCGGTACGTGCGCTCGAAACCGATCGCGGCGCCGACGAGCAGGGCGCCGACGAGCCGGATCGTGATTTCCCGAATGATCTCGGGCGTGTCGAGCAGCGGGGCGAGGGCGGTGAGCACGGCGCTACGTTGCGGTCCCGCGCGCCGCGGATCAAGGGACGATCAAGAGCCCGCGCGCTTGGCACGGCGCTTCTTCGGCGTTTCCGCGCGCTCGAGATCCGGCGCCGCCTTCTCCGCCTGCGCCCCGAGCGCCGCGCGCGCCGCACCGGCGCCCTTCACGCGCTTCTTCGTCTCGCGCTGGCGCGCCTTGATCGCCGCACGAATGCCGCCGCGCGCACCGGCCGCGCGCACGACCTGCGTCGGCGTCGGTTGCCCGGCCGCGACCCAGCCCTCCGGCGGCGGAACGCCCTTGATCTCGTACAGGAAGCGCGACGGCATCGACGGCTGCGCCTTCCCGAACTTCACGCGTTCCTGCGTGTAGCTGATCGTCAGGTTGCGCTGCGCGCGCGTGATGCCGACGTACATCAGCCGACGCTCCTCCTCGACCGTGTCTTCGGCGACGGAACGCAGGTGCGGGAGCAGCCCTTCCTCGACGCCGACGAGGTACACGCGTGGGAACTCGAGGCCCTTCGCCGCGTGCAGCGTCATCAGCGTGACGACGTCCTTCTTGTGCTCGCCGTCGTCGCCATCGTCGTTCGCCTCGAGCGTCAGGTCCTGCAGGAACGTCGCGAAGCTCGCGTTGCGATTCTTGCGCTGGTGGCGGTCCGCGAGCTCGAGCAGTTCCGTGACGGCCGTCCAGCGCTGCGTGCGCGTGAGCTCGTCGGGATACAGGCGCTCGATCTCGTTCTTGTAGCCGACGGCGTCGAGCAGGCGCTCGATGCGCTGCGGCAGCGCGAGGCTTTCGCTCGCGTGCGCGGCCGTCGCGACGAGCTTGCGGAAGTCGCGCACCGCGTGGATCGCCGTGTCCGGCACGCCCGGGATCGAATCGGCCTCGAAGGCCTTCGCGAGCGTGACTCCGTGCGCCGTCGCGTGCTCGAGCGCCTTGTCGAGGCTCGCCTTGCCGACGCCGCGTGGCGGGCAGTTGATCACGCGCAGCAGCGAGACCTCGTCCTCGGGCGCGACCCCGAGCTTCAGGTACGCCATCACGTCGCGCACTTCCTTGCGGTCGAAGTAGCTCATCCCGCCGACGAGCACGTACGGAATCGCGCGCGCGCGGAACTGCGTCTCGAAGGCGCGCGCGAGCGCCGAGGCACGGAACAGCACCGCGAACTGGCCGAACTTCGCCTCGCGGCGGTCGACCAGGTGCTTGATCTCGCGCGCGATGTGGTCCGCTTCCTCGTCGTCGTCCTTGAGCACGACCGCGCTCACCGGCGCGCCGTCGCCGAAGGCCGAGCGCAGCGTCTTGCCCAGCCGCTTGGGGTTGTTCGCGATCACGCGGTTCGCCGCGCCGAGGATCTGCGCCGTCGAGCGGTAGTTCGTCTCCAGCCGCACGACCTTCGCGCCCGGGAAGTCGCGCTCGAACGACAGGATCTTCGTCACGTCGGCGCCGCGCCAGCCGTAGATCGACTGGTCGTCATCGCCGACGACGCACAGGTTGCGGTGCGCGCCCGCGATCGCCTTGACGATCTCGTACTGCGGGCCGTTGGTGTCCTGGTACTCGTCGACCATCACGTAGCGGAAGCGGCGCGCGTAACCCTCGCGCACTTCCTTCTTCGCGAGCAACCGCAGCGTGTAGAGCAGCAAATCGTCGAAGTCGAGCGTCTTCGAGCGGCGCAACTGCTCGTCGTACTGCTTGTAGGCGCGCGCCACGAGCTCGTCCTCGTCCGTCGTGGCCTTGCCGAGCAGGCTGTCGGGATCGACGAGCCGGTTCTTCATCAGCGAGATGCGCGACTGGAGCTGCGCCGGCTGCACCTTGGCGTCCATCACGCGCAGCTCGCGCATCACGCCGCGCACTGTCGAGACCTGATCGGACGCGTCGCAGATCGTGAAGCCGCCGCCGAGGCCGATGTGCGCGCCGTGCTCGCGCAGCGCGTTGAGACAGAAGCTGTGGAACGTGCCGACGAAGAGCTGCTCCGCGCGATCCTTGCCGACCAGCTTGCCCACGCGCTCGCGCATCTCGCGCGCGGCCTTGTTCGTGAACGTCATCGCGAGGATGTTCCCCGGCGCGACGCCCTTCTCGAGCAGGTGCGCGATGCGCACGGTGATCACGCGCGTCTTGCCCGAGCCTGCACCCGCGAGCACGAGCACGCTGCCCTCCGTCGCGACGACGGCGGCGCGCTGCTCCGCGTTGAGTCCCTCGAGCAATTTCGACATGGGCGGCGGAAGTTAACGCGCGAGCCTCGCACCGCAAGCGCGAAGCGGCATCTTCGCGCGCGTCACTTGCCGTCGAACACGCTCGCCCACGCGCTCTCGTTGAAACCGACGAGCCACGTGTCGCCGACACGCAGCGCCGGCGCGCGCAGGTTGCCGCTGGGGCCGAGCGTGGCCTCGAGCGCCTGCGCCGTCGGCTCCAGCTCGCTCGCCGCCTTGCCCTTCGCGATCACGAGGCGCCGCGCCCCCTTGAACAGCGCAGGCAGCTCGGCCAGCGCGAAACTCACCTTGCGCGCGTCGACGACCTCGCGCGCCACGATCCCGCGCGCGGCGAGGAACGCGTCGGAACGCCCGCAGCCCGTGCAGTTGTTGCGCCGAAGGTACCAGTCGATCTGCGGCGTCTTCATGCGCGCAGGATAGCGGATCGCGTGGCCCACGCGCCGTCGTTACCCTCTGCGCCGCATGACGAACGCCGAGCTGCTCCCCTGCGTCGAGATCGAACCCGAAGTTCCCGCGCGCGCCTGCGTGATCTGGCTGCATGGCCTCGGCGCCGACGGCCACGACTTCGAGCCGATCGTGCCGGAGCTGCGCCTGCCGCGCGAGCTCGGCGTGCGCTTCCTGCTGCCCCACGCGCCGTCGATCCCCGTCACGCTCAACGGCGGCATGCGCATGCCCGCGTGGTACGACATCCGCGATCTCGACCTGCGCACGCGCCACGATCCCGTCGGCATCGCGCGCTCGCGCGAGCAGGTCGAGGCGCTGATCGCACGCGAACTCGCCCGCGGCATTCCCGCGCGCCGCATCGCGCTCGTCGGCTTCAGCCAAGGCGGCGCGATCGTGCTGCACACCGCCTTGCGCCACCGAGAGCGCCTCGCCTGCGCGATCGGGCTCTCCACGTACCTCGTGCTGCCCGACACGCTCGCCGCCGAAGCGAGCGAGGCCAACCGCGACCTGCCGATCCTGATGGTGCACGGCGTGCACGATCCGATGGTGACGTACGAGCGCGGCGTCGCCTCGCGCGACAAGCTGGTCGAGCTCGGCTACGCGGTCGACTTCAAGTCGTACCCGATGATGCACGAGGTCTGCCTCGAGGAAGTGCGCGACGTCGCGCGGGCCCTCGCGACCACGCTGAAATGAGCGCGAAAACGCCGTCGCGCGCGGAGTTGCTCACGTTCCTGCGCGAGCATCGCTACGGCGCGCTCGGCACCAGCGCGAGCGACGGCTCGCCGCAGGTCGCGCTGATGGGCCTCGCGGTCACGGACGACTTCGAGTTCGTCTTCGACACGCTCGAGCACACCCGCAAGGTCGCGAACCTGCGCCGCGACGCACGTTGCGCGCTCACGTTCGGCTCCACGGTCGGCGACGACCACCGCACGCTGCAGCTCGAAGGCCTCGCCGACGAACCGCGTGGCCCCGAGCTCGAGCGCCTCAAGTCGATCTACTTCGCCGCCTTCCCGCAGGGCCTCGAGCGCGCGAGCTGGCCGGGCCTCACCTATTGGCGCGTGCGCCCGCACTGGGCGCGCTTCAGCGATTTCGGCGCGACGCCGCCGCTCGTGCTCACGCACGATGCGACGGCGCTCGCGAACCTGCGCTGACGTTCAGGGCAGCGGCTGCAGCCGGATGTCCTTGAACTGGATCTCCGCGCCTTCCGACTGCAGGCAGATCTTGCCGGGCACCTCGAGCACGTCCGTCGCGACGTTGAGCACCTGCCCGTTGACCTCGAGCGTCACCGTGCCGTGATCGACCGTGATGCGGTAGTGGTTCCACTCACCGAGCGGCTTCTCGTTGGTCGCCGTGCGCTTGGCATTGCGACCGTTCGTGCGCTCGGGCGCGGTCTTGCACGGGAACTCGCGGATCACCCAGAAATCCCCGGCACTTCCGTCCTGCAGCTGCGCCTCGAGCGACTTCGGCCACACGCCGTCCTCCTCGATCATGCGCAGGAGCACGCCACTGTTGCGGTTGCCGCCAGCGCTGGGATTCCAGCGCCAGTCGAGCTCGAGCACGTAGTTCGTGAAGTCCGCGGTCGTGCGGATGTAGCCCGCGGGCTGGCCCTTGCACGTGAGCACGCCATCGGCGCCCACCGACCACACGCTCTCGAGCTTCGATTCGCTCGCGCCGATCCACGTCCAGCCCGTCAGGTCCTTGCCGTTGAAGAGCGCGATCGAGCTCGCCGTGATCGGACGCACGCGGATCGCGCGGTAGTGCACCTCGTCGCCGTGGTCCTGCAGCGCGATGTGGCCGCGCGCGTTCGTCATGAACTGCAGCGGGTTGGTGAGCGGCGCGAACTTGCTCTTCGCCACGCGTTCCTTGCCGTCGGCGCTCGCGAAATCGCAGGCGGCGACCAGCTTGCCGTTCAGGAAGTGCGCGACCTTGAAGCCCTGCACGACGATGCGGCCCTTGTTCCACTCGCCCTGCGCGACCTGCTGCACCGCCGGATCCGCCGGGCAGATGTCGTACAGCGCGCCCGCCGAGTGGTTGTAGTCGATCGCGCCGTCGAAGTACCCGTTGTCGAGCACCTGATACTCGGGGCCCGAGTACCACGTGGGCCCGTCGAGCTCGACCACGCGGTACATCACGCCGCTGTTGGCCTTCGCGGTCACCTTCCACTCGAACTCGAACTCGAAGTCGCCGTACTGCTCGCGCGTGATGAGGTCGCCGCCGCCGCCGCCCTTCGCGCTCACCAGCGCGCCGTCGCGCACGCTCCAGCCCTTCGCGGGGAACGAGTCGCCCTTGTAGGAACGCCACGCATTCGCGTTCGCGCCGTCGAAGAGCGTCACCCACGCGCCACTCGCCGCCGGCTTCACGTCGCCGGTCGCGGCCCACTCGACGCCGCGCGCGATCAGCCGCTGGAACTGCGGATCCTCGTGGCTCACGCGCGACGACTCGACGCCCGGCCACACGTGCCCGAGCGGAGTGTGGAACACGCGACCCTTGCCGTAGCTGCCGACCAGGATCATGGGCTCGTCCTCGCCCGTGCCACCCGACTCCTTGCTCGAGAGCGCGACCGCGAGCGTGCGGTGGTTGGCGCCGTCGGCGCGCACGAGGTTGTGGTAGAGCTCGTCGGGGTGCTGCTTCACGTCGCCCAGCCCGGCCGTGACCGGATGCGACGCGTCGAGCACGCGCAGGTCGAAGGGATGGAAGCTCCCGTGGCCCGTGCCATCGCGCCACAGGTCGCCGACGAGTTTTTCGTACTCGGTCCAGCCCGTGAACGCGTTGTTGGCCGCGTGCGTCACCGCGACGCCGAGCCCGCCCGCGACCGCCGCGAGAAAGTTCTTCTCGGCCGCCTCGCCCCAGCGCGGCCCGTTGTAGTCGAGCAGCACGACCTTGTAGCGGCCGAGCGTCGCCGCGTCCGCCAGCGCCTTGCCCGGCTCGTACGTGATGTCGACCGTGAAGCGGCCGGTGGCTTCGAGCATCCGCTCGAAGGACGGGGCGGTCCATTGCCAGTCATGGTTGTTGGCACCGCTGACCACGAGCACGGGAATGGCGGTTTCCTGGGCCACGGGCAGCGCGAGCGCCGCCAGAACGAGAGCGATCGTCATCGAGAGGGCTCCTTGAAGGGGCGTCGCATCCTAGCGGCGTGTCCCGCGCCTTCCCGCGCCGCCCGGCCCGGAACTCGTTTCCTCCGCGCTCCGGTGCTCCAGCGTCGAATCCCCGGAATCTCCTTCCCCACGACTTTCGCGGCGCCTTCCTTCACATCGTCGGGATAGCTTTCCAAGGGCGGGCGGCGTCAGGAGCCGCGCTCCCCATCCAAACCAGCTTTCGAGGACCACTCCCGCATGCACCGTACGCGTCTCCTTTCCCTCGCCGTCGCCCTCGCCGCGGCCGCCCTCTCCCCGACCGCCTCGGCCCAGTGCATCTCCGGCGGCGCCGGCGGCGTGATCCCCGCCTCGGGTACCGGCGGCGGCGGCGTCTGGCTGACGACACTCCCGACCACGCCGTTCACGTCGACCCTCTCGGTGACCGTGCCCTCGGGTGCGACCGTGCTGAACTCGGTCAAGCTCAACGGCCTGACGCACACGTGGGGCGGCGACATGCAGTTCGTGCTGCAGGACCCCGCCGGCAACCTCTACAACATCCTGTGCGGCATGGACCTCGACCCCTTCGTCGCGGTCAACGGCGACATGACCATCGTCGACCCGGCCTTCAGCAGCGCCAGCCTGTTCGGCGGCGGCTCGGCCTCGACCGGCACCTACCCGCAGGACTACGGCACGTGGATCGACGGCACGCTGAGCATCCAGAACAAGCCGCTCGAGCAGATTCCGATCGCCAGCGGAACGTGGACGCTCTTCGCATATGACTGGGTCGCCTTCGACTCGGGTTCGCTGACGAGCTGGGAGCTGTGCTTCGGCCAGCCGACGCCGCCCCCGCCGCCGCCGCCGACTCTGACCTGCATCGCGGCCGCGGCTCCCGCCGCCGCCATCCCCGCCAGCGGCGCCGCCGACGGCACGTGGCCCACGGTGCTCCCCACGGGCGTGGTGTCTTCCTCGGCCGTGATCGCGGCTCCGCCCGGTGGCACGCTCGCGGGCGTCAAGCTGGTCGGCCTGACCCACACGTGGAATACCGACGTGATGGTCACGCTGACTGACCCCTCGGGCATCGAGCACCTGATCGTCCAGCGTGACGACGGCTCCCTCTGCAGCGGCTGCGGCGACGACTACAGCGGCGACTACGCCTTCTCGGACCTGCCGGGCAGCCCCGCGCTCCCCGGCTGCGGCGTCGGCGTGATCGCGTCGGGCACCTACGCGCAGACCTTCGGCGCCTGGCCGACGGGCAGCTCGAACATCTTCAACACGCCGATCTCGTCGATCCCGGTGAGCTCCGGCACGTGGACGCTGAACGTCTACGACTGGTGCACGGGCTTCGACAACGGTTCCCTGAACGCCTGGGAGCTGTGCTTCGCCGGTCCGACCGCCCCGGTGGCCTACTGCACCGCCGGCACGACCACCAACGGCTGCGCCGCGTCGATCAGCGCGAGCGCGAACCCGAGCGTCTCGGCGGCCAACGCCTGCACGATCTCGGTCGCCAACGTCGAAGGCCAGAAGACGGGCCTCGTCTTCTACTCGATCAGCGGCCGAGCCGGGCTCGCCTGGAACGCCTCCAGCTTCCTGTGCGTGAAGGCCCCGACCCAGCGCTCCGGCCCCCAGTCCTCGGGCGGCACCGTGCTCACCTGCAACGGCACCCTCTCGCTCAACTGGAACGCCTACCAGGCCGGCAACCCCTCCGCCCTCGGCCAGCCTTGGTCCTCGGGCGACACCGTCCAGGTTCAGGCGTGGTTCAGGGATCCGCCGGCCGGCAAG
>JAPLOE010000192.1 GCA_026692705.1 Planctomycetota bacterium
GAGCAGCGAGCCGTCGCTCACGCGCGGCAGGCCCGGGCCGAAGCGGCCGTTGAAGCCCTGCTCTTCGGCCTCGCGCCGGACCTCGCGCTCGATCTTCTTCCACTCCACGCCGAAGGGCGGGTTGGAGAGCATGTAGTCGAAGCGCTCCGTCGGCAGGCCGTCCTCGGAGAGCGTGTTGCCGAAGATGATGTTCCCGATGTCCTGCCCCTTGATCAGCATGTCGGCCTTGCAGATCGCGTAGGACTCGGCGTTCAGCTCCTGGCCGAACATGCGCAGGCGCGCGCCCGGGTTGTGGGCGTGGAGGTACTCGCCGGCGACGCTGAGCATGCCGCCCGTGCCCGCCGTCGGGTCATAGATCGTGCGCACGACGCCCGGCGTCCCGAGCACGTCGTCGTCCTCGATGAAGATCAGGCTGACCATCAGCCGGATCACCTCACGCGGCGTGAAGTGCTCCCCGGCCGTCTCGTTCGACAGTTCCGCGAACTTGCGGATCAGTTCTTCGAACACCATGCCCATGTCGGCGTTGCTGACCCGGTCAGGGTGCAGGTCGACGTTCGCGAACTTCTCCGCCACCAGGTACAGCAGCTTGGCCTTCTGCAGCCGGTCGATTTGCGTCGCGAAGTCGAAGCGCTCGAAGATGTCCCGCACCGGCCCCGAGAACCCCTGCACGTACGCCCGCAGGTTCTCGCCGATGTGGTCCTGGTCCCCGAGCAGTTTCTTCAGGTCCAGCGGCGACGTGTTGTAGAACCCCACGCCCGCCTTGCGGATCAGGAACGGCTCCGGGTTCACCTTCGCCCTCGTCCGCTCCGCGTGCTCCTTCAGTACCGCCGCCTTCGTCTTCTCCAGCACGCAGTCCAGCCGCCGCAGCACCGTGAACGGCAGGATCACCTTGCCGTAGTCGGACTGCTTGAAGTCGCCCCGGAGCAGATCGGCGACAGACCACAGGAAGGCAGAGAGGTTGGTTTCGGGCATGGGCGAGGGCAGCGAGTGGGCGAGCTCAGCGAGTGCGGCCGGGGGGGCATCGGGAGTGCCGTGCCGCATTGCGCGGGCGTGAACCTCAACAGGCGCGCGAAGGCTCGGCAAGGGGGATCCTTGGAACCGCAGGCAGCTCAGTCTCGTAGATCGGGCAGAGAGCGGGCCGGTGCACCGCGTATCCGATGCACCGGCCCAGTAGCCCCGCCGCGCTTCCCCGGACGCCGGCGGCTCGCAATCGCACGGCGGCCACACGGTGGGGCTGGAGGCGAGGGTAGGCGGGAGGGGCGGGGAGTGCAACCGGGACGGGGCGGGTTCGCCGGAGATGGAGGATCTGGAAGGCGCACTCGATGCTCGGACGCATCGCTCCGCGTAGCCTCCCAGCTGCGCGTCACCGGCCTTGCCGCGATCGCGATGCGCCAGGTAGGATTCCTGGGCCCACGTCGCCCGGTCGATTCCCGCGATCGCCGAGCCGCTGGCAGCAGACCGGTTTCGCTCGCGATCGCACGGCGCGGTTGTCGAATGGCTTGTCCCCGACGCGCGCCGAAGCCTACGTGGGTTGCGGCGCTGACGATACTTCCCGGATTATCCGCACATGACTGACCAGATTGAGCCCGCTCAGGAACGAAAACGAAGTGGGGTGTGGCGCTTGGCGGTTGCCGTAATCGCGGCGGCGCTCGCTGTGTGGGGGCTCAATTACTTGCTTGTAGGCCGGCCCGTCGGGAGGGCGCTCCTAAGTGACACCAGGAATCGCGGCTACTCACTTTGCGCCCACTACGGCTACTACCTCAATCCAAACGTCCTGGTGCTCGATCTACGCGCCATCGATAGCGCGGCACCGTTGGACCTGTTCCGAGGGATCTTCCAATCTGCAGAGGCGCTCCACAATTCGGGTCGACGGTTCGAACGGGTGGCGCTCGCGAGATCTGGGACAACTGTATTCCTCATGAACGGTGAGGACTTTTCAACGCTCGGCCTCGAATTCGGTGCGGGGCAGAATCCGGTGTACCTGGTTCGGACACTCCCTGAGAAGCTCCTTCGACCCGATGGCGAAGCCGCTTTCGGTCGTTGGCAGGGTGGGTTGATTGGCGTGCTGGGAGAACAGGCGGAGGACGCGAATGATGCGGCACAGCAATGGGCGTCGGGCGACGATTCGTGACACGGGGATGGGCCGAAGCACACTGGGTGTTGCTGCCCCGTGATCGGCGGGTGGCCTCGTGAGACGGAGCAAACGAGGCTTTGGCGTCTGAGATGCAGGAGATGGTCGATTGAGTCTTCAACCCTATTGGGGAAAGTAGGAAACAATGAAGCATGGCGTGGCCGTTTCAATTTCCATTTCAATGCTGAGCCTTGCGGGGACGGCGTACCTGATCCTGACGGGCGTCAGCCAGTCTTCATTCACGCCAGCGCGCGTTGGCCACGCCGCAGTGGCCGACGCGCTGAACAAGGAAGCGTTAGTGCCGCTGATGCGTCAGTACCTTGAAGTTCAGGGAATGCGCGATCCGGCGATGCCTCTGATCGTTGATCGGTGGTTGCTTTGGGACCAGTGTCGAGACGAAGTCCTCAAGACCCTAGAGATCGCTGAGATCCTGGAGGCGGATGAGTTTGCCTTGGTTCTTTTCCGCTACTCGGTCGGTGCCGACGTCTATCGCGACTCGACGTGGATACGACGCATCGACGGCAGTTGGTACGTCTCGCCTCGGTACGTGTCCGCGTACGACGACGATCCTCTGGGCGACGACAACCCGGTCCGAGCGAAGGCGCTCGCGGAGAAAGCTGAGAAATGGGAGAAGGAGTCGGCGCCCAAACCCTGGGAGTGAGCCCCGTCCAGCCTCGTCTCGACTGACAACCTACCGACTCGTGAAAATCATCAGGCCGAGTACGATGCCGATAATTGAGAGGATCGCTCCGGCCACGGCAAGTCCCTCACCCTTGATCATCCCGCGCGACTTCATGCACTCGTCGTAGCCCACCATGGAGAATATCAGCCCGAGTGGACTACAGAAAAATGCAAGGACAAAGCCCGCAATGGCATTCCCGGACGTTCTAGTCTGAACGACCGGAGCAACAACCATGTAGGCTGGGTTCGCCATCGAAGGGGGAGTCGGCCATGCCGCCCCATCACGCGCAGAATTCGTGTGAGAGTCGGAGACTACCACGGCGCCGCCGCATCTGTTGCATTTTGCAAGGCTGGACGGGAAATCGCCGCGAACGCTGAAGGCCGTTGCACACCGCTGGCAAGTACCAATTCGAGCGGCGGGCGTATTTCTCGTCGGGACGGATGTTGATTGACGGGGTAGGAGGTCAGCTTGGCAGTGCTTGCATTTGATTGCAGCGGGTTTGATCTCCTCTGCGCAGAACGGACAGATCCGGGGTGGCGCCGAGCCGGGATCGAAGGTCCCAGAGTCGTCCGAGAACGTCGTGGTTCCGAGTGGCAGGGTCGGGAGTTCCCCCATCTCCTCGATTTCGTCGCTCGCCGCGTTTTCCGTTGCCTCCGACGCAACGGGGAGTCGCGGCACTTGGCGCTGGTCGGTGGAGGACTCCGCCTGGGCCGTTCCAGGCCAGAGATGTCCCTCCGGACAGCGTGAGTGTCCAAGCCGTACGTAGCTTCCGCAGGTACGGCATGTGCGCCGTGATAACGGATCGTTGGATTGTGACATGTTGCTTGATCACCGCCCCGCGGAGAGAGACCCGCTACTGATGTCCTTGACCGGCGACAGCCTTCCACGTCTTGCCGATGACCGCGAGGGCGCCGGTCAGGCCGGCGACGGACTCCGGTACGACCAGCGTCGTTCCCTTTTCGCCGAGGCCCTTCGCGATCTCGATCTGGGCGTCGATCGCGCGCTCCTGGAGCACCGGTGCGCCGTGGCGCTCGTACGCCTGACCGACGGCTTCGATGCCGCGGGCGCGCATGAGATCCTCCTCGAGTCGCCCCTCGGCGAGGAGCACGAGTTCCTTCTTCCGCCCCTCAGCGGCGATCACCGCGCTCTCGCGCTCAGCTTCGGCCGCGATGAGCAGGGCCTGCTTCTGCGCCTCGGCATCCAAGACGGCGGTCTGCTTGCGCGCCTCGGCGGCGATCACCTCTGCCTTGCGAGCCGCCTCGGCTTCAGCGATGCGAGCCTCGCCCGCTCGTAGAGCCGCCACCTTCGCCGCGCGACCGGCGAGTTCGTCCTCGCGCGCCCGTGTCAGTAGGCCCTGAACCTCTGGCGCGAACAGGATTTCTTGGAGCTCGACGCGCAGGATCTTGACGCCCCAGTTCGACGTCGCCGTCTCGAGTGCCGATGCGAGCGCGGCGCTGATCTCCGACCGAGCGGCGATGACGGAGTCCGCATCGCGCACGGCGATTTCTTGGCGCAGCGTGCTCTGGATCAACTGGAGCATCGACTCGCCGAGATTCTCGACCCCGTAGACCGCTCGAGCGGCGTCGATGATCGAGAAGAAGACCAGCACGTCCGGCTGGAGGCGCGTGTTGTCACTGGCGATTGCCCAGATCTCGGGCGGGTCCATCATGTGCTCGGCGAGCGAGATGAAGCCGTCGTGATGCAGCTCAAGGCGAGCGGAGGGCAACGGACGCATGTCGCCAGACTGCGCGTCCGCCCGCGAACGAGCTCTTGCGCCGCCTGTCGGGGAGTACGTGTAGAGCTTGGGGATCGCTCGCTTGGGCTGACGGATCGGCCACGGAACGAAGTTCAGACCGGATGTGATAGTGCGGACGTACTTCCGACCGAAGCCCTCGACGACCATCGCGTGCGCCTGAGGCACCCGGACCATCGACCTCGAGATCCAGATGGGAACTACCACGACAACGACGAACCCGAAAACGATCCAGAAAACCGGCAAATCGTCCATTGCGAGAATCCTAGGCGGGGGAGTACGAACGGCGCTGCACGGGAGGGGCACGCTCGGAGAAGAGCGCGGCGGCGCCGACCTCTTCGCGGGGGCGCGGGAGGCTGGACGGGATCGTAGCGAGTGGCGCTGGAGTTCCCACGTTGGCGCTCTCGGCCGGCACTCCGCTCCCGACCGGGGGCCAAGGGCAGTCGCGACCGGATCGCGCCCAGCGCCGCCCGAGGGCTCCCGAGAAACCGAGCCGAAACCGAGGCCGCGAGGACCGCCTGCGCCGACGCCTCGAGGGGCCTGAACGGATTCTAAGCGATTCTAGGCGATTCTAGCGGGCGCGCCGACGGGCACATTGTGGGCACCGAGTCATTGCTTCTGCCTTCGGCAGGAACGCGAAAACCCCCGTTTTCCCCGAGGAAAAGTGGTACGCCCGACGCTGCGAGCGACGGACGATGCACGAGACACACGAGGGTCGGGGACGGCAGCGGGTGCTGCGCGGCGGGCTTTGGCTCGCGGGCGCGGGCGTGCTGGCGTTGGGGGCCGCGGTGGTGGCGGGCGGGGTGGTTTGGAGCTTCGGGGAGGAGCGGGTCGTCCATGCGGTGGGCGAGGGAGCTCCGGACCTGGATGGCGACGGACTGCCGGACCGGCTCGAGCAGGTGATCGGGACGTTGCCGAACGACGAGGACTCGGACGCGGATGGGTTCAGCGACGCCGAGGAAGTGGCGCGCGGGTCGAATCCGCGGCTGGCGGCGAGCATGCCGACGGGCACGGTTTCGGCGGTGGGCATGGCGGCCTACAAGGACGGCAACGCGGTCCATGCGGTCACGGTGGTGTACCTGCACGACGGCAAGTTGCGGAACAAGCGGCTTTCGTTCGGGGCGCGCATCGGCGCGAACCTGAAGGCGATGCCGCTGTCGGCGCTGCGCGGCGGGGATGAGGCCCGGCTGATCGCGGCGCGTGGGGACACGGCGAAGCTGCTGATCGTCGACCCGGTGCTGAGCGCGACCTCGGTCGTGCAACGGCAGAGCCTGTCGCTGTTCGCGACGCTCGCCCGCGCCGGTGGCTACGACGACGCGGCGGCCTGCAATCTGGTGGCGGACGCAAGCGGTGGGCTGTTCGAGTTCCTGATGCCGCCGGGAGTCGCCGGTGGTCAGGCCGGCGGTTCGCCCTCGACGCCCAGCGTCGGCATCGGCGGCATCTACCGCCCGATCGAGCCCGGCAACGGCGGCCCGAACTACCTGCAGGGCGAGGTCTGCGCCCAGACCACGACCGTGGTCGGCGTGATCGGCGCGGTCGTGACGCAGGAGGTCATCGCGGCCGACTGCGTGCCCGGCTGGGACACCTACTGCACGCCCGGCTGCGCGGCGACGGTCGGCACCACGCTTCGGGCGGTCGACCCGGCGGCGCTCATCGGCGGCTAGCCACGGCGGCCCGTCGAGCGGCCCGGCCGACACGAAGTTCGCTTCGAGTTGGCGGTCGCGCTGGGTCCCGTACGTTTCCAAGTTCCTCAGGTGGCCCTTCCCGGGCCTCCGTGGAACGTTCTTCCCCATCCCTTTTGGCTCGCGCCCGGCGGACTTTCCCAGCGACGGAACCCGCGCCCCGCGGCGAACGTCTGTACCCCTGCCGTGGCTCCCAGCATGAACCCCGACCCCGACGCCAAGCTGATTCTGGCGTGCCAGGAGGCCCCGATGACGGGCCTCGACGGGCCGTTCCGGGAGCTGTACGAGCTCTACAAGGACCGGGTCTACAACGTCTGCTACCGGATCACCGGCAACCCCAGCGACGCCCTCGACGCCGCGCAGGAGACCTTCGGAATCCTGTTCCGCAAGATTCGCGAGTTCCGCTTCGAGAGCAAGTTCTCGAGCTGGGTGTACCGCATCGCGGTCAACGCCTCGATCGACTTGAAGCGCCGCTCGCGCGCCCGCAGCCTGACGTCCCTCGACGCGCTGCAGGAAGGGCGCGGGCCGCTGGCCTCGGCGCAGGGGCGCTTCGACCCGACCGACGAGAAGGTCGAGATGCCGATCCACGCCGCGTCGCGCCACGAGCTCGAGCGCGAGGTGCAGCGCGCGATCTCGAACCTCAGCCCGAAGCTGCGCGCGATCACCGTGCTGCGCTACATCGAGAGCCAGAGCTACGAGCAGATCGCCGAGACGCTGCAGATCTCGCTCGGCACCGTGAAGTCGCGCCTCGCGCGCGCGCACGACATGCTCGATCGCTTCCTCACTCCCGTGCTCGACCGGTACTACCTCGGATGAAGCCCGAACTGCCCGTTTCCTGCCACGAGTTCCGCATCCTCGCGCTAGAGCGCGTCGAGCTGGCTCGTCTGGGCGGCGCGGCGCCGGTCGCGAGCGCGGCCGAGCACGCCTGCGCCGAGTGCGAGCGCTGGGTCGCGCGGCTGGCGCTGCGCGAGGGCCTCGTGCGCTCGCTGCCGCGGCACCTGCCGCCGGAAGAGCTCGACAGTGCGCTCGAGGGCGCGCTCGAGGCGAATGCCCGTCAGGACCGGGCGGTCGCCGCGCTGCGCAGCCTGGGGCGCGTGAAACCCGACGTCGAGCTCGACCGCGCGGTCGAGGCGCAGGCGCGCGCGGCGGCGCAGCAGGAGCGGCTCGACGACCTCGCGCTGCGCCAGCGCGCGCCGAGCGTGCTCGACCGCCTCGTCGCCGAGGAGCTCGCCGATCCCGCCAAGGCCCACGTCGTGCGCCAGATCGAGAACCTCGAGCGCCAGCGCGCCCCGGCCGAGCTCGACCTGCGCGTGCGCTACGAGCTCTCGCGCCCGCAGCCGCGTGTGTCGACGGCCTCGCGCCGCGTGGTCGCGGCCTGGACGTTCGCCGCTGCGGCGCTGCTCGCCGTGACGGTCAGCCCGCTCGTGTTCCGCGACTCCGGCGAGCCCCAGCGCGCGCCGCGGCGCTTCCGCGTCGAGGTCGTCGAGTCGACGCGCGACCTGTCGCCCGCCGCCCGTGCCTGGATCGAGACGGCGTCGAGCGGAATGCTCGGCCAGCACAACATCTGAGCGATCCCTTCTTCCGAAACACCCACTCCACCCTGCTCCCATGTTCCGCCACCTCGCCCTCGCCGCCTTCGCGCTCGGCCTTGCCTTCGGGCTGGCCGGTTGCGATGCGTCGTCGGCGTCGGAGTCGGCGGCCGGCACGGGCTCGACGGCGGTGGTGCTGCAGTCGCCGACGCCGGGCGACCCGCTGCTCGCGAAGATGTCGGTGGCCACGACGCAGGCCGCCTACCGCGGCGTCCGTCGCGTCGAGCAGAACTGGCGGATCGCAGGGCAGCCGTTCTCGACGACCTACCGCGAGGAAGTCGCCTCCGACGGACGCGGGCGCTGGTCGCTCGAGACCGTCGAGCTCGTCACGCCGACGCTCGCGAGCACGCAGCAGGACCTGTGGCTGATGCTGCAGGAGTCGCGCGAGGGCTTCCTGTTCCGCTACCGCGACTTCCGGCTGTTCGACGTCGCGCAGATGGCGACCAACTACACGACGCTGCTCACGGGCAACCACGTCGACGTCGCCGGGCGCTCGTGCGTCGAGATGGTCTCGACCCTGCGCGTCGGCCGCGGCTTCACCTACAACCTGTGCGTCGATCGCGAGAGCGGCCTCGTGCTGCGCTGCGAGCAGGTCGCGCCGGATGGCACGCGACTGGGACTGGTCGAGTTCGAGTCGATCGAGTTCACGCCCGTGTTCCCGCCCGACCAGCCGTGGCACGTCGTCAGCAATGACGAGCAGGCGCTGCCGGCGGGGCACGCGGCGGCGCAGGTGCTCGGCTTCCAGCCACAGCAGCAGCTGCGTGCACCGGCGCGTTTCACCGTGCTCGAGTCGACGATGGTCACGTCGCCCGATCCCAATCAGCCCGGCACGCTCTCGTGGGTCAAGACCACGCTGACCGACGGTGTCGAGGTCGTGTTCGTGCTGCAGGGCGGGCCCGATGGCTCGGTCGGCGGGAACGACGTCGTGCGCGTGAGCCCCTCGGTCGGGCCGTGGAATCACGTCGAGGGCGTGCTCGGCGGCCAGCGCCTGATGGCGATGGGGCGCGTGTCGGCGGACGAGCTGCTCGACCTGCTCGACCTGAATTTCTGAGAGTCCGCGCGGCCGCGAGACTCGTTCGCGCCACTCGTTCCGCGCGGCACGCGCGACGCGGCCGGAAAATCTTTCCAGTCGCGCGAAGTGCCTGAAACCTGCGCGGATTCCGTCCTCGTGCTGGACAGCGGTGTAGGCTCTAACCGAGTTCGAGCCAGCCCCTCGAGACACACCCATGCACGAAGATCGCGACGAAGGTCAGTCCTATTCCGACGCCAACCTCGACTCGGCGGAGTACCGCGAGCGCCTGAAGCGCAAGCTCAACTGCCTGATCGCGGTGCTGGAGGTCGCGACGGCGAAGGTGAAGCAGTCGCTCGCGGGCCCGGCGCCCGACCTCGAGCGGCTCTCGAAGATCCAGAAGAACCTGCAGGACACGCTCGAGGTCTGCCTGCGCGCGCGCGCGGCCCTCGACCGGCGCGGGGCGCTGCCCGAGGCGCTCAGCCGCGACCTCGCGGCGGCCGTGAACCCCGACGTGCTCGGCATGCCGGCGGCGCCCGCGGAGAGCGTGGTGCGGCGCGAGTTCCGCGCGGCGGCGAAGTCCGAGGAGAAGGCGCGCTTCAAGGTGATGCCGAAGATCGACAAGCAGATGATCGGCTCGGTCGACCTCGACGAGCTCGCGCGGCGCCTGCAGGGCTGATGCGCAGGCGCGAGAGACGCGCTCGAAGGCACGCAGGGAGTCCGCGAGCGGGCTCCCTGCGGTCGTTTGAGGTACAAGGGCGCGAATGCGGGAGGTGCGGAGCGAGGCGTGGAAGGCGCGCGTGGTGGAGCGCGGGCGGCGGGTGGCGCTCGCGACGCCGGCGGAGGAGGACGAGCGCGAGCTGCTCGCGCTGCGCCGCGCGAGCTGGGAGTTTCTCGCGCCGTGGGAGCTCGACCTGCCGGGAGTCGATCCGCTCGGGCACTCGTGGTTCGTGCGCTACCTGCGGACCGGCCCGCAGTACCGGCGCGAGCGCTGGCTCGTGCGCATGCGGCGCTCGGGCGCGATCCGCGGCTCGATCACGCTGGGCGAGATCGACGCGCGCGAGCGCAAGGCGACGATCGGCTACTGGATCGGCGCGCGGCATGCGCGGCGCGGGCTGATGGGGGAGGCGCTCGCGCTCGCGCTCGAACGTGCGTTCACGCTGCACGCGCTCGAGCGGATCGAGGCCTACGTGTTGCCGGAAAACGAGCCGTCGAAGCGCTTGCTGGCGAAGCTCGGCTTCCGGCTGTCCGGCATCGCACGCGAGTACCAGCGCCTGCACGGCGAGGACCGCGACCACGAGCGCTGGGCGCTCGCCCGCGATCAACGGCCCCAGTCGCGCATGTAGCGGAAGTCCTGGTTGATCGTGCGCTGCGAGAGCTTCGCGATCAGCGGCATCACGCGCTTGAACTGCGTGGCGGCGATGCGCGCGGCGAGGCGGCGCACGAAGTCGACCTGGAAGCCCGCGGCGACGAGCTCGTCCTCGGTCAGGCGCTCGTCGACCATGTGGTGCAGCAGCCGGTCGGCGTCGGCGTAGCTGAAGCCGAGCTCGCCCTCGTCAGTCTGGCCCTCGAACAGGTCGGCGCTCGGCGCCTTGTCGAGGATCTCCGCGGGCACGCCGAGGTGGCGCGAGAGCTGGTAGATCTGGTGCTTGTAGAGGTCGCCGATCGGGTTGAGCGCGCTCGCGGAGTCGCCCCACTGCGTCGAGTAGCCGAGCAGGATCTCGGTCTTGTTGCTCGTGCCGACGACGAGGCCCTTGAAGTCGACCGACTGGTCGTAGAGCACGATCATGCGGCAGCGCGCCATCACGTTGCCGCGCCGCATGCGGTCGGTGACGCCCAGCGACGCGAGATAGCCGTCGGCCATCCCGGTGATCTCGACCTTCTTCGTCGTGATGCCGAGAGTCTTCGCGAGCAGGCGCGCGTGGCCCTCGCTGTCGGGGTTCGACGTGCGGTACGGCATCATCACGCCGAGCACGTTTTCCGGCCCGAGCGCGCGCGCACACAGCGCTGCGACCAACGCGGAATCGACGCCGCCCGAGATGCCGAGCACCGCGCGCGAGAAGCCGGCGCTCGCCAGTTCCTCGCGCAGGAACTGCACGAGCAGCTGCTCGACCAACGGCGGATGGATGTCGAGCGGATTCATGCGCCCCTCCCGCGGCCGATGCGTTCGATGCCCTTTTGCAGCAGCCACGGCTTCGAGTCGCGCAGGAGCGGCGTCGCCACGCGCGCGCGCCGCAGTTCCTGCGACGTGATGTGCGCCTCGAGGCGGCCGGTCTCGATGCCTTCGATGCGGCCACGCTCGATCCCGAACGGGTCGATCACGCGCGAGCCGCCCCAGAAGAACACGCCGTCTTCCCAGCCGACGCGGTTGGAGTAGACGACCCAGGTCTGGAACAGGATGCCGTGCGCCTCGAGCAGCGTGCGCCACAGGCGTTCGCTCGCGAGCTCCTTCGAGCCGTGGTCGACGCCGCGGCCGGGGCTGCAGCTGGGGATGAGCATCGCGTCGACGCCGTCGAGGAAGTGCTGGTAGCCGCTCGACACGTGCCACACGTCCTCGCAGATCATCAGGCCGAAGCGCCCGTGCTTCGACTGGAACGTGGCGAAGCTGTCGCCGGCCGCGAACTCGCGCATCTCGTCGAACATGCCGTAGGTGACGAGGTGCACCTTGCGGTGCACGTGCACGACGCGGCCGTCCTCGAGGAACGCGCACGAGTTGTAGATGCGGCCGTCGGGCCCGCGCTCGACGAAACCGACCGCGATCGAGATGCGCCGCGAGAGCTCGAGCAGGCGCGCGATCTCGCGCGAGTCGAGCGCCAGCGCCACCTCGGCGGTCTGGTCCTTGAGGAAGTACCCGGTCAGCGAGAGTTCGGGAAACAGGATCAGCTGCGAACCCGCGGCGATCGCGGCCTCGATGGCCGTGACGTGCTCCTCGAGGTTGCGGCCGACGTTTCCGAGCGCCGGGTTGGTCTGAGCCACCGTCAAGCGACAGTCCATGGGCAAAGATCCTATCCGGCGGCGGCGCAACGCACCCCATCCCGCTGCTGCGGAACGCGTCAGGAACGGCGCGGGGCGCGTGCGTGCTCGAGCGCGGCCCGGGCGAGCGCGGCGGCATCGACGCCCGCGGCCTCGCCCTCGTAGTTGAGGATCAGGCGGTGGCGCAGCGCGGGCACGCACAGGGCCTCGAGGTCCTCCTCGGCGACGTGCAGGCGGCCACGCAGCAGCGCGCGGGCCTTGGCGGCGGCGAGCAGCGACTGGCCACCGCGTGGGCTCGCCCCGTGGCGCACGTAGCGGCGAATCTCGTCCGGCGCATCACCGTCGGGATGCGTCGCGAGCACCGTGCGCGCCACGCGCTCGACCGTTTCGCGCGCGACCGGCACCTCGCGCACGAGTT
>JAPLOE010000193.1 GCA_026692705.1 Planctomycetota bacterium
GACGCGCTCGTCGCCCGCGAGCGTCACTTCGACCCATTCGTTCAGGCGCGGCACCATGCCGAAGCAGCAGCCGCCCGGATAGTTAGTCAGCAGGAACGTCTTCACGCCTGCGGAGTCGAAGTCGATCGGCTGCATGTAGCCGACGACGAACACCTTCTGCTTGTCGAGCGCGCGCACCTCGGGCGGGATCTGCGAGCCCTTCGAGCCCGGCGCGACGATGCCGGTGGTCTGCGACCACTCGTAGTCGTAGCTCGTCAAGAGCTCGAACTTCGCCTCGCGGTAGCCCTCGACTTCCTTGGGCGCCGTCGCGGGCGGAGCGTCGGCCGCGAGGTTGACGCCGTTCGCGCCGGTGAGCGCGCGCACTTCCGTCGGCAGCGCCTTGGGATCGACGGCGGGCGCCGGAGCGCTCGCGATCGGCTTGCCGCGCACCTCGGTCGTTGCGGGTGCAGGCGCGGGCTCTTCCTCGCACGAGACGAGGGCGAGCAGGGCGAGGGTGGAAACGAGGCGGCGCATGCGGGTCGCCAGTCTAGCTCGTGGGGGCGAGATCGTCCGCGACCTCGACGCGATAGGCCTTCCAGGCCGGAATCGCGCCACACAACGCACCGAGCAGCACGAGGCCGGCGGGCACGAGCACGAGCGCGAGGTCGAACTGCGCCGGGTCGAGCACGACGCCGGTCTGAGCGCGCAGGATCCCGCTCGCGACGAGCAGGATCACGAAATACACGACAAAACCGCCCAGCGCCCCGAGCGCCGCGATCGTGGTCGCCTCGAGCACGACGACGGCCGACAACTGGCCGCGGCGTGCGCCGAGCGCGCGCAGGATCGCGAGCTCGCGCCGCCGCTGGTGCATCGCGTCGTACAGGCTCGCGACGATCGACGCCGCGCCGACGAGCACCGTCAGCCCCGCGACGAGCACCAGCACGCGGTTCATCCAGCCCAGCTTGTCGAACAGCTCCGCCATCACGCGCGCGATCGGCCACGCGAGCGTCGCGTCCTTGCCGCTCTTGTTGATCTCGCGGTCGAGCTCGAGCCCGACCTGCGGCGTCGTGAAGGCGAGCAGCACCGCGCTCACTTCCTTCACCTCGTCGGGAATCGCCTCGCCGGGTTCCGCGTGGAATTCCTCGCCCGTTCCGCGCAGCACGTGCCCGCCCATGCGGAACATGCCCTCGATCGGGATCCACACGCAGCGGTCGAGCGGAGTGTTCGTCGGCGCGAGCACTCCGACGATCATGTAGTCCTCGTCGTGGTCGTGGCCTTCGTCGACGCCGTGCGCCGGATGGATCTCGTCGCCGACCCGCGCGCCCGTGCGCGACGCGACGAAACTGCCGAGCACGGCCTCGCGCAACGTGTCGTCGAAGATGCGTCCGGCCGCGAGCTTCGGCGTGCGCGGCCCGAGCACGCGCTCGTCGAACATCTGCGCGTCCGTCCCGACGACGCGGAAGCCGCGCCAGTTGTCGCCGACCGCGTAGGGCACCGCCGCACGCACTCCGGGGCGTGTCTTGATCTCGGTGTACGTGCTCCACGGCAGGTTGCCGGGCGACGTCTCGAGGTGGAACACGCTGTTGAGCACGAGCTGCAGCTGGCTGCCGCGTGCGCCGAGCACCGCGTCGAAGGGCGTGCTCTCGATCGTGAAGGCCGTGCGGCTCTGCGCGCCGATCGCGAGCACCGCCATGACGAGGCCGCTCGCGAGCGCGAGCGAGAGTGCCGTCACGAAGGTCGACAGAGCGTGCTGGCGCAGGCTGCGGCGCGCGAGCAGCCACAGCGAGTAATGGCGCGCACTCACGAACGAACCTCCGCGCGGCTCGCGCGGTTGAGCTCCGCCAGATCGAGCACCCGCTCGAACTGCGCGACGACGCGCTCGTCGTGGCTGACCACGAGCAACGCCGCACCGTTCTCGCGGCAGGTCTCGCGCAGCAGCGCGAGTGCTGCGTCGGCGTTCCCACGGTCGAGGTTGCCCGTCGGCTCGTCCGCGAGCACGAGGTTGGGCTTGTTGACCAGCGCTCGCGCGACCGCGACACGCTGCTGCTGGCCGATCGAGAGCTTGCGCGGGCTGTACTCGAGCCGCGATTCGAGGCCCACGCGCCCGAGCAGCTCGCGCGCGTGCTCGACCTTCGCGGGGCCGGCGAACATCGACGCCAGCGCGACGTTCTCGAGCGCCGTGAAGCCCTGCAGCAGGTTGAAGGTCTGGAACACGTAGCCGACGTGCCGCGCCCGCCACGCATCGCGCTCGGCCTCCGACAGCGGCGCGATGTCGCGCCCGGCGACCTTCACCGTGCCCGCATCGGGCCTCACGATCCCCGCGATCACGTGCAGCAGCGTCGTCTTGCCCGTGCCACTCTGCCCCCGCAGCGCCACCTGCTCGCCCGCGCCGACGACGAAGCTCGGCACGTCGAGCACCTCCACGCGCCCGCCGTCGGGCGCCACGAACGCCTTGCGCACTCCCGAAATCTCCAGAACCGCTTCCGCCATGCCCTCATTCCTAACGTCCCGCGCCCCCAACTTCGATTGCCCGCCGTGTTTGGGTTGCGCTCGTCGCCCATCCGCGCCGTCCCGCTCACTGCTCGTGGCGCCTTCCGAAGCGATCGACTACGCTCGTGCTCCCCAGGCTTGTCGATCGATGACCGTCCTTGAGTCCCTGAGCGCAACGCGTTCGATGGGCGTCTCCTTCTGCCGCGCACGAACGCGGCCTCCGCGGCGCGAGCTTCGTGGATTCGTGGCTTGCCTGTGCCTGCTCGCGGCCTGCAGTGCGCCCGAGTCGCGCGAGTCGCGCGAGTCCGCGTCGGAATCGGCGACGCATCCCGCGAAGCCCGCGTTCGTCTTCCGAGGCCTCGTGCTCGGTCGGGGAGACCGGCCGGTGGAAGGAGCGTGGGTCCAAGCTCACGACCGGCGTGAGGGAACGAGCTGGGGCGCGCGGACCGGCGCCGATGGAGCGTTCGCCTTTCCTGACTTGCCCGCGGGAGCGACGCCCGTGCTGAGCGTGGAGCATCCTGAGTATGTCCGCTGGCCGCTGTCCCCCTGCGACCGGCAGCGGCCGGTCCGCGAGCGTGAGGTCACCGTGCGTCTCCAGACTTCGAGGGTCGAGCCGTTCGTCGTTCTCGACAAGCGAACGTCGGAGCCGCTGCAGTACGTGGTCGTCGAGGCGTATCGGGTGGACACGCTGCTCACAGGCAAGGGGCGCGCCCTGCTGTGTCGGACGCCGGATCGATACGAGTTCGACACGACCCCGGGGAAGGTCGAGGTCGGTTCGGAGCTCTCGGCCTATCGGGTTTGTGCCGAAGGGCATGTACCCGAGCTGATCGTTCTCGACGGCTCAAACCTCGGTGTGGGTGAACCGATCCTGGTTCGCTTGGCTCCGGAGAGCAGGGTCGTGGCGAACGTGGACCCGCCTCCTGGGCCGTCGCGTCGCTGGACCGCGCGCCTCGAGATGACCTCGTTCTGGCCGGACTTCGAGTCCGATGACCGGTACATGACGATCGCGAACCTTGATCTCATTCCGAGTCCTCAGACGACGGTCGCCGGGGTTTCGCCGGACGGGCGAGTCGAGTTCGCCGGACTTCCGCATGGCGACTACAACATCACGATCTGCGACGAGTCCGGCAGGTCGATCGGCGGTCCCGGCGAGATCGAGATCCCTCGCGGACGCGAAGAGGCTGTCTCCGTGTTCATCAAGATCGGAAGCACGGATTCGTTGCGAATCGCGCTCAGCGAGATCGGCCCCGAAGCGAAGCTGCCGATCTCCATCTTCCTGCGCTCCGAGCGCCACCACTTCGGGGCGTTCGTCGACGAACTCGGCGCAGCGGAGTTTCCACTCCTCGAGCCGGATCTCTATCGCGTGGAACTCAGGACAGCCTCTGGCGATCACCTCGTGTTTCCCGAGCCGATCCACCTCGGGCCCGGACGGCGAGATGCTCTCGTGCTCGACTTCCGTCTGGCCCGCAAGCGCTGAGTCGATACTGGCGTCACTCGTGCGTTCGCACATCGTCGCGTACCGTGGAGGTCCCTCAGGTGAGTGAAACGATGGCGGATTCCGAAGCGGAAGCTGCCCAGGCGCGGGAGAAGCGGCGGGAGACGATCTTGCTGGCTGCGGGCCGCGCGCGGAGGCGCACGCTCACGTTGGCGCTGACTTACCTCTTCGGGTTTCTCGGGCCAGCGGCGTGCTTCTGCCTGTACTGGGTGCTCGGTGTCGACATGTTCGGTTCCAGGGAAGTGACCGTGCATGTTGCGGCGATCGCGGCGTTGTCGTCGCTCGCCCTACACGTTCACTGGAGAGACTGTCCCCCGAGCTTCTCGGCTTTCCTGGGGGGAGCGCTGCTCTCGTCGGCCATCCAGGCGCTGCTTGTCGCACTTTTCCTGTTGCCCATCACTCTGCTTTGCATGCTCATCGTCGTCGGAGCCGTCGGGCTCATCCCGTTTGGCACGGCGTGGACTCTCTACCGAGCTTCGCGTGAAGCGCGTCAGGCAGCTGCGCTGCTTTCGCGGCGTGCGCGGGTCGCCTTCGCTGCCTGTGGATTCGCGTTGAGCTCGTCGCTGTTGCTCGCGCATCCGGTGACGCAATTCGTCGCCTACGAGATCGCGTTCGAGCGGATCGATGAGTTGACCCCAGACTCACCCGAGCGGGCCAACGAGGTGCTCGCCCTCATCCCAGGGCTAGCGAGCCGCCCGCTGATCGACGAAGCCCTCGCCTGCGAGGACGACGAGCGTTTCCGGCGCCTCTCGAACCTTTGCGTGCTCCGCTTCGGCTTCGCCATCGATCGCACTTGGCGGCTCGACTCCGACTGAACCGCTCCGCGCGTCGCTCGCGGGTTGTCGCGCGGTTCCGCCGCGGGCTGGTTCTCGATGTCTGGTCGCCGCTCTCAGGGCGTGAATCTGCCCTGACGTCCCTCGCCCCCCAACTTCGATTGCCCGCCGTGTTTGGGTTGGGCACTTCCGCCTGCACGCGACCGGGGTATCGTCGGGGAATCGTGGGTCTGGCTTGGCGACACCGCTTCGTTCGTCCGAAGCCTCGTGAAGAGGAACCCGACGTCGTGGGGCTCTTTCGAGTGCTCGTCGCGGCCTATGGACTCGCCGCCGTGCCCATCGTGTTCCTCGGCCTGAGCCTGCCCGACGCGGATTGGGGGGACGGTGAGCGGTTCCACTTCTTCAACTCGGGCCTTCTGCTCGCGATCGCCGCGGTGTTCGTGGCGTCGCTCACGATCCGCTCGCGCACTCGACGGTTGTCGCCCGTCTTTGTCGGCTTCTTCTGCGCAGGACTCCTGCTCTCGATCCTGCAGGCTTTGGGCTCCCTCGGATACTTGCTCGGCACCCTGATCCTGTTCGCGCCGTTTCTCGCGCTCATCGTCGTCCCACCGATCGTCGTTCACGTGTTCATCGTGCGCGACGCGTGGCGCTGCTCGACCGTCACCGAAGACCGGCTCGAATTCTCACGTTTCGTCTTCGGACTCGTCGTTCCGTTGGTGCTGCTCTGGCTTTGTCTGAGCGCGTGACACGCTGAATCCCGGGCCGCGATGGCGCGATCCGCCGAACGCACCTACTCTCGACTCTCCCCTGGGCGAGACTCGTCCATGACCGGAGCGAAGGCGACGCCCGCGGAGAGGCGTTCGGAACTGCATCGAGCGAGCGAGCTGGCGCGGCGTCGAACGCGAACGCTCGTGCTGGCCCTGATCTTCGGGGCCTTGGGGCCGGCGTTGTGTTTTGGGCTCGCGCTGTCCTTGGAACTGGATCCCTTCGGGCGCTTCTCGGTGGCGCTGCACACGGCGGCCGTGAGCGGCATCCTGCTGCTCTTCGTGCAGGTTTCCGGTCGCACTCGGGCACCGCGAGCGTCGGCGCTGCTCAGCGGTGGCTTGGCCTCATCGGCGTTGCACGCCCTCCTGGCCGGAGTGCTGCTGTTGCCGTTCTCGATTGTCCTTCTGATCTCCGTGATCGGTCTGCTTGGGTTCATTCCCTTCGGAACCGCGTGGGTGTTGTGCCGCGCGGCGCGCGAGGCGTGGAGCAATGCGGCAAAGCTGCCGCCGCGGCCACGACTGGCGCTGGGAGCCTGCGGAGCCGCACTCGCGGCGCTCTTCCCGTTGGGACAGCCGGTCGCGCAGGAGGTCGCCTACGCGGTCGCGTTTGAGCGCGTCGATCTCGCGACGTCCGACGCGCTCGAACATGCGAACGCAGCACTCGATTGGGTGCCTTGCCTCTCGGTCGAGCCGCTCAAGGACGAAGCCGGATCCGAAGAGGACGAGGCGCGCTTCCAACGCCTCTCCAAGCTCTGCCAACTCCGCTTCGGCTTCCCGATCGAGCAGGAGATCTGGGCCGATTGAGCGACGTCGCGTGCTGGCGTGCCGACGATGAGCGCAGTGCCGTTTTGACGCGGTGATCTTCGATCTCGACGGGACACTCGTCGCGACGGACACGTGTGCCGTCGGAGCAACGCGACCACTTCGATTCCGTTCACGCGCTTCGGCGTGCGTGCGTCGTTCCGGTGGCAATCTGACCGGGGATCGATACGCTCCAACACCGCATGTTTCCCGGCTTTTTCTCGACGCTCTCTGTCCAAGTTGTGCCGCGTGACACTGGCAGCGAACTTTCGTGGTGGCTGGAAACGGCGCTCGCAGCACCCCTCTGGTTCATCCCCATGGGCGTGGTCCTCTGGTTGATGGGCCACACCACCCAGCGGCACACCCTCGGTGCGGAATTCGCGCGCCTGCGCCGCGGCCGATGGTTCCGCGTGCTGCTGGGCATCTGGGTCGCCTGCGCCTGCGCCTGCGCCGTGCTGCTCGCCGTCCGCTGAAACGATGAAGATTCGGGACGAGCGTCTTGAACCGCGTGAGCCAAGGTGCGTTGGCGCCGCAGGCATGCAGCATTCAGCACAGGTTCGAGGCCGTTGGAATGCGCAGCGCTGGTTCCTGGCGGGGGCCGTGGGGCTCGGGCTGGTCGCGCTCGCGTGCAATGGGAGCGTGGACGAGAGCGCGAAAGCGGAGGAACGTGCCCGAGCGGAAGAGCGTGCGAAAGCGGAAGCGGCACGGTTCCGCCCTCCGGAGTTTCGTGTGGAGACGATCGTGGAGCAGGACGACCATCACGACGTCGTGCTGCTCCTGCGCAACGCGGCCGACGCGCCGCCGCTGGAGTACCGGACCCAGTTCGAGCTCGTGCTCGTCGACGTCTCGTCGCAGGAGCGTGGGGCGTGGGTTCCTCAGGTCCGCGAGTGTGGCAACGGCATCGCGCATGCCACGTTGAAGCCGGGCGCGGAATTGCGGATCCCCTTCGCGCTCTATGGGAACGGGCCGCACAGGCTCGAACTCGAAGTTCGCGAAGCCGGGGCGGAATTCTGGCAGTCGACCGTGGTCGAGACCGTCGAGTGACCGCCAATGGCGGCGCACGTCGCGCTGCGCGTCGTAGCGTTCCGGGGATGGGCGCGTTGTCGCTCGCGCAACCGACTGCGCGGTTCGTGGCCTACCCGATAGCGTTCGATCGGATCGACAGCCTTGCGCCGGACTCGCCCCAGCGCGCGCACGAAGTGCTCACCTGGGTTCCGTGGCTCTCGAGCCGCCCGCTCATCGATGGAGCGAGGGCCTGCGAGGGCGACGAACGCTTCGAGCGAGTTTCCAGCCTCTGCGGACGTCGCTTCGGCTTCGCCACCGCCCGCGAGTATGGGTATTTCCCCGAGTGAGCCGTTCCGCGAGTCGTTCGCGGGTTGGCGCGCGGTTCCGACGTGGGTTGGTTTTTGGGATCCGGTCGTCGCTCTCTGGACATGAATCTGACCTGACCTCGGAAGTCGCCGCGGAGTTCGTCGTCCATCGGTGCGGAGGCAGCGCAGAGTGAGCACGCACGGCAGCGAGTTGGATTCCTCGACGACGCAGGGTGAACCGAGCGAAGAGCGGGCGCCCGTGCGCAAACGGAGTCGCGCGATGCGGCTGGCGTGGGCCCTGGCGCTCGGAGTGTTCGGCCCGCTGCTGTGCTTCGCACTCCAGCCTTTCCTGCCGGTGGAGCCTTTCGGGCGCTTCGAGGGTGCGCTCTCTCTGGCCGCCAGCGTCGGCATGTTGCTGCTCTTGGTGCACCTGTCCGAGCGTGTGCGAGACCCGCGGGCTTCAGCGCTGCTGCGCGGCGCCCTAGTTGCTTCGTCGCTGGTTGCGTTCATGGTCGGCCTGATGCTGCTCCCGTTGTCGTTCATCGGTTTGCTCGCCGGGATCGGCGTTCTCGGCTTCATGCCGTTCGGCACGGCGTGGGTCCTGCTGCGTGCTTCGCATGAGGCGCGAGCGACGGCCATTCCGTTGGAGCCGCACGCGCGGACGGGTCTCGCGTTCGTGGGGGCCGGTCTGACCCTGCTCGTTCCGATCGGCCAGCTGCTCGCCCAACGATTGGCCTACGACGTCGCATTCGAGCGCATCGACCGCGCCTCTACCCGCTCCCTCGAGGACGCGAACGCAGCTCTCGCGTGGGTGCCCTGTCTCTGCGAGGAGCCGCTCGTCGACGAGGCCCGCTGGGAGGAGGACGACACGCGCCGCGACCAGCTCTGCCGGCTCTACGAGCTCCGTTTTGGGGAGCCTCTCGACATCGACGCCCTGGCGGACTGACGCACAGCGCGTGGTAGCGTGCGCGCGATGGGCGCAGTGCCGTTTGACGCGATGATCTTCGATCTCGACGGGACGCCGTGCTCTTCGAGCCTCGCGGGCCATCGAGGCGCCTCTACGCGGCCGTGTCAGGAACTCGCATCGGTTCGGGCCGAGCCGGATAGGATTTCGTCGGCATGCGAGAGTCACCCGTAGTTCCCCAACGACGGAGCGCGAGGCGTGGGCTCCTTGTCGGCGTCGTGCTGCTCGGGCTCGTCTCGCTGGCGTGGGTCCTGATTGCCGACGCGCGCGAGAGGTCGGCCGCGGCGGTGTTCCGGCTGCCCGAGCTGCGCGTGGAGAGCGTCTCGAAGGGGGAGGACGGGCGCGAGGTCGTGCTCGTGGCGCGCAATCCCGACGGCGCGCCGCCGCTGGAGTACGTGTCCGAGTGCAGCATCGCTCTCGTAGGCGTCCGGACGCGACAGGGATCGGACTGGGTGTTCCAAGTGCGGGGGGTGTGTGGCAATTCCATAGGGAGTGCGGTGCTCGAGCCGGGTGCCGAAACGCGGGCATCGGTCTGGATCGAGAAGAGCGGCCCTTTCCAGCTCAGTCTCGCGGTTCGTGCGATCGGCGCCAGCGACTGGCAAGACGCGACGATCGAGCTGGGCGAGTGACTCGAGCGACGGCATGCGTTACGTCGCGCGCGTGGTAGCGTGCCCGTGATGAGCGCGCTGCCGTTCGCTGCGGTGATCTTCGATCTCGACGGGACGCTCGTCGCGACGGATTCGTTTTGGGTCGTGGCGGCGGATCGAGGGGCGCGGGTCGCGTTCGAGGAGCTGGGAATCCGGCGCGAGCTGCCGGCGGCGCGCGAGTGGATGGCGCTGGTGGGGACGCCGCTGGCGAGCGGGTTCGAGCGGCTCTTTCCGGATCTGTCGGGGGCTCAGCGCGAGCGTGTGATGGCGCGTTGTGTCGAGGAGTCGCACGCGGCGATGCGCGCGGGAGGCGCGGTCGAGATGCCGGGCGCGCGCGAGGTGCTGCGCGAGCTGCGTGCGCGTGGCGTGCGGCTCGGCATCGCGTCGAACTGCGCGAAGGCGTACCTCGACTCGATGCTGCGGATGCTGCGGCTGGAGGAGCTCGTCGACGAGGCGCGTTGCCTGCAGTCGCCGGGAGTCGCGAACAAGGCCGAGATGCTCGCGGATCTGCTCGAGACCTTCGGGACGACGTCGGCCGTGATGGTGGGGGACCGCGCGAGCGACGGCGAGGCGGCGCGGGCGAACGGCCTGCCGTTCGTGCATCTGGCGAGCGGCTTCGCTCCGCCGGGGGAGCACATCGAGTGCGACGCGCGCATCGGAGCGCTCGCCGAACTCCTGCCGACCCTCGAGCGCCACGCGGAGTGGCGGCGCGGCTGAAATCGGTCCCACAAGGGCCGTTCGAGGCCCGCAGGCCTACGCAGACGGCCCCAAGGGGCCAGAGAAGCCCCGAAGCTCACCCCGCCGCCAACATGTCGGCCCGCGCGCCGTAGGGCCCAGCTCGTTCGAGGGGAGAGGCGGCCATCCGGCCCTCCCCGGGAGCATGGACCCGCGACAGGTCCCAGGGCTCACCACCCCCCCGGGGTTGCCGTCCATCCGGATGGCCGCTATCCTTCTCGCCCCTTCACAGGCGGCCAGAGTCGCCGGAGCGAAGGACACCCCTTCGCCCGCCTCGTCCTTGCCTCGAGAGCCCCGCACGATGGATCTGACCCTTCCTCAGCGCCTCCAGAAGTCCGTCTCCGGTTCGTTCCACAAGACCGCGTTGCTGCAGAAGCGCGTGCGCGAGCTGATCCGTGGCGCGTCGCCGCTGATCGAGACCCGCGAGAAGCACCCGATCAAGATCGCGTTCCTCGAGATGGAGCGTGGCCTGATCGAGCTGATCCCCGAAGACGACACCCCGCCGCCGACGCTCTGAGGCGTCGCACGCGGGCCTGCGCCGACCGCAGGCCGTCCCGATGGCCGCGAACGCGCAGCGCGAGAGGATCGAAGCGCGGCTGGAGCGTGGTGGGGGAGCGATCGAGCTCCTGCGCGCGCCGGAAGCGCTCTTCCGTGCCGTGGGAGCGCTGCGCCGAACGTTGTACGACCGTGGGCTGTTGCCGAAGGCGCGCCTCGCCGTGCCCGTCGTGTCGGTCGGCAATCTGAGCGCGGGCGGCACCGGCAAGACGCCGATGGTCGCGTGGGTCGCGCGCGAGCTCGCGCAGCGCGGGCGGAGAGTCGGCCTGCTGTCGCGTGGTTACGGAGCGCGCGCGGGCGAGGGCAATGACGAAGCGGCGTTGCTCGCGGAGCTTCTGCCGGGCGTGCCGCACGTGCAGGACAAGGATCGTGCGCGCGGCGGCCACGCGCTCGTGCAGCAGCACGCCGTCGATGCCGTCGTGCTGGACGATGGTTTCCAGCACCGCAGATTGCACCGCGAGCTCGACCTCGTGCTGCTCGACGCGACGCGGCCTTGGGGTTTCGCGGGGCGAGGGGACGACGATGCGCCGCTCCTGCCGCGTGGGCTCCTGCGTGAGCCGCCGTGTGCGCTGGCGCGCGCGGACGCGATCGTGCTGACGCGCGCGGATCAGGCGCGCGACGCGGAGTTGAGCGAACTGCGCCGTGCGGTCGAGAGGCACGCACCGGGCAAGCCGCTGGCGCTCGCGGCGCACACGCCGGCGCGGCTCGTGTCGCTCGACGGCGAGCGCGAGGAACTGGCGGCGCTGCACGGCCGCGAAGTCGACGTCGCGAGTGGCCTCGGCCATCCGGCTGCGTTCGAGGCGACGCTCGCGAGCCTCGGGGCGCGTGTGCGCGAGCACCGGCGCTTTCCCGACCACCACGCGTTTTCTGCGGCGGATCTCGAAGGTCTCGGCGGCCGCTGGGTCGTCGTGAGCGCGAAGGATGCGGTCAAGTTGCGCCCGCTCGCGTTCGCAGCGCGCGCGGCGGTGCGCGTGCTCGCGGTCGAGCTCGAGCTGCTCGAAGGCGCGCCCGCGCTCGCGGCGTTGCTCGACGCGCTGCCGATCTCGCAGGCGATGCGCGAGCGCGCGGCGCTGCACGAGGGGCTCCATGGCTGACAAGTCCTGGCCGCTCCCGTGGCTCGAGGTCGCCGGCGACAAGGGCGGCGCGCTGAAGTGGCTCGAATACGCGCTCTACCGCGCCTTCGTCGGCGTCGGCTCGCACCTGCCGACACCGGGCCGCAAGCTGATGTCGCTCTCGATCGGCCTGCTCGCGCGCGCGCTCGACCGCCGTCGCACGCGCGCCGCGGCGGAATTCATCGCGCAGGCCTACCCGGACCTGTCGAAGGAGCGCCGCGATGCGCTCGTGCTCGCGGCTTGGCGCCACCTGATCGAGCTCGTGCTCGAGGACGCGCGCTTCAACGCGCTCGTGGCCGGCCCCGACATCCAGTCGCACTTCGAGATCGAGCTGAGCGAAGGCGCGAAGGCGATGGTCGCGTCCGGCCGCGGCGGCCTCGTCGTCGTCCCGCACGTCGGCATGTGGGAAGCGCTGCCCGCGATCTCGCCCAGCCTCGGCTTCCATCCGGCCTATGTCGTGTCGCGCCCGCCGCGCAACCGCTTCCTCGCGCGCCACGCGCAGAGCACGCGCGAGGAGCGCGGCTACCGCCTGATTCCGCGTCACGGAGCGATCGAGCACCTGATGGCGGCGGTCGAGGGTGGGGGATTCGTCGGGCTCATGCTCGACCAGCGCGCGCGCGGCAAGACCGTCGTCGCGCCGTTCTTCGGGCGGCCGGCGAACTGCGAGCGTTCGATCGCGGTGCTCGTGCGGCGCCTCAAGCGTCCCGTGCTGTTCGCGGCCTGCTACCGCACCGCGCAGCCGTACCGCTACAAGGCCGTGTTCGGCACGGTGATCGAGCCGGAAGAGTTTTCCCGCTCGAGCCCCGAGGAGATCGCGGCGCGCCTGAACGTCGAGATGGAGCGCCTGATCCGGCGCGCGCCCGAGCAGTACTTCTGGCTCCACGATCGGTACCGCAAGGCACCGGCGGCGGGCGACGGCGAGGGCTCCTGAGCCCTACACTCTTGGCCAAGGATCCGTCGAAAGCACCCCGACCCATGTACATCGTCACCGGAGGCGCCGGCTTCATCGGCTCGAACCTCGTGCGCGGGCTCAACCGCCGCGGGATCGACGACATTCTCGTCGTCGACGACCTCGAGCGCGGCGACAAGCACCTCAACCTGAACGGCCTGCGTTTCGCCGACTACGTCGACTACCGCGACTTCGAGCGCGACCTCGAGCGTTTCCCGGCGCCCAAGGCCGTGCTGCACCAGGGCGCGTGCTCCGACACGACCGAGCGCAACGGCCGCTACATGCTCTCGGTCAACTTCGAATACACGAAGAAGCTGTTCGCCTGGAGCGAGCGCCACGGCGCGCCGTTCCTGTACGCGTCCTCGGCGGCGACCTACGGCGACGGCGCCAACGGCTTCCGCGAGGAACCCGCCTGCGAGTGGCCGCTCAACGTGTACGGCTTCTCGAAGCTCCTGTTCGATCGCTGGATGCGCCCGCGCCTCGCGACGGCGAAGTGTCAGGTCGTCGGCCTGCGCTACTTCAACGTGTACGGGCCGCAGGAGCACCACAAGGACCGCATGGCGTCCGTGATCTTCAAGCTGCACGGCCAGGCGACCCGCGGCGAGCCGCTCAAGATCTTCGAAGGCTCCGACAAGTTCGTGCGCGACTTCGTGCACGTCGACGACTGCGTCGCGGTCAACCTGCACTTCCTCGACAACCCCGCGCGGCGCGGCATCTTCAACTGCGGCTCCGGCGCGGCGGAGAGCTTCGAGAAGCTCGCGCGCACGACGGCGAGCCACTACGCGGGCGCGAAGATCGAGTACCTGCCGTTCCCCGCGGATCTCGTCGGCAAGTACCAGGCCTTCACGCAGGCCGACCTCACCCAGCTGCGCCGGAACGGCGGCTACGAGAAGCCGTTCGCGACGCTCGAGCAGGGCATCGCGAGCTACGTGCGCATCCTCAAGTCCAGCGGCGGCTACTACCGCGACTAGGCGGAAATCCCCTCATGCAAGCATCCGAGCTCCAGGCCGTGCTCGAGCGCCTCGCGCGCCCGCGCGTGCTCGTCATCGGCGACCTGATCCTCGACCGTTACGTGTCCGGCGACGTCGAGCGCATCTCGCCCGAGGCGCCGATCCCGGTGCTGAGCGCGCGCACGACGGCGGAGAAGCTCGGTGGCGCCGGCAACGTCGCCGCCAACCTGCGTTCGATGGAGGCCGAGGTCGAGATCTCGGGCCTCGTCGGCAACGACGGCCGCGGCCGCATGCTGGTCGAGATGCTGCAGGCGACCGGCGTGCGCACGTCGGGAGTGATCGTCGACGACAGCCGCCCGACGACCGAGAAGACGCGCATGATCAGCGGCGTGCAGCAGGTGCTGCGCGTCGACTACGAGGTCTCGCGGCCGGCGAGTGACGAGGTCGCGCGGCGCCTGATCGACGGCCTCGAGGAATCGATCGGTCGCGCGGGTGCGGTGATCCTCTCCGACTACGGCAAGGGCGTGCTGACGCGCGAGGTGCTCGCGGCCGCGATCGAGATCGCGCGCCGGCGCGACGTGCCGGTGCTCGTCGACCCCAAGGGCAGCGATTATTCGCGCTACAAGGGCGCGTCGCTGATCACGCCCAACCGCAAGGAAGCGGAGGAGGCGCTCGGCCGCAAGCTCTCCGACCTCAAGGAACTGCCGCGCGCGGCCGGCGACCTGATCGCCACCGCGGACCTGCAGGCGGCGGTGATCACGCTCGGCTCGCAGGGCATGTTCCTGATGAGCCGCCACGGCGACTCGATGCACGTGCCGACCTTCGCGCGCGAGGTGTTCGACGTCACGGGCGCGGGCGACACGGTCATCTCGCACCTTGCGCTGTACCTCGCGGCCGGGCTCGACCTGCCGACGGCGGTGCACCTCTCCAACCACGCGGCGGGCATCGTCGTCGCCAAGCCCGGTGCGGCCTGCGTCACGCGGGGTGAGCTGCTCCAGCGACTCGACCAGCACGAGCGCGGCTGGCGCTCGAACGCGAAGGTCGCGCACGGCGAACGCCTCGATGCGCTGCTCAAGCTCTGGAAGAGCCAGAACAAGCGCGTGGTCTTCACCAACGGCTGCTTCGACATCCTGCACGTCGGCCACGTCGATTACCTGCGCTTCGCGCGCATGCAGGGCGACGTGCTCGTGGTCGGCGTCAACGACGACGCGAGCGTGCGGCGCCTCAAGGGCCCGACGCGCCCGGTGAACTCGCTCGAGGACCGCATGGCGGTGCTGGCGGCGCTCGAGATGGTCGACGGCGTCACTTCGTTCAGCGAGGACACGCCGGCGCGCATCGTCGAGCGCGTCTCGCCGGCCGTGCTCGTGAAGGGCGAGGACTGGAAGGACAAGGGCGTGGTCGGCCGCGAGTGGGTCGAGGCCCACGGCGGCAAGGTCGTGCTCGCCCCGCTCGTGCCCGGCCGCTCGACGACCGGCACGATCGAGCGCATCGAGCGCGGCACCGGGCGCTGCTAGACTCTCCCGGGTCGGCTTGGGCCTCTTCCACCGACGGAGTCCCGCATGAACCGTCTCGAACACCTCGCGCGCCTGATTTCCTACGAGGATTGGGCCAATCGCGAGCTTCTCGCCGTGCTGCAGCGCGCGCCGGAGCCGGCTGCGCTCAAGAGCTTCGCGCACGTCCTCGCGGCACACACGCTGTGGATGGACCGCATGGCGCACCGGCCGATCTCGGTGAAGTCCTGGCCCGAGTGGGACCTCGCCGAGTGCATGCGCCGCGTCGAGAGCGTGCGCGCGGGTTGGCAGAACTTCCTGCGCGGGCTCGACGTCGGCGCCCTCGACGTCACGATCAGCTACGTCACCACCAAGGGCGACTACTACCAGAGCAAGGTCGGCGACATCATCAGCCACCTGCTCTTCCACGGCGCCCACCACCGAGGCCAGGCCTGCAGCGCGCTGCGCGACGCGGGGCAGGAGCCGCCGACGATGGACTTCATCTTCGCCGTGCGCACCGGGGTGCTCGGGCCTTCCCAGGATTGAGCCGCGCGGAGCGCCTTCGCTGAGGTGGCAATCGAGCCGCCGTTGCGGCGCGTTCTAGGAATTTCTTTCTGGCGGAAGGCGCCGGCTGCAAGGTTGGGTGCGCGGGAAGGTGGCCGCACTTGCGAACACCGCGTAGATTCGAGAGTCATGGCCCTTCCTGCCCTTCTCCTCGTGACCGCTGCAGCCGTGCAGGGGGCTCGCCAGCGCGAGCCGAACGTCAACAATGACCCCACCCGGGCGCTCGTTCCCCCGCGCGCCTGGCAGCGTCGCTGGTCCGATGACGAGGACCTCGAGAGCCTCACGGATCTGGTCGAGCCCGCGGCGCCCTTCGAGATCCACGGCTACCTGCGCACGTCGTTCATCCACTCCGACGACGTGAACGCCTCCCCGGGGGGCCGGGTCGACGCCTTCTCGATGGACGGCCTGCGGATGTTCTTCCGCTCGGAAATCGGCGACTGGCGCTTCCACGCCACCCTGCGCGGCGACCAGCGCGTCGACACCGGCTCGTTCGGCATCGCCGACACCTTCGGGGACGTGCGCATGCCCGAGATCTGGGGCATGTACGAGGTCTTCGACGAGGTCTACTTGCGCGTCGGTCGCTTCCGGGCGCCGTTCCTGACCTCGGCCCTGCAGGAAGAGAACACGATTCTCTTCTACAACCGGCCTTGGATGGGCACCGAGTGGGCCTTCAGCGACGAGGGTGTCGCGCTCGACGGCCACTACGGTCCGCTGCGCGGCTGGCTCGCGGTGCAGGACGGCAACGACAACAAGGGCAACCACGTCGCGGTCACCGCGCGCGCGGCCTTGGACATCCTTGGCGACGGCGTGCACCAGCAGTACGACGGCGCGCGCGACCCCAAGCGTGATCTCGCGCTGACGGCGGCCGCAGCCATGTACTACGACACCGACGACAACAACTTTTCCTCGCAGGCGGCCGAGCTGCGCCTCGCCTGGAACCGGTTCTTCGTCGGCGCCGAAGTCACCGACCGCGGCGACGGCTTCGGCAGCCTGCTGTACTGGAGCGGCTTCGCCTCGGTGATGATCACCAAGGATCTCGAGCTCGCCGCCGGCTTCGACGACTTCGAGCGCAGCGACGCGACCGAGTCCTGGCGCGGCTCGCTCAGCTACTACTTCGTCGGCAACAACGCGAAGGTGCAGGTCGTCTACACCGACTCGACCAGCAACGCCCCGCTCGCCGCCGGCGAAACCATCGTGCTCGGCGTCACCACGGGCTTCTAGCGCGCGCCCGAGTCGCCGCAGCGCCGCTGCGAGTGCTGTTCAGGAACGCAGCCGCTCGCGGGCCTCGCGGGCGAGGGCGGCGGCGGCGTCGGGGGTGGAGGCGAGTGCGGTCAGGTGGCCCATCTTGCGGCCGGGGGCGGGCTTCGCCTTGCCGTAGAGGTGCAGCTTGACGCCGGGCAGCGCGAGGGCGGCTGCCCAGTTCGGCGTGCGCGGCTGCCACAGGTCGCCGAGCAGGTTCGCCATCGCGGCGGGACGCAGCAGCTCGGTCGAGCCGAGCGGGAGGCCGCAGACGGCGCGCACCTGCTGCTCGAACTGGCTCGTCACGGAGGCGTCGAACGTGAGGTGGCCGGAGTTGTGCGTGCGCGGCGCGAGCTCGTTGACGACGAGTTCGCCCTTGCGGGTGAGGAACAGCTCGACGCACAACACGCCGACGACGTCGAGCGCCGCGAGGATCGTGCGGGCGAGCTCGACCGCGCGCACGGCGACCTGCGGCGGAACGCGGCCCGGCGAGAGCGTGACATCGAGGATGTGATTCGAATGCTGGTTCTCGAACACGCCCCAGTGCGCGAAGGAGCCGTCGAGACCGCGCGCGGCGACGACCGAGCACTCGAGCTCGAAGTCGACGAAGCCCTCGAGCACGCACTCGGACTTGCCGAGCTCCGCCCACGCCGCCGCCGCGTCAGCGCTCGTGCGCAGCTTGCGCTGGCCCTTGCCGTCGTAGCCAAAATCCGCGCTCTTCAGGATCGCGGGCGTGCCGATGCGCGCGAGCGCCGCCTCGAACTCCGCCGCCGTGCGCACGACCGCGAACGGCGCGACCGGAATGCCCTTCGAGGCGAGGAAGGTCTTCTCGCGGTTGCGCTGTTGCGTCGTGTGGAGCACTTCGCCGCGCGGCCGCACCGGCGCGTGTTTCGCCGCGGCCTGCGTGCATTCGAACGGCACGTTCTCGAACTCGAACGTGACGACGTCGACCCCGCGCGCGAACTCCTCGACGCGCTCGAGGTCCATGTAGCTCGCCGTGAACTCGAGGTCCGCCACCTGCCCGGTCGGCGAGTCGTGGTCGGGCGAGAACACGTGGATGCGATAGCCGAGCTTGCGCGCCTCGAGCGCGAGCATGCGGCCGAGCTGGCCCGAGCCGAGGACGCCGATCGTCGCGCCCGGGAGGATCGGCCCGCTCACGGCAGCGTCGTCGCCCGCACGGTGTCGGTCTGGCGCTGGCGCCAGGCGCCGAGGCGCTCGCGCAGGCCCGCGTCGCCGAGTGCGAGGATCGCGCAGGCGAGCAGCGCGGCGTTGATCGCACCCGCCTTGCCGATCGCGAGCGTGCCGACGGGAATGCCGCCGGGCATCTGCACGATCGACAGCAGGCTGTCCATGCCCTTGAGCGCGTGGCTCTCGACCGGGACGCCGAGCACCGGCAGCACCGTCTGCGCCGCGACCATGCCCGGCAGGTGCGCCGCGCCGCCCGCGCCCGCGATGATCACGTCGAGCCCGCGGCTCTCGGCGGTGCGCGCGTACTCCGCCATCCACTCGGGCGTGCGGTGCGCGCTCACCACCTGGCACTCGTGCTCGACCCCGAGCTCGCGCAGGGTCGCGCTCGCGTGCTGCATCGTCTCCCAGTCGCTCTTGGAGCCCATGATCACGCCGACCCGCGGCTTTCCCGGAGCGTTTTGGGGGTTCATCGTCGGAGCAGGGTAGAGCCCGCGCCGACCGCAGCGCAAGCCGCCGCGCCTTCAGGGCACCGACTTGATGTCGAGCCAGCCCGTGTGCAGGCCGTACAGGAAGCCCGCGAGCAGCCCGAGGTTGACGAGCGTCACGAGCACCGCCAGCACGAGGAACGACACCTTGCGCGTCTTGTGTCGGAACGTCTGCATCCCCAGCCACATCCCCGGCGCCGCCAGCGGCAGCCCGAGCACCAGCAGCGTGCGCTCCGAGATGCGCCTCGACCCGCGCACCGCCAGCACCTTGTCTATGCCCTGCACCGCGAAGGCGACCAGATTGACGACGAGGAACAGCGCGATCGCGAACCAGGGGTCGAGGCTCATGGGGTCCGACAGGGTAGCGTTCTCGCGACTCCCCCGTTGCGCCGCGCGTGCGGTTCGCGAGCATGGTGGGCATGCCTTCGCTCGACGTGTTCCAGCGCGACCCGCTAGTGGCTTCGTTCATCCCCGAGGACCGCCGCGTGCTCGTCCGGTACCTGTGGGAGTACCTGACGACCGGCAAGCTCGAGGAACCGCCGCAGCTGCACACGTCCCACAAGCAGATCCGCGTCGACTTGCGTCGCGAGCCGATCGGGCAGGTTTCGTGGAAATGGTCGGAACTCAACGGCAAGTACTCGGGCTGCTCTTGGTGGAGCACCGAGGCCAAGCGCGTCGTCGTCGAACTCGACGCCCGTTGGCCCGGCCGGCCGCTCAAGCGCGTCTGCGAGCGCGTCTCGAAGGGCTATTTCCTCGAGAGCATCCAGCACGAGAGCGTCTTCCCGCGCGATGAATGGATCGCGCGCCTGCAGGCGCTCGTCGGAACCGACGCCGTGCCGTCGCCGGCCGAACTCGAAGCCCAACTCGACCAGCTCTGCATCGGTTGCGTCGTCACCCGCACGCAACACGACGAGGCCGCCGGCCGCCCCGGCACCCCCGACAACCCCTGGTTGCGCTTCCAACCCACGTCGATCTGCCTCGTGCCGAACCCCGCCTGGACCGAGCCGCACGTCTCGTGGATCCGCGCCGCCGGCCTGCTCGAGCCGCGCTAGAGCGCGTGCCGGCGTGCGCAGGTCCCGATCAGCTCGACGCACGGGCAGCGCTCGAATTCCTGCGCCTGGATCATGACGAGTCTGACGACGACGACCGGCGGCGAGTTCAGAGTGGGATCACGACGCGTGTTCGCGGTTGGAGTTGCACCTGGTGGTCGACTCGTCATCATTCTCACATGCTCACGCCTCTCACGTTGTTCAACGTTGACGCTCTCACCGCATCCGGGGCTGCCGAGGATCGCCGGGCCATTGTCCTGTATCTCAGGGAGTACCTGCGTACAGGCAAGATTGTGGAGCCGCCCAAGCTGAAAGTTGCGTACAAGCCGATCCGGCTTGATCGCAACCGTGAACCCGTTGGTCAGGCCTCGTGGAAATGGTCGGAGTTGACTGGAAAATACCTGGGCTGCCAGTTCTGGAGCATAGAGGCGCTTCGGGTTGCGTCGGGTTTCGTAAATTGCCTGGGCGGGGCGTCGCTGAAGCGGAGGTTGGAGGAGGCGTCTCGGAGCAAGCATGACGAGAGCATTCAGCACGAGCATGTGTTTCCACGGGAGTCGTGGGCCGCGCGAATGAAACCAATCGTTGGACGGGGCGAGCCGCCCTCCGAGTCGGACTTGGAAGCGCTGCTCGATCGTCTCTGCATCGGCTGCGTCGTCACGCGAGCAGAACACAGCGAGGTCGGGCGAAGACCTGGTGTCTTCGACAACCCATGGCTGCGCTACCAGGGCACCACGATCCGCCTCGTCCCCAACCCCAACTGGACCGAGTCGCACCTCGCCTGGATCACCGCCGCCGGCCTGCTCGAGCCGCGCTAGCGCACCCCGAGAGCGCCACGGCGCCCGCCCGGGGAAGCTGGGGCAGGGGGCGCGAGCCCGGAGCGCCGGAGTCCGGTAGGATCTGCGCGCGATGCGAGTCCTTTTCGTCTATCCGAACCTCTACACGCAGATGGGGTTCAACCACGGGCTGGCGACGTTGTCGGCGGTGCTCAAGCGCGCCGGGCACGAGACGCGGCTCCTGAACCAGAACGAGAACCTGCCGCCGGTGCCGACCGAGGAGGACGTGCTGGCGCTCGTGCGCGAGTGGCAGCCGGGGCTGATCGCTTTCTCGTGCCTGACGCAGCAGTACCACGCGGCGACGGAGCTCGTGGCGTGGCTGCGGAGCGCGGCGGAGGAGCGTGGGCTCGAGCTGCCGCCGGTGATCGTCGGCGGCATCCATCCGACGATGGTGCCGACGGAAGTGATGGCGGATGGCCTGTGGGATCACGTCGGCGTGGGCGAGTGCGAGGAGGCGTTGCTCGAGCTCGTGACGCGGCTCGAGCGCGGCGAACGGCCCGACGACGTGCGCAACTTTCTCTCGTGGAAGGGCGGCGTGCGGCCCGCGGCGGCGCAGTTCGCTCCGGTGTCGAGCGAGCTGTGGCACCACAATCCCGTCGGCGAGTTCCCGGACATGCGCAAGCTGCCGATGCCGGACTACGAGCTGTTCGACACGCAGCGCATCACCGACCAGAAACACGGCTGGTTCGGGCTCCTGAGCTCGCGCGGTTGCCCGTACCGCTGCACGTATTGCCTGAATCACAAGATCGTCGACCGCTACCGCGACGAGCTCGGCCGCTCGACGACGCAGATCGGCTTCTTCCGCTTCCGCCCGCCGGAGCTCCTGATCGAGGAGATCCAGTGGGTGCTCGCGCGCTACAAGAACATCGGCACGTTCATCTTCGACGACGACCTGTTCACGCAGAACGTGCCGCACGCGCTGGCGGTCTGCGAGGCCTACCACGCGGCGGGCATCAAGGTGCCGTTCGTGGTGAACAGCCACGTGAAGCAGCTCGATCCGAAGGTCGCGGAAGCGCTCGCGAAAGCCGGCTGCCGCATCCTCAAGCTCGGCATCGAGTCGGGCAGCCCGCGCGTGCGCAAGGAAGTGCTGCAGCGCTTCATGTCGAACGACGACGTGTTCAACACGATCGAGGCGGCCGAGATGTTCGGCCTGCACACGTCGGGCTTCCTGATGGTCGGCCTGCCGTACGAGTCGCACGAGGAGCGCTGGGAAACCGTCGATTTGCTCGCGAAATCCGGCATCGGCCGCTTCCGCACGTCGCTGTTCTTCCCGTTCCCCGGCACCGAGAGCTACGCGCTCGCGCTCAAGGGCGGTTACATCGATCCGGCGCGCGAGGTCAAGCTCACCGACTTCACCGAGTCCTCGTGCATGGACTTCGGCCCGGAAGAGAACCTGTTCATCGACAAGCTCGCGACCTGCATGCCGTGGTTCGTGAACTCGCGCCTCGACCGCTATCGCGACGCGCCTGCGAGCGCGCGGTACCGCGGCATCGTCGAGCGTGTGCTCGCCATGGACGCCGCGGAGTGGGAAGCCTTCAAGCCCGACGTGCGCAAGCTCGACGCCGAGCTCTCCGCCGCCGCCGTCGCCGCGAAGGAGCTGCACTACGCGATCAAGTACAACGCGTTCATGGGCGTGCGCTCCGACTACTACCTCGCCGAGGAGGCGGGCATCGAGTGGCACACCGCCGCCGCCAAGCCCGTCCCCGAGCGCCTGGTCGAACTCGCCCTCGCCGCCGCCGCGAGCGAGATGTGCTGACCGCCGCATGAGGTCCCTCGGCTGGCAGCGCTCGTCCGCTGCCGCGAGCTCGTGGCCCGTGGGCCCGCCCGCAATCCAGCGTGCTTGCCGTGTCAGGCCGCGTCGTGTCGGCGGCTAACGGACCTGCCGCTCGAGGCAGCAGGGGAAGGCCGGGAGCCGGGCTGATTCTCATGGATGTGACGAGCTGGCCGCGATGGGTAGCGCGATGGACATAAAGTGGCACCTTGTGTCCATTGCAACGGACATCAGGCCGCGTTCCGTGGCTTCGAGCGGACGCAGCGGCGCGTTGTGTTCCCGGCGTGGGTGAGGGAAACTTGGGGGAGGAGCACGCCAAGCATGCAGATCCCGGATTTCTCGAAGCTGCACGTCGGGGTGGTCGGCGACCTGATCGCGGACCACTACCTCGTCACGCAGCCGCGGT
Organism: Planctomycetota bacterium; assembly: GCA_026692705.1. GTDB lineage: Bacteria > Planctomycetota > UBA1135 > UBA1135 > F1-120-MAGs118. Next base: position 22,550 of record JAPLOE010000193.1, read on the forward strand.
CGCTGTCGCGCGAGGCGCCGGTGATGGTGCTGCGCTGGCAGAGCGAGCACGTGCAGGCGGGCGGC
>JAPLOE010000194.1 GCA_026692705.1 Planctomycetota bacterium
TGCGGTAGCTGCGCGGCAGGGCGCGATCGGACATCACCCACATCACCATGTGCATCGTCTCCGGCACGAGCGAGACGAAGTCCCAGAACGTGTCGTGCGCTGAAGCGGCCTGCGGCATCTCGTGGTGCGGCTCGGGCTTCACCGCGTGCACGAGGTCGGGAAACTTCACGCCGTCCTGGATGAAGAAGACCGGCATGTTGTTGCCGACGAGGTCGAAATTGCCGCTCGAGGTGTAGAACTTCGTCGCGAAGCCGCGCACGTCACGCGCCGTGTCGGCGGAGCCGCGCGAGCCGACCACGGTCGAGAAGCGCACGAAGACGGGCGTGCGGACCTTCGGATCGCAGAGGAATTCCGCGCAGGTGAGGCGTTCGAGGCTCTCGTACACCTGGAAGAAGCCGTGCGCTCCGGAGCCGCGTGCGTGCACGACGCGCTCGGGGATGCGCTCGTGGTCGAAGCGCATGATCTTCTCGCGCAGGTGGAAATCCTCAAGCAGCGTCGGCCCGCGCGGCCCGGCCTTCAGCGCGTCGTCCGTGTGCGGGATCGGAATGCCCTGGTCGGTGGTGAGCACCGTGTCCTCGGGCCGCTCGCGAAACGGCTCCAGAGGGAGCGTGTCGGAGGCGCGCGGCGCCGCGGCCGCAGAACTGGAGCGCGCGGACTTTCTCTTGGGCGCGCGGACCTTCTTGTCGTTCGCAGCGGCGCTGCCGCTCGCCTTGCGCTTCGATTTCGAGTGCTTCATGGTGGCTCCAGGCTGCGTTCAGGTCAGACCGACAGGTTGTTGTGCGGCGTTCGAGCTGCGTCGTCGTGCTGCAGGAAGAGGCGTGCTGTGCGAGTGGCCGAAAAGAATGCAGGGTCATCGCGTCGACGCGCCTGGACCCGAGGGCACAAGCGAAACGACGTTGTCGCGGGCCGCTCCAGCACACGCCGACCACAGCCACGTCTGCTGAACGTGGTGTGCGTCGTGTGTTGCGTGTCGCGCGGGCGAAGCTAGAGCGCTCGCAACCGCGTCCACATCGACACAAGCAGGGAACTGACGCTGCTCGCGGAACGAGACGACGCAGCGGGCCCGCGCTACCCGACTCCGGACGCACGTCTGCCCAGAATTGTCGATGGGGGAGATGCTCGCGCGAAACCAAGCTCTCGCCACTGAGTCCGCGCCGCAGCCGACGAGGATGCGGAGCGAGATCAGGACCGGAAGGCTCGCGGGGATGTCGCAACGGCGTCTCGCGGCGTCCGGTCGCAGAGCCCACAACGAGAACAACCATGACGAACGAGTCCGACAACCAGAACGGCCGCATGCCCGAGACCACTTCACCCAAGCAGGGTGGAACGCCGTCGACCGCTGGCGGCACGCAGAAGACTCCGGCGAAGATCACTCCGATGCGCGACCCGGCGCGCCGCGACTACGGCGACCGCACCGACGACGACTCGAAGCAGCGGATCCCCGGCGACGACGACGCGATGAGCAAGGACCCGAGCGAGAAGAAGCACGACGACTCGGGCGAAGGCCACAAGGGCCCGCGCGCCGAGGCGAAGCCCGCGCAGACCGACAAGCGCGAGCACACCGAACGCGCCGACGCCAGCCAGCGCAACCAGCCCAAGGGCAAGCCGCAGCACGGCGACGGCAAGTCGAACCCGCAGGCTGCTCCGGCCACGAAGAGCAACGACGGCAAGTCGACGGATCGCCCGCACGGCGGCGGCTCGGGCAGATGAGTTCTCGGTGCTCACGCGGGCAGCGACGCAAGTCGTCGCGGCCCACGCGGGTGCCGAGCGCGGCGTGAGAGGAGCGAATCCCCTCCTCGAAGCTCCGCGGGCCGGATCCCCGCGACGGTATCCCCACCGTCGCGGCGGATCCGACTCCTTTCCGGCGCGAGTCTCGCGCCCTGGCGCTGATCGAGAGCGAGTTCGCACGAGCGCGTCCGCGCTCGTCTTGCCATGGAAATGCGCATCGCACCGCGTCGACGCCGCGGCGCACTACCAACTCCCATCGATTGCCCCGGGGAGGAAGCGCAGCCTATGCATGGCGCAGTCGCCACGTGCGGCGAGCGCCCGCTGCGTGGGCGGCCTCGGGTTCAGCTTCGCCGTCCTCCGCCCCAGCTCGTCGCCGCGTCTCGCGGCAGCACGAACGTCGCAGAAAGTCTGGTGCCCGAAGCATGGGATCGCCGAGCCTCCCGCCGATGGGCGCCAGCGCACCTGCTCGACACGCAGGCGCGTGCGATCCGCCGCGACTTGCCGACGCCCTACTACCGGCGCCTGCCGCAGCTGGCTGCGCGCGAATTCGGCGGTCAGGCGCGCGCTTGGGCGCTCGCGCGCGAGTTGACGCTGCACGGTGATGGTCGGCTCGACGAGGACTTGCTCAAGCGCTTCGTGACGGCGTTCCAGAATCTGGCGCCGCTCACGCTGGGCGAGCTGTGGGCCTGGCCGACGCTGCTCAAGCTCGCGTTGCTCGAGAACGTCTCGCGCCTCGCGAGCGACCTGCTGCGTGGACGCGCGGCGCGTCGGGAGGCGAAGGAAGCGATCAAGCGCTTCGAGGCGGGAGGTCCACCGGAGGATTTGCCTTCACCTCTGCACGCCGCGTTCGTGACGCAGCTCCGCCAGCGCACGCTCGAGCACGACCCGGCGGTGCTGACGTGGCACGCGCGTGTCGAAGTCGAGCTTGCGGCGCGGGGCACCACGTCGGAGGCGGTCGTGCGTTCGGAATACCAGCGCGAGGCCACCGAACAGGCCTCGATGGGCAACTCGATCGCGAGCCTGCGCCTGTGCGCCACGCTCGACTGGAGCCGTTTCGTCGAGCAAGTCAGTGAGGTCGAGCACATCCTGCGGCGCGACCCCAGCGGCGACTACGCCTGCATGGATTTCCTCAGTCGCGACGGCTATCGCCATGCCGTCGAGGAAATCGCGCAGCCGAGCGGAGAGGCGCAACTGAGCGTGAGCCTGCGCGCGATCGAGCTCGCGCGGGCCGCCGCGGCGCGTGACGCGGAAGCTCTCGAGGCCCACGTCGGGTACCACCTCGTCGGTGCGGGCCGGGCCGCGCTCGAGAAGGACGTGAAGTCCAGCATCGGCGTGCGCATGCGGCTGCGGCGCGCGGTCCATCGCCATCCGACGGGGGTCTACCTCGGCAGCATCGCGACGATCACGGGTCTCGTCATCGCCGCGGCGCTCACCTACGCCGCCTTCGTCGGCGCCCGCCACGCGTGGGTCCCGATCGCGCTCGTCATCCTGCTTCCCGCGAGCGAACTTGCGGTGCTGCTCGTTCAGCGCGCCGTCGCTGCGCAGGCGCCGCCGAAGCGTCTCCCTCGTCTCGACTTCTCCGAGGGCGTTCCCGAACGCTCGCGCACGATCGTCATCATCCCGACGTTGCTCGCCGACGTGGCCGACGTCGTGCACCTGCTCGAGCACCTCGAAGTGCAGGCGCTCGCCAACTTCGACCCGAACATCCACTTCGCGATCCTCAGCGACTTCATGGACTCGACGACGGCGGTCGCGGAAGGGGACGAGCTCGTGCTCGGCGCCGCGCGCGACGGCATCGAGGAGCTCAATCGACGCCTGCCTTCGGATCGCTTCTTCCTGTTCCACCGTGCGCGCCAGTGGAATCCGAAGGAGGGCGTGTTCATGGGTTGGGAGCGCAAGCGCGGCAAGATCGAGGAATTCAATCGCCTCGTGCGCGGCGCGACCGACACCGGATTCAGCGTGCAGGTCGGGCGACTCGAGCTCCTGCCGTCGATGCGGTTCGTGCTGACGCTGGACCGCGACACCAAGGCACCGCGCGACGTCGCACGCGAGCTCATCGGCATCCTCTCGCATCCGCTGCACCGCGCGGTGATCGATCCCGCCGTCGGGCGCGTCACGCAGGGCTACGGGATCCTGCAGCCGCGCATCAGCGTCACGCACTCGAGCGCCGCGGGCTCGGCCTTCGCGCGCATCCACGCGGGCAACACGGGCACCGACCCGTACACGACGGCCGTTTCCGACACGTACCAGGACCTGTTCGACGAAGGCGTGTTCACCGGCAAGGGCCTGTACGACATCGATGCGTTCCGCGCGACGGTCGAAGGGCGCGTGCCGGAGAACACGCTGCTCTCGCACGACCTGTTCGAGGGCGTGCACGCGCGCACGGCGCTCGTGACGGACCTCGAGCTGATCGACGACTACCCCGCGAACTTGCTCGCGCATGCGCGGCGTGAGCATCGCTGGGTCCGCGGCGATTGGCAGATCCTCGCGTGGCTCCTGCCGGTCGTGCCGACGCGTGCGGGTTTCGCGCGCAACGGACTGCCGCTGATCAGTCGCTGGAAGATCCTCGACAACCTGCGCCGCAGCCTGCTCGCACCGGCGTTCGTCGCCCTGCTCGCCGCCGCGTGGACTTGCCTCCCGGGCGAGCCGTGGGTGTGGACGCTCGGCACGCTGGCGGTGCTCGGTTTGCCGCTGTGGACTTCGCTGCTGAACCTCGCGTTGCGGCCAGGACCAGCGAACGCACTGCGGCTGTACGCACGCGGAGCCTGCGAGGACGTAGCGTGGTCGAGTGCGCAGACGCTGTTGCTCGTCGCGTTCCTGCCGTTCCATGCGTGGCGGGTGCTGCACGCCGTCGCGCTCACGCTCGTGCGGCTCGTGATCACCAAGCGCCGCCTGCTCGAGTGGGAAACCGCGGCCGCGCACGCGCGGCGCAGCGGCCCGCAGTCGAGTCGTGAGGATGCGTTGGCTGGTTTGCGGGTGTTCTACGTCGCGATGGGCTCGAGCCCGGCTGTCGCGCTCGCCCTCGCGCTCGCGATTCGCGCCGCGAGACCGGACGCGCTCGTGCAAGCGGCGCCGTTCCTCGTCCTGTGGGCAGTTGCGCCGGCGCTGGCCTATTTCCTGAGTCGGCCGCCGAAGAACACGCGGCGCGTGCTCGCGCAGGCGGAGCGGGAGTACCTGCTCGAGGTCGCGCGCAAGACTTGGCGGTACTTCGAGCTCTATGGCGGTGCGGAGCACCACGGCCTTCCGCCCGACAACGTTCAGGAGCAGCCGCACGCGCTCGCGGCGCGAACCTCGCCGACGAACATCGGCATGGGACTGCTGTCGACGCTCGCGGCGCACGATCTGGGTTTCATCGCGACGCCCGAGCTGGTGGCGCGGCTCGACGCGACGCTGACGAGCGTCGAGAGCCTCGAGCGACACCGCGGGCACCTGCTCAACTGGTACGACACGCGCACGCTCGCGCCGCTGCAGCCGCGCTACGTGTCCACCGTCGACAGCGGGAATCTCGCGGGTTCGCTCGTGGCGCTGGCGCAGGGTTGCAAGCAGCTGGCCGCGTCCAAGTCCACGCACGCGGAGAGCTTGCGCGAGCTCGGGCGGCGCGCAGTGGCGCTCGCCGATGGGATGGATTTCCGCTTCCTGCTCGATCCCGACCGCGAGTTGCTCTCGATCGGATGCCGGCTCGAGGACAACAGCCTCACGGAACGGCTCGACAACGCCCACTACGACCTGCTCGCGTCCGAGGCGCGCCTCTCGAGCTTCTTCGCGATCGCCAAGGGTGACGTTCCCAAGAGCCATTGGTTCCATCTCGGCCGACTCGTCGTCAGCGTCGACGGCGCGCCGACGCTCGTCTCGTGGAGCGCGACGATGTTCGAGTACCTGATGCCGAGCCTGCTCATGCGCAGTTACCCGGGCACGCTCCTCGACAAGTCCTGCGCCATGGCCGTGCGGCGCCAGCGTCGCTACGCACGCGAGCGTCATGCTCCGTGGGGCATTTCCGAGTCCGCCTACAACCTCACGGATCGCGGTGGGATCTACCAGTACAAGGCCTTTGGGGTGCCGGGCCTCGGCCTCAAGCGCGGCCTCGTGGACGAGCTCGTGGTCGCACCCTACGCGACGCTTCTCGGCGCGCTCGTCGAACCGTCGGCGGCGGTCGTGAACCTGCGGCAACTTGTCGACGAAGGCGTGGGGAGCGCGCTCGGTTTCTACGAGTCGATCGACTACACGCCGCGGAGGCCTTCCGAGGACGAGAGCGAGGTCGAGAGCGATCCGTCGCGCAAGCTGGGCGCGGGTTTCGTCGTGAAGGCGCACTTCGCGCACCACCAGGGCATGAGCCTGATCGCGATCGTGAACGTGCTGCTCGACGACGCGATGGTGAAGCGCTTCCACTCCGACCTGCGCGTGCAGGCCACCGAATTGCTGCTGCAGGAGCGCATTCCGCGGCACGCGCCGATCATCCAGCCCACACCGGACGAAGAACGCACCGTGCCGCTGCGCGCCCCGCCGCGCACGCCGCGCCGCATTCGCTCGGCCTCGACTCCGTTCACGCACGCGCAGATCCTGTCGAACGGGGCCTACGTCGTGGTGCTCACCAACGCCGGGGGCGGGTCGAGCACGTGCCGCGGTCTGGCGGTCACGCGCTGGCGCGAGGACCGCACCACCGATCCGGGCAGCCAGTTCGTCTACCTGCGCGACATGCACAGCGGCGAGGTCTGGTCAGCGGCCCACCAGCCGATCGGCTCGCGCGCCGACAGCTACGTCGTCGAATTCCAGGGAGAAAAGGCCGTTTTCGAGCGGGTCGACCACGAGATCGAGACGCGCCTCGAGATCGCCGTCTCTCCGGAAGACGACGCGGAAGTGCGGCGCGTGACGCTCGCCAATCGCAGCGAGAGGCCGCGCGAGATCGAGCTCACGAGCTATGTCGAACTCTCGCTGGGCTCGCTTGCTGAGGACGCGGCACATCCGGCTTTTGGCCGTCTGTTCGTCGAGACCGAGTGGGATCCCGCTTCGGCAGCGCTCTACGCGCGTCGGCGCGCGCGCACGCCCAGCGATCCGACCGCCGTGGCGTTCCACGTGCTCTCCACCGACGGCGTCTCGCGCGCGCAGGTCGAGCACGAGACCGACCGGCTGCGTTTCCTCGGTCGCGGCCGCACTCCGCAGGCGCCGCTGGCACTCGATGGCCGTCCGCTCTCCGGCGTGACGGGAGCCGTGCTCGATCCGGTGTTCAGCCTGCGCTCGCGCCTGCGTCTCGCTCCGGGTGCAAGCGCGCGCCTTACGTTCACGACGGGAATCGCCGCGGACGACGCGAGCGCGCGTGCGCTGGCCCGCAAGTACCACGAGCCCGGCGTCGCATCGCGCACGTTCGCGCTCGCCTACACGCACGCGTCGGTGGCGTTGCGGCATCTGGGCATCTCACTCGACGAGGCCCAGCTCTTCGAGCGCCTCGGCTCGCGCATCTTCTCGTCGGACACTTCATTGCGCGCGGATCCGGCGGTGATCGCGCGCAACACGCTCTCGCAGAGTGGCCTCTGGCGCCATTCGATCTCGGGCGACCTGCCGATCGTGCTCATCTGCATCACGGGAGCGGACAGCGTCGAGCTCCTGCGGCAGGTGCTGATGGCGCAGGAACACTGGCGCCTCAAGGGCCTCGCCTTTGACGCCGTCGTGCTCAACGAACATCCCGCGACTTACCGCGACGAAGTCCATGCACAGTTGCTGGAGATCGTCGCCGGCGGCCCATGGTCGACGTGGAAGGAGCGCTCGGGCGGTGT
>JAPLOE010000195.1 GCA_026692705.1 Planctomycetota bacterium
CACGGCCTCGCCGGCCGCGGCACCGTCGGTGCTCGTCACCGAACTCGAGGTGTTCCAGCTCGGCTCGAACGCGAGCTCGGCCCTTTCGCGCTCGGACGACTCGATCGAGAGCGCCACCGGCAACTTCTCGTGGCGCCTCGCCGACAACGTGCGCGTCGGCTACGACGCCTTCGTGCAATCGGCCGACTCGAGCGCCTCGGGCACCGCGATCCGCGACGAGCTGCGCCTGGACAACGGCGTGTGGGCGGCCTGGACGCCGAGCACGCAGTTCGAGGGCAACGTGCGCGTCGCCGAGCAGCACATCGATGACCGCATCATCCGCGACGAGCGCACGCGCAGCCTGCTGAGCGTGCTGACCTACCGTCCCCTGCGCACGCTCGACGTCGACCTCAGCTACAACCACTCCGACCGCGACATCAACGACAACGACGACTCGACCGTCGAGGCGACGCAGCTGCTCGCGACGGCGCAGCTCCTGCGCACGCTGCGCTCCGAACTGCTGGTCGAGCGCAACCGCACCGAGGACGCGACCAACCTGCGGCGGGTGGCACGCTGGATCGCGTCCGCCAGCCTGATCGCGCAGCTCACGTCGCAGGTCGAGCTCACGCTGCGCGCACGCCGCGACGACGCCGAGGTGTCGGGCGCGGGCGCAGCGCAGATTCCCGACCCGAGCGAGACGCGCTACGAATGCGCGGTGCTCTACCGCCCCACCGAGCGCGTGATCATCGAGGTCGAGCTCAACTGGCTCGACAGCTTCGCGGGCGCCGGCCTGGACCAGCGCTTCAACATCGACTGGATCCCGTTCGAGGGCGGGTCGCTCGACCTGCAGTTCGACTACGACCGCGCCGAGAACCGCTCGGTCAACAGCAACACCTACGACCGCTGGCGTGCGCTCGCGCGCTGGACGCTCGACGCGCGGACCTACTTCGAGCTGCAGTACCTCGCCGACCTTCCGCAGAACGGCAACCGGACCGAGGTCGTGCTGCTGTCCTTCAACTTCACGTCGTGACGCGCGTTCAGGCGCCGCCGGTGCCCGTCTCGTGGCACTGCCCGCAGAGCGCTTCGAGGCTGCGCCCGCCCGTGTCGCCGTCTTCGGTGAGCTGCCCGCGGCCGGAGCGGTAGATCAGCCCGAAGGGGTTGCCGTTGCCGTGTGCCTTGTGGCAGCTGATGCACGTCGGCGTCACGTCGTGTCCGGGCGAGCCCCACGTGCCTGCGGAGCTCAGCACCTTCACTCGATTGTCCTTCTTCGCGAACGTCGCGAGGCTCGAGCCCTCGCCGCCGAGCGCACCGATGTCGACGCCGCCGCTGGGGTGGCGCACGAATTCCGTGAACGACGCGCCCGAGCGCCTGCCGCCCACGCGTGAATCGCCGGGAATGCCATGGAACAGCTCGTGGCAGCCCGCGCAGAAGCGCGCGATGGCGGAGTCGCTGCGGTCGGGCTCGTTGAAGTCGACGTCGGACTCGTCGTACTCGAGCGGCCGCCGCACGAACACGTCCCGCGTCGGGTCGTTCGTGCCGTGGCTCTCGTAGTTGTAGGTCACGGCGCCGCGCCCGAGCGGGTTGTGCCCGGCGTCGCTGCGCAGGTTGCGGTAGGTGCGCGGTCCGCCGTCGCGGTTGCCGTGGGGCGCGTGGCAGTTGATGCAGTTGAGCCCGATGCCGCCGCCATTCTCCTGATCGGCGCTCCACGGCGGGTTCGAGCCCGGCGCGATCGCCGTCGAGCCGAGCGTGTGTCCCGTCGCCTCGCGACCGGTGCGCCCGAGTCGATTGAGGAAGCCGGCCTGCCGCACCGTGCCTGCGCCGCTGCCCAGGTTGCCGCCGAGCACGTCGGCCGCGCGCGCCGAGCCATCGTGGCACGACAGGCACAGGTCGTTCACGTCACGCTTGAGCAACGCTCCCACTCCCGTGGGCTTGTCGAGCTTCGACAGCGCCTCCTCGCGGAAGTGCATGCGGTGGCAATCGCCGCAGTCGAGCGTGCCGAGCTCGTGGTAGTCACCGGCGCTGGCGGGCAAGGCGAGCGGACCCGCGACGGAGAGCAAGGCGGCCAGTCGGAGGAGGGAGTGCGTGCGGAACGGGAGCAAGGGGCACCTCAGGGTGGAGGTGCGCTGGGATCGGCCCCGCTGCGTGGCGCTCTTGAAGGAAATCGCAAAGTGAGCGCGCGGCGGCTCGCGGGCCGGGGTGCGAAAAAGCGCGCGTCCCGGCCATCCTTTCGGACGACCGGGACGCGTTGCGAGCTCGAGGCTGCTCTGCGCCTCGAAGGCTCGAGGCTCAGATCACGGGTTGTTGAAGAACCAGCGGCCCTGGACGTGGCACTGGCCGCACAGGTCCTCGATCTGGTTGCCGGCGGTGTCGCCGTTTTCCGTCAGCGTGCCGGTGCCCTGCCGGTAGATCAGGCCGAAGGCGTTGCCGTTGCCGTGGCCCTTGTGGCAGCTGATGCAGGTCGGGGTGACGTCGGCGGGGTGCGAAGCGCCCCACACGCCCGTCGGGCTCATGACCTTCACCTTGTTGGTGTGCTGGTTGAACAGCGAGAGGCTCGAGTGGCCGCCGCCGAGCGCGCCGATGTTGACGCCGGCCGACGGGTGGCGGACGAACTCTTCGAAGCCCGCGCCGAAGGCGATGCCGCCGATGTTGGCGGAGCCGACGGTGCCATGGAAGTTGCCGTGGCAGCCCGCGCACCACTTGGCGATCGCCGAGTTCGTGCTGTCGGGCTCGTTCCAGTCGACATCGCCTTCGTCGTATTCGGCGTTCGCGCGCTCGAACACGTCGCGGGTCAGGTCGTTGGTGCCGTGCGAGGTGTAGTTGTAGGTCACCGCGGTCGAGTTCGAGGCGGCCTGGCCGGCCGTCACGCGCAGGTTGCGGTACGGGCTGTAGCCCGCCTGGCCTGCGGTGGAGCCACTGACGCTGCCGCCGTGCTGGTTGTGGCAGTCGACGCAGTTCAGGCCGTTGGGGTTCGACCAGCCCGTGCCCGTGGAACCCGGCGCGGTGGCGGTCGAGTCCAGCGTGTGGCCACTGGCGGTGTTCGTGTCGCTCAGACGGTTCAGGAAGCCGGCGAGACGCACGTCCGTCGGACCGTTGCCCGTGTTCGCCGAGCCGTAGACGTCCGGTGCGAAGCCGCTGTTGTCGTGGCAGGCAAGGCACAGGTCGTTGACCGGTCCGCGCAGCAGGAATTCGTGCGGCGTCAAGCCGATCGGGGTGAACACGAAGCCGGAGCCGTTGGGGCTGTAGCCGTGGGACTGGCTGAAGTGCATCACGTGGCACTGGGAGCAGAGCAGCGTCCCGTCCTTGTGATAGTCACCAGCCATCGCGGAGCCCGACAGCAGGAGGGAGGTCACTGCGGCGAGAACCAGCGGGATGCGTTTCATGGGAGTCGAACCTCGAGGAAGGTGTTGCAAGAAAGCCCAGTCCTGCGGTTGACCGGCTTGCCCTTTGGCTTGGCCGGCCCGCCCTGGGGATCCTTCGCGGAGGGAGTCGGAGCTCACTCGGGAAGGCTGGACGGGCGCATCTGGGACGAATCACTACCTGCACAAATCGGACCATGAACCCCACGTCGCGGCCCATACGCCGAGCAAGGTATGCGGGAGTGGAACTGTTGCGGCTTCCTAGGAAAACGCCGCGAAAACCCGCGCATCACCGCGCGCAAAAGCCCGCTCCCCCCGTGGCTGCCTGCGCAGCGTGGCTCACTGCTCCTGCGCACCGGGGCGTAGGCTCCCACGCGGCGCGCGCCGTCGATCGTTCGGGACACGCGAGTGCGCGTCTGCGAGCGACTTCCGAACGAGGCCGGGACTACGCGGAGCCGCGCCAGATGTTGGCGCGAGGAACTTGCGAGCCGCGAGCGACGCTCAGCGCGCGACCGGAACGGACTGGCGCGCGCTCGCCATCTCGACCACCTGCGGGACGAAGGCCTCGTCCCCCATCACCTCGCGCAGCGCGTGCGGCGACGCGATGCGGTAGAGCAGCTTCGCCTCGAGCGTGAGCTCGCCCTCGAGCGCCGCCGGCAGCACGACACG
>JAPLOE010000196.1 GCA_026692705.1 Planctomycetota bacterium
CGACGAGCGGCTGCGCGCCGCGGTGGGGGGCTGAGCCATGGGACGAGCAGCAATCGCGGCACGCGCGGAGCGCGCGGGACGAGCAGACGGCACGGGCCGCACGGAGTGCGCATCTGCGGGCGGCGGGCGGCTCGGTCGAGCGCTCGGCTGTGGCGCGCTGGCCCTCCAACGCCGCGGCGAGGGTCCGCCCCGCTGGGTGCTCTCGTGGACCGACGCCAAGGGCCAGCGGCACCGCCAGGCGCTCTCCACCGACCGGCGCGTCGCCGAGCGGCGGCAAGCCGAGATCATTCGCCAGCGCGACCTTGAGCTCGCGGGACTCGGCCCCGTCGAGGGGCAGGCCATGGCGCTCGACGAGCTGCGCGTGGCGTACCTCGAGGACCTCGCTGCGCGAGTCGGAAGCAAGCAGCTCCGATCCGTGACCGACGCGCTCGCGCGTGTGCTCGCCGCCATCCCCGCGCAGCGCGTCCGTGACCTGCGCGTGATGGACCTGATGCGCTACCAACGCGAGCGGCTCGCCCAAGGCGTCGCGCACCGCACGGTGAACGTCGACACGGGCGCGCTTCGGGCGATGCTCGGCTGGGCCGTGACGGCGCAGCTGATCGCCGAGAACCCGGTGCGGGCGCTCAAGCCGCTGCCCACGAGCGAGCGCCACCAGCGGCGCGTGCGCCGGGCGCTCTCCGACGAGGAGATCGAGCGCTTCCTCGCCGCGGCAGCGGCAGACGATGCGGAGTGCGCCGCTCGCGCGGCGGCCGAGCGAACCATCCACCTGCACGGCCGGGGCGGGGCCTACGCCGCCCGTCGTCGCCCCGAGCGCGTCCCGCAGGCCCCGCTGTGGAGGGCGCTGCTCGAGACGGGCGCGCGCTGGGGCGAGCTGACGCAGGTCACGTGGGCGGACCTCGACCCGCACAGGAAGGTGGTGGACCTGCGCGCCGTGACGACCAAGTCCGGCCGCGGGCGAGTCATCCCGCTTCGCGGGGAGGTGGTCGCAGAGCTCATGGCGCTCCGCGCGCTGCACCAGCGCATCCGCCTGCGCGTCGCGCAACCGCTCGACCGCGTCTTCCTGTCGCCCGACGGCGCCGACTGGGCCGACTACACGACCAACGCGCGGCGCCTGCTTCGCAGGGTGATGGACCGCGCCGGGATCGAGCGCTTCGACGCCCAGGGGCGCGTCGTCGACATCCACGCGCTTCGGCACACCGCCGCCAGCCGCATGGCGCGCCGGGGCGTGGCGCTGGTCGTGACGCAGCGGATGCTCGGGCACTCGGACCCCAAGTTGACGGCGCGGGTGTACACGCACCTCGAGGTCGAGGACTTGAGGGCGGCGGTGGAGGCCCCTGCGGGGGCGGGTGCGATGCGCCAGCCCCTCGCGTCCGCTCGAGCCCTCGCCGCCCCCTGAACAGCGCAGACCCAAGGTGGCATGCCGCCGCCAGGACGAACCCCACACAACCCACCCCAAGGACTCCCCGGATGACCACCCACCGATCCCCCGAATCCCGCATCGCCGCTCTCGAAGCCCAGATCGAGCGCATCAAGACCCGCGCCGAACGCGCCAAGACGCGCAAGGACCCCACGCTGCGCCACATGCGCGCCGCCGTGCGCCAGATCGACAAGGCCGCCGGCGCGTGCGGCGATCGCGTCGTGCGAGGGGAGCTGCTCGAGGCGCGGACGCGCATCGCGGCGTGTCTGGCGCTAGGCATGGGGCTCGAGGCGGTGCCGCCAAGGGGCGCGGGGCGCGGTGACGGGAACGGGCGACGCTAAGCTCCCCTCGACGCGGGACCCACCCGCCGCGAGCCCTTCCCCCCGAAGCTCGCACCCTGCCGCCGCAACTCCATCCCCCTGGAGTCCGTCATGCCCAAGCCCGCAGAGCTCGCAGTCGAGCTCACCAAGCTCGCCGAGCGCATTCGCAAGAGCGCGAAGTCCAAACTCAACGAGCAGAACACCAAGGCGTCCCTGATCGAGCCCGTCCTGCGCGCGCTCGGATGGGACACCGAGGACATCGACGAAGTCGCGCGCGAGTACAGACTCAAATCCAAGGACTCGCCCGTCGACTACGGCCTCCTGACGCGGCGCACGCCCCGGCTCTTCGTCGAGGCCAAGGCCCTCAACGAGAACCTCGACGACCACCGTTGGGCGAACCAGATCATGGGCTACGCCAGCGTGGCTGGCGTCGAGTGGATCGTGCTGACCAACGGCGACGAGTATCAGATCTACAACGCGCTCGCGCGCGTCCACGTCGAGAAGAAGCGGTTCCGCGACTGCCGCGTTTCCGAGAACCCCGCGAAGGCGGCAGAGGTCTTGGCGCTGCTCGCGAGGGACCAGCTCGACGAGAAGCGCATCGACGTCCTGTGGAAGGCGCAGTTCGTCGACCGTCAGGTCCAGGAGGCGCTGCGTGAGCTGTTCGACGGCGACAACGACCTCGAGCTCGTGAACGCCGTCCTTCGTCGAGCCCAGGATCTTGGAGCGGACGAGGTGCGTGAGTCGCTCCGGCGTTGCCGGGCGCAGTTCGAGTTCCCTGAGCGCACGGTCGAGGAGATCGCGACGGCGAAGGCTCGCAAGCGCGTCGAGCACAAGACAGCTGTGGAGCCGAAGGCCGCGTCGGAAGCCCCCAGAAAGGCCCCGACGCTCCAGACGGTCACGCCGATGGACCTGATCCGTGCGCGGCTGATCAAGGCGCCGATCGAGCTGACGCGCGTGTATCGCGGGCAGACGCTCGTGGCGGAGCTTCAGCCCGACGGCCAGGTCAAGGTCGGGGGGAAGCTCTACGACTCGCTCTCGACTGCTGGCTCAGTGGCACGCGGAAGCGTGATCGGCCGCGACGGCGAAGGCAACTTGCCGGCGACCAACGGCTGGACCTTCTGGAAGTACCGCTGCGCCGACGGCGAGCTGCGGCTGATCGACCATGCGAGGCAGCAGTTCGCGGAGCGGTCGAGGGTAGGCGTGGGCTGATGGGGCCGTCGCCACGGCGCGCCGACCAGCTCCCGTCATCGCGTCGGCACTGCTCGCGGCGCCGGCTGGAAATGACGAACGAAGCTCGACCCTTCGGCACTGCCGCTGCTCGGCGATAGGCCCGTTCGCACCAGTTCACCTTGCGAGTACTCGTGATCTCCGTAAGCTCCCAATCCGACTGGCACTCTCATCGCGCTTCGAGGACGCCGGAAGGCCGATCCTCGGCGCGCAGACGTTCCGATCGATCCTTCCCATCGCCCGCCATGCGGCGTGACTGCGTCGCATCGTGAGCGTCCCTGATTCCAGCTCGAGGTAACCATTGAAGCCCATCACCCTGCATCCGTCGTCGCTGCTCGTCGGTGTCGGCCTGACCGCGATCGCGTTCGTCTCGATGGCCCAGTCGCCGCAACTCGCGGTGCCGACGCTCGCGCGACCGTCCCCGCAGGCACTCGTTCGGCCCCAGGACATGGTGCGGATCCGAGAAGGAACGCCCTTCACGGTTCCTGCCAACAAGTGGTTCGTGGTTACCGCGCTGGGGACCCGGGCCCCGGCAGCATACTCGACGGGCTCGGCCTCCGTGGAACTCAGGGTCAACGGAGTGGCAGAGATGAAGGCATTCGCGGGGATGATGAGCGACAGCCTCGGCGGCGACGCAATTGGGAACGGAACCAGCATGCGTGAAGTGCCGAGAGGGTTCTCGGTTCCTTCCGGCTCGGTCATCGAAGTTCTCGACTTGGCCACTTTCAGCCCCGTCGATGCTGAGGTCTGGGGCTACCTCGCGGACGGCTAGGCTTCGGCGTCGCGCCCCGGTCGCCTGCCGGAGCCGTCCACCAACTTCAGGTCCACTGGCAAGCGTCGGCTGCCCGCTGCGAGACTCCGCGCTGAGGGAAGCTACCCCGTCGCCCGCTTTCGCAGCGCCTCGTAGAGGCCGGCGTAGTCGAGCAGCAGGCGAAGCAGGCCGTCCTGCAGGGGCTTCGAGTCGAGCGCCTGCTGGCTCATCGACGTATGGGCGTCGTAGGACTCCATGATCGCGTCGACGAGGCCCTTCGAGAGGTCGGGGGACGCGGCGAACTGCTCCTTGGAGTTGTTGGCGGCCTGCTGCTGCAGCGTGGGGGACTCGAGCAGCTTGGTGCGCAGGACGTTCTGGACGTAGATGAGCTTGTCGTTGTCCGTCAGGTCGCCGGAGAAGAGCTCGTTCACGCGCTCGATCAACTCGGCCAGATACGCCTTCTGCTTCTCCTGCACGGCACCGGCGCCGGCGCCGTCAAGCGGGTCGATCAGCAGGCCGGCGTTGCTCAAGAGCCCGAGGTTCGCCGTCCCCTTGTTGCGCAGCGCGTGATGGGTGAGCTGGACCTTCGACACGTCGATGGATTCGCGTTCGCGTTCGAAGTCGAGCAGCGGGATCAGGCGCTTGTAGAAGATCGCGCGCTTCTCGAGCGCCGTCTGGCCGTAGTCGAAGATCTGCGACAGGAACGTGTAGAGCCGCAGGTACGCGCACATGTCACCGCGGAAGAGCACGAGGGCGTCGAGTTCCTCCTGCGCGGCCGCCTCGGCGGCCTTGTCGCCGCGCTGCCGCGCGACCCGAAGCGCCTCGCGCGCGACCTTGTACTTGCGCATGACCCGGTCGAACACGGGCTCGAGCGCCGCGACCAGCTCGCCCTGCTTCGACTTCGGATCCAGCTCGACCTTCACGACTCGATCGACCTCGTTGTCGTCGTAGTGGCCGGTCGCGTCGAGCTTGGCCCGCAGGTTGAACACCAGATCGGGATCCGTCGCGCCCGACAGCTCCGCCGTTTCGTAGTACGTCTGGAACGCCGCCAGGACCTCGTCGGGGTCGTTCACGAAGTCGAGCACGAACGTCGTGTCCTTGCCGGGATGCGCGCGGTTGAGGCGCGAGAGCGTCTGCACGGCCTGAATGCCGGCGAGCCGCTTGTCGACGTACATGCCGCACAGCAGCGGCTGGTCGAACCCCGTCTGGAACTTGTTGGCGACGAGCAGGATGCGGTAGTCGTCGCCCTTGAACGCCTCGCGGATGTCGCGCCCGTTGAGGTTGGGGTTCAGGAGCTTGGAGTGTTCGCTCACCGGGTCGGACGACGACTCCGGGTCGTTCACCTCGCCAGAGAACGCCGCCAGCGTGCCGATCGCGTAGCGCTTCGACTGGATGTACTTGTCGATCGCGAGCTTCCAGCGCACAGCCTCGACGCGGCTGCCGACCACGACCATCGCCTTGGCCTGCCCGCCCAGCAGCGGCGCCACGTGCGAGCGGAAGTGCTCGACCACCACCTCGACCTTCTGGGCGATGTTGTAGGGGTGCAGCCGCACCCAGCCCATCAGTTTCTTGAGCGCCGCGCTGCGCTCGACCTCGGTCGAGTCCTGCTCCTCGCCCCGGTGCGCCAGCTTGAAGGCCACCGAGTAGCTCGTGTAGTTGCGCAGCACGTCGAGGATGAACTTCTCCTCGATCGCCTGCCGCATCGAGTA
>JAPLOE010000197.1 GCA_026692705.1 Planctomycetota bacterium
AGACTGGGTCGTCTTCATCGACGAGAGCCACGTCACCGTGCCGCAGATCGGCGGCATGTACCGCGGCGACCGCTCGCGCAAGGAAGTGCTCGTCGAGCACGGCTTCCGCCTGCCGAGCGCGCTCGACAACCGCCCGCTGCGCTTCGAGGAGTGGGAGAAGCTCGTGCGCCAGATGGTGTTCATCTCGGCCACGCCGTCGAAGTACGAGCTCGAGCAGTCCAAGGGTGCGATCGCCGAGCAGATCGTGCGGCCGACGGGCCTGCTCGATCCCGCGATCGAGCTGCGCCCGGCGGCGACGCAGGTCGACGACTTGCTCGCGCAGATCCGCAAGACGGTGAAGGCGGGCTGGCGCGTGCTCGTCACGACGCTGACGAAGCGCTCCGCCGAGGAATTGACGACCTACTTCCAGGAACTCGGCGTCAAGGTGCGCTACCTGCACTCGGAGATCGACGCGCTCGAGCGCTCGGCGATCCTGCGCGACCTG
Source organism: Planctomycetota bacterium (assembly GCA_026692705.1). GTDB lineage: Bacteria > Planctomycetota > UBA1135 > UBA1135 > F1-120-MAGs118. The sequence goes on from JAPLOE010000197.1 coordinate 485, forward strand.
CGGCTGGGTTCCTTCGACGTGCTCGTCGGCATCAACCTGCTGCGCGAGGGCCTCGACCTGCCCGAGGTCGCGCTCGTGGCCGTGCTCGACGCCGACAAGGAAGGCTTCCTGCGCTCGACGACCTCGCTGATCCAGACCTGCGGCCGTGCGGCGCGCAACGTCGAGGGCCGCGTGATCCTGTACGCCGACAGGGAGACCGACTCGATCCGTGCGACGGTCGGAGAGGTCGAGCGGCGCCGCAAGCTGCAGCTCAAGTACAACACCGAGCACGGCATCACGCCGCAGACGATCCTCAAGCCGATCCGCGACTCGATCGAGGCCATCTACGACATGGACTACGTCGAGGTCGCCGATTTGCCGACCGCGCGTGGCCTGCGCGACGCCGACCCGGCGCTCAAGTGGGACAACGGGCGGCTGCGCGGCGAGATGGCGAAGCTGCGCGACGAGATGCTGCACTCGGCGAGCGAGATGCGCTTCGAGGACGCCGCCAAGCTGCGCGACCGACTCAAGGAGCTCGAGGCGATCGAGCTCGCGCGCTAGAACGCCGCGGAAAATGCGAACGGCCCGCCGAAGCGGGCCGTTCGATTCGATGGGAGCGAGTCTCGCGCGACGCGAGTGGCTCACTCCTTCTTGGGAGCCGCCGCGGCCTTGGCGCGATCGCCGGCCTTGGTGCCCTTCCACTTCTCCGCGAACTCCTTGTACTTGTCCTTGCGCTTGCTCGAAGCGAGCTTGGCGGTGGACGAGCGGAGCTTGTCGAAGGCCTCGGCGGCCTCGAGTTCGCGCGACGTGGCCGGATCCTTGCGGAGCGCCTCGGCCGCCGCCTTGGCGTCGGTTCCGATCTTGGCGGCGCCGAACTCCTTGGCGAGCGTGTCGTAGACGGTGACGGACTTGAGCGGCTCGCGCGACTTGGCGAAACGCTCGGCCTGCGTCACGAGCGCCTGCACGTGTGCCTCGATCTCGGCCGCGAGCGCGCTGGCGCTCGTCTTCTCGCCTTCGGTCGCCTTGGCGTCGGCCGCGAAGCCGACGAGGGCCGCGTGCGCCTTCGCGAGCTTGCCCTGCTCGATCGCCTTTGCGTGAGCAGCCACACGACCTTCCGCCGTCGCCTTGGGAGCGAACGCGAGGAACGACGTCGGCAGGGGCTTCGCTCCCTTGAGCGCCGCTTCGACCGTGCCGTTCGACAGCTCCGACGGGTGGCCTTGCCACACGAGGTTGCCATCGGGGCCGATCAG
>JAPLOE010000198.1 GCA_026692705.1 Planctomycetota bacterium
CGATCTCGCCGCCGTTGAGGTGCACGAACTGCTGCACGATCGAGAGGCCGAGCCCAGTGCCATCCACGCCTTGCGAGCTGGGGTCGTGGGCGCGGAAGTAGCGGTCGAACAGGCGCTTGAGGCTCTCGGCCGAAAGCCCGATGCCGGTGTCCGACACGTCGATCTCGAGCCGGCGATCCTCGCGCGCGCGGACGCTCACGGCGACCTGCCCGGTGAACGTGTACTTGATCGCGTTGGACACGAGGTTGCGGATCGCCTGACCGAGCGTGCCGGAGTCGGCTCGCACGGGGAACCCGCCACCGGGAAGCGCGAGCTCGAGCGTGAGCCCCTTCGCCTCGGCGGCCGGGCGCAGGGAGCCGACGATCTCGTGCAGCAAGGGAGCGAGGTCGAAGCGCACGAGGTGCACGCGCCCGGACTCGAGGCGATCGACGCTGAGCAGGTCGTCGAGCAGGCGCGCGAGGCGTTCGGTGCTGCCGAGGATCGTGCGCGCGACCTGCGCTTGCTCTGGCGTCAGCGAGCCCAGCGCGCCGTTGGCGAGCAACTGCGAGAAGCCCTGGATGGAAGTCAGCGGCGTGCGCACCTCGTGCGCGAGGTTGCCGAGCAGCTGGTCGCGGAACTGGCGCGACTGGTCGAAGAACGTGACGTCGCGGAACACGACGAGGTGGCCGATCGTGCCTCCGGCCGCGTCGAACACCGGGCCGCCAATGACGCGCAGCGAGCGGGCCTCGGGATGCTGGATGCGCACGAGCGAGAAGGCGCGCTCGCGACGGACCTGGAAGGGGCGCTCGAAGCCGGTCGTGGGGCGGGGTTGTGTGCCCCGCAGCTGCTCGAGCACGGCCGGCACGGAACTGCCGCGCAGGCGCTCCGCCGCGAGGCCCGTGAGCTCGCAGAACGATTCGCTCGCGTAGCTCACGAGCTCGGAGCCGTCGAACATCACGATGCCGTCCTGCGAGGCCTCGAGGATCGCGGCGAGGCGCGCGCGCTCTTCCTCGAGTTCGCGGGCGCGCTGGCGTTCCGCGTCGGCCTGCAGCTGTTGGTCGGCGATGGCGTTGCGCGCCGAGTTGATCACGACGTTGCCGAGCATCGCGAGGTTGCCGAACAGCGGATCGGCGGAGCGCGCGCGCAGCACCGTGTCGTAGTCGCCGAACAGCACGCGCGTCAGGCCGTCGGCGAGGTGCTCCACCTCGCTTCGGACGTGCTCGCGGTAGGAGCGTTCGTCGGGCCAGTGCGGAGTCACGGCGTGCGCGGGGGACCGAAGTGGATCTCGACCAGGCAGGCAGGAGCGCCGTGCTTGGCGCACTCGAGTTCGCGCACTTCGCCCTGCTCGCCGTAATGCTCGAGCACCAGCTCGCACGAGCGCCGCAGGAAGCGGCACAGGCCGTGCGGCGAGCGGTAGCTGTAGACGAGCTCGTGCGGATGCGACGCGTGGATCTTGAGCTTGTCGATGAATTCCGAACGCGACGCGGCGGCTGGGATGCTGCGGTGGAGCGTCGGGATGCGCTCGAGCAGCGAGCGCGCGTTGCCGGCCTGCCGGAACATGGCCGGGAAGATCTCGGGCGACACGCGCATGAAGAAGCGCGCAAAGCCTTCTTCGGCTTGCTCGCTCGTCGCGCCTAGCGTCTCGATCGCGGCGAGCAGCAGCTTCGAGAACTCCTCTTCGGGATAGGCGGTTTCGAAGCGGTACTCGCGGCGCTGCAGGCCCGCGCGCGCGTAAGCCGCCTCGACGGCCTGCGGCCCGCCGCATTCCTCGATGAACTGGGTCAGCAGGTTGAGGACATGTCCCATCATGGCCGTGGTGCCTCGGGTCGTGGCTGGGGATCGAGACCCCAGGCGTGCAGCTTGCGGTAGATCGTCGCGCGGCCGATGCCGAGCCGGCGCGCGGTCTCGACGACGTTCCAGCCCGTGAGTTCCAGCGCGCGCAAGACGATGCGGCGCTCCTCCTCGTCGAGCGGCAGGATCGTTCCGGCCTCGGGCTCCGGCTGCGGCGGAGCGACGCCGGCGTCGGTGGGCTCGAAGCTCCGGCAGACGATGTCGTCGGTCAGGTCCTCGAGCTCGAGCTCGCGGCCGGCGCTGAGCACGACCGCACGCTCCATCGCGTTCTGCAGCTCGCGCACGTTGCCGGGCCAGGGGTAGTCGACGAGCGCCTGCCGCGCGCGCGGTCCGAGCGTCGGAACCGCGACTCCAGCGGTCGCTGCGTGGCTAGCGAGAAAATGCTCGGCGAGCGGCAGCACGTCCGTGCGCCTGTCGCGCAGCGGCGGGATGCGGATCGTGAGTACGTTGAGCCGGTAGTAGAGGTCGTCGCGCAGGCGGCCCTTACGGCGCTCCTCGGCCGGATCGCGGTGGGTGGCGGCGATGATGCGCACGTCGATGGCGCGCTCGCGATTTCCGCCGACGCGGGTGAGCGTGCGTTCCTGCAGCACTCGCAGCAGTTTCACCTGCAGCGCGAGCCGAAGCTCGCCGAGCTCGTCGAGGAACACGACGCCGGTGTGCGCGCGCTCGAAGATGCCCGCGCGCGCCTCGGTCGCACCGGTGAAGGCGCCGCGCTCGTGGCCGAAGAGCTCGGATTCCGCGAGGTGCTCCGGCAACGCTCCGCAGTTCACGGCGACGAAGGGGCGCTCGGCCCGCGCCGATTCGGCGTGCACGGCGCGCGCGGCGACCTCCTTGCCCGTGCCGGTCTCGCCGAGCAGCAGCAGCGTAGCGTCGGTGTCGGCGGCGCGCAGCAGCTGCTCGCGAGTGCGCACGATCGCGGGCGAGCTCCCGAGGATCCGCGCGACGCCGTCGGCGCTGCGGCGCGCGGCGACCGTGGCGGCGAGCGATGCGCGCAGGCGGCCCTGTTCCGCGGCGTTGCGCACGGAGGTGAGGAAACGCAGGCGGTCGAGCGGCTTCTCCACGAAATCCGCAGCGCCCGCGCGCATGCACTCGACGACGTTCTCGATGGAATCCGAGGCCGTCACCATCACGACCGGAAGGAGCGGGCGCTCGCGGCGGAGCTCGGGGAGCAGGTCGGTGCCGCGCGCGTCGGGCAGGAGCAGGTCGAGCACCACGACGTCGTGATTCCCGGCCGCGAGGGCGCGCCGCGCAGCTTGCGCGCTCGACGCCAGCTCGACTTCGAAGCCAGCGCCCTGCAGATGCGCCTCGATCCAGTCGCGCAGCGCGGCATCGTCATCGATCACGAGGGCGCGCAGCTTCATGCGCTCCTCCTCGCGCCGATCAGGCGGCGACAGGTTTCGAGCAGGTGATCGGTCGAGAACGGCTTGCGCAGGAACAGCGTCGTGGCGTCGGCTCCCGAGAGCAGGTCCTGTTCCTCCAGGCGCGCCGAGAGCACGATCACGGGCAGCGCGCGCAGGCGTGCGTCCGCGCGGAGACGCTCGAGGATCGAGAACCCGTCGAGCTCCGGCAGGCTGACGTCGAGCAGCAGCAGGTCGTACTGCGTTCCCGAGCGTTCGAGGTGCGCCCAGCCTTCGGCGCCGTTCGAGATGACCGTGACGTTCGTCCCCAGCGGGCGCAGCGAGAGCGAGATCAGCATCGAGATCGAGCTGTCATCCTCGATGCACAGCACGCCGCCTTGCTCGAGCGGACGGGGCCCGGATGCCCCGAGGGTGGCGTGTTCCGATTCGAGGCGGATGCGTTCTTCGCGCAGACGCTCCAGCAGCTCCTTCATCTGGCAGCGCAGCGACTCGCAGGTGACGCAGGACTGCGTCAGCTCCTCGATCGCGCGCGCGTGACCGGTCAGTTCCTGGTAGCCGTACGTGCCGAGCGAGCCGCGGAGCTGGTGGGCGAGGTCGCGCGCGCGGCCTCGATCCAGGTCGCTGCAGCGAGTCTTGTCGAGCTCCTCGAGGCAGCCGCGCAGCGTGCTCACCACGCGGTCGAGGTAGCGCGGGCGCAGCTGACGCTGGATGTCGTCGGGCGGACGACCTTCGGGGGAGGGAGGCAAGGGAGGCTCCGGAACTTCGGGCTTATCGAGCAAGATCCGAGCCGGACTCGAAGCGCGAGTGCACGCTCGGCACGGCCTTCGCTCTTGGGCCCGGCATGCTCGCCCCTGCCGCCCCTCGCTGGCTTCGACCGCTCGCGCCGCCAGCGCGCGCATGGAAAGAAGTTCCCGAGCAGCGTCTCGGCCGTCTCGAGTGTCTCGAATCGAGCCAGTCGAGCCGCACGTCGGGCACGTGGCTGATCGCGGCGCTCATCCTCGCGCTGCTGATCCCCACCGAGCTGTCGCTGCGCCTCGGACCGCTGCGACTGTCGCCCTATCGGTGCGTGCTGATCGCCGCATTCGTGCCGCTTGCGCTGCGCTGGAGCACCGGGCGCGCGGGGCGCGTGACGGGAATCGACCTCGCGGTGCTCGGTTTCGCGCTGTGGGGCTGGGTCGCGCTCGCCGTCAACGCTGGTGCGGCCGCCTCCATCGAACCTGGCGGCATCCTGCTGCTCGAGAGCTTCGGCGCCTACCTCGTCGGTCGCACTCTCGTGCGCGATCGCGCGACTTTCGCGGGCCTGTGCCGCGTCGCCGTGCTCGCTTGCGCGCTGTCGCTGGCGGTGAGCTTGCCCGAGTCGCTGTCCGGACGACGGTTCGTGCACCAGACGCTCGGCGCGTTCCTCCCCGGCGCGCCCACGTTCGTTGTCGAGCCGCGCTTCGGGCTTGCGCGCGCCTTCGGAACCTTCGATCACCCGATCCTGAACGGTGTTTTCGCCTCGACGTGCCTCGCGCTGGCCTGGTACGGCTGCGGACCGGCGGGGATCGGCGGGAGGGTGAGCCGCGTGTTGCTCGTCACCGCGAGCGCCATGACGTCGCTCTCCAGCGGCGCATTCCTCTCGATGGCCGTGCAAATTGGCCTCGCTTCGTACCGCAGGGCCGCGCGAGCGCTCCCGCGGCGCTGGCTGCTGCTCGTGCTGGCGTTGCTCACGGCCTACGGAATCGTGTCGGCCCTCTCCAGTCGCAGCGGATTGCAGGCGCTGATCTGGTACCTCGCTTTCGACCGCACGACAGCCTCGTACCGGCTGCTCATCTGGGAACACGGCTCGAACAGCGTTGGCGCGAACCCGTGGTTCGGCGTTGGCCAGGGCGAATGGGAGCGCCCGGAGTGGATGAGCGGGAGCGTCGACAGCTTCTGGCTGATGACGACGATGAGCTTCGGGCTTCCGGCGCTGCTGCTCGTGTCCGCGGCGATCGTCGGAAGCCTCGTGCGCGCGGGGCGTCGCATCCGCGGCGATGCGGCGGAGGATCGCGCGCGTTTCGGGTGGATCCTCGCGTGGATCGCGCTCGTGTTCGCGGGCTTCACCGTGCACTACTGGAACAACGTGTTCGCGTTCCTGTGGCTGCTGCTCGGCGCTGGCGCGTGGATGGGCGAAACCCGCAGGAGAGCAGCGTGAAATTGCTTCTAGTGGCGCCGTCCTGCGATGGCACGGACGTGGGGGAGGCGTGGAGCGCGCACCAGTGGGTGAGCCGGCTCGGCAAGCGGCACCAGGTGACCTTGCTCACCACACGCAGGAAGGGTCGGCGCGCTCCCAGCGAGCAATTGCCCGGCGTGCGCGTCATCGAATGGGACGATCTCGAGTTGCCACCGAAGTGGGAGCGCGTCAGCGCGATGCTGAAGCCGGGTTACGCGCTCTTCCATCGCAGGGCAAGCCGTTGGATCGACGCGGCGCGGCGTGCGGGAGAGCGCTTCGAGCTCGCGCACCAGCTCACGCCCATCGCGCTGCGTTATCCCTCGCCCCTCGCAGGCAGCGGCCTGCCCTACGTGCTCGGCCCGCTCGCGGGCAGCGTCGAGGCGACCGCGGCGTTCGACGAGGAACTGCGGGGTTCGGCGTGGTTCGTGCGACTTCGCGCTCTCGACCGCGCGCGCTTGCGATTCGATCCGTGGCTGCGTGCGAGCTACCGCAACGCGTCCCTCGTGCTCGGCGTTGCGCCGTACGTCGACAAGCTGCTCGCGCCCATCGGCGTGCGGCGCATCGAATTCGCCTCCGAAACCGGCGTCGTCGAGCTCCCGCCCGAGCGACCGCCATGTATCGCACCGCGAGGCCAGTGCGAGTTCCTGTACGTCGGGCGCGTCGTCCGCAACAAGGGCGTCGTCTTCGCGATTCGAGCGCTCGCGCGGCTGCGGGACATGCCGGGGACGCGCCTGACCATCGTCGGTGCAGGCGACGATCTCGAGCGCTGTCGAGCGGAGGCCCTTCGGCTCGGGCTGGAGGCCCGCGTGCGTTTTCTCGGCCGTTTGCCGCGCGAAACCGTGGAGGAGCAGTACCGCAACGCAAACGCCTTCCTGTTCCCGTCGCTGCGCGAACCGAGCGGCAACGTCGTGTTCGAGTCGATGCGCCACGGCTTGCCGGTGATCGCCTGTGCGAGCGGAGGCCCGGGCCACGTGGTCGTCCACGGCGAGTCGGGCCTGCTCGTCGACGCGCGCACGCCGGAATCGTTCGTCGAGGAACTTGCGCATGCGATGCGCCAGGTCGCGAGCTCACCGAACCTGCGTCTCGCCTTGGGAGCCGGCGCCCGCGCGCGCGTCGCTTCGCTCGCGCTCTGGGACCGCAAGATCGACTGGATGTGCGCGCTGTACGAGCAGGTGACTCGTTCTGAGGCCGTCGCGCGCGGCGAAGGTGTCTCGTCGCGGGACGGCGAGGATCGCCCCGGCCATTCGCGGGCCTTCGAACGCGTGGCACGGAACCTGCACTAGGGCGAGCGTTCCACAAACCACCCCACATGAACCTCGTCACCGAACGTCGCCGCTCCACCTTCCTGTTCGCCGCAGGGCAGAACGCCTCGCGCGGGCTGCGGCAACTGATCTCCACGCTTCGACTCGCTCCTCAGGCGCGCCACACGCTGCTCGAGGAGCCCGCTTTCCGCCGCCAGCTCGAGCGCGAACGCGAGCTCGCCGATCGCCACGACCGGCGTTTCGCGGTGATCGTGCTCGCACCGCGTTCCGCCGCCGAGCTCGAGGACTGCATCGAGGTGCTCGATGAACGCCTGCGCACGACCGATGTGCTCGGCATGCTGGCTCGCGGCCAGGTTGCGGCGCTGCTCGCTGAAACTTCGGGCGCAGAGGCGACGTTGATCGCACGCGACATCGAGTTTCGCCTGCAACTGCGCGGCCTCCAGCTCGTGGCGCGCGTGCTGAGCTATCCGTTCGACGCGAGCGACGGACGCGCAGAACGGCCGCAGAACGTCGGCGACGCGAGCGAGCTGTTGCTCGAGGCCCCGAGTGCGTTCAAGCGGATCGTCGACATCACCGGAGCGACGCTCGGACTGGTGGCGCTCAGTCCGCTGCTCGCGGCGATCGCCGTCGCGGTCAAGCTCGACAGCCGCGGCCCCGTGTTCTACCGGCAGCAGCGCGCGGGGCGCGGTGGACGACCGTTCGCGTTCTACAAGTTCCGCTCGATGGTCGTCGACGCCGACACGAGGCTCGCCGAACTTGGAAAGCTGAACGAAGCGTCGGGACCCATCTTCAAGATGCGCCGCGATCCGCGGGTCACGCGCGTGGGCGCGATCCTCCGCAAGTACAGCCTCGACGAGCTCCCGCAGCTGTGGAACGTGCTGCGCGGCGACATGTCCATCGTTGGCCCGCGGCCGCCGAAGGTCGAGGAAGTCGCGAGCTACGAGCGCTGGCAGCGGCGCCGCCTCGACCTGCCGGGCGGTCTCACCTGCATCTGGCAAGTCAGCGGCCGCAGCAACGTCGGTTTCGTCGAGTGGATGCGCATGGACCTGCGCTACGCGAAGGCGCGCAGCTCGCTCCTCGACTTGCTCCTCATCCTGCGCACGATCCCGTGCGTGATCACCGGGCGCGGCGCCTACTGAGACCCTCGATGGAATCCACACGCATTTCCAGCCCTTCCGCGCGCCGCGTGCTCGCGGTCGCTTCGCCTGGCGGCCACTTCGAACAACTCCAGCTCCTCGCCGACGCGTGGGAAGGCTGCGAGGTTGCCTACGTGTCCGTCGGCGAGGAGATGTCGGAGCTCGTCTCCGGCGCGCGCTACTACTCGGTGCCCGATTCCTCGCGCCATCAGCCGCTGCAGATGCTCCGAGGAGTCGTGCGGCTCGTCGCGATCCTGCGTCGCGAGCGGCCCGAGATCGTCGTGTCGACGGGCGCGGCTCCGGGACTGCTCGCGCTCGCGCTAGGTCGGCTTTTCGGCGCGCGCACGGCGTGGATCGACAGCGTCGCCAACGTGGAGCGCCTCTCGCTGTCCGGTCGCCTGGCTGGGCGGCTCGCGCACCTGTGGATGACGCAGTGGGAACACCTCGAGAGCCATCGCGGCCCGCGTTTCGCCGGAGGCGTGCTGTGATCTTCGTCACCGTCGGGACCCAGCTTCCGTTCGATCGCCTCGTGCGTGCCGTCGACTCGTGGCTGCTCGTGCGGCCGGGGGAGCGCGGTTTCGCGCAAGTGGGCAAGTCCGAGCTCCGTCCGCTCGCGCTCACGGCCCGCCCCTCGCTTTCGCCGCGGGAATACGAGGCGATGTGCCGCGCTTCGGACCTGATCGTCGCGCACGCCGGCATCGGCTCGCTGCTCAGCGCGATCCGCCACCGCAAGCGCCTGATCGTGATGGCACGCAGCGCCGCGCATGGCGAGCACCGCAACGATCATCAGCGCGCGACCGCCGAGCGCATCCGCGCCAGTGGCTGGGCCGCCGTCGCGGAAGACGAGTTCGACCTGCGGCGCTGGCTCGACGCGCGCGACTCGATTCCCGTGGCGACGGGCTCGGGTTCGGATCGCCTTTCGTCGCTCGTGCACGAGCTGCGGAGCTGGATCCATGCGTGATTCCACGCCCAGCCTGCGCGGCTACGACGGCGTCGTCTGCTTCGGCGGCGTCGACTGGTGGTACCACAACCGTGGCCACTACGACCTGCAGATGATGCGCGAGCTGTCGAGCACGCTGCCGGTGCTCTACGTCAATTCGGTCGGCATGCGGATGCCGTCGCCGCGCGAAGGCTCGATGTTCCTGCGTCGCGTGACGCGCAAGGCGCGCAGCCTCGCCCGCGGACTCGTGCGAATCCGCGACCGTTTTCACGTGCTCTCGCCCGCCTGCCTGCCGGGTGGCGGTGGCGAATGGAATGCCGCGTTGCTCGCGGCCCAAGTCACCGTCGCGGCGCGGCGCGCGGGAATTCGTCGCCCCCTCCTGTGGGTGGCGTGTCCCGCGGCCGCCCGCGCGGCCCTGCGCATCGAGCGCGAAGGTCTGGTCTTCCAGCGCACGGATCGTTTCGAGGCCTTCCACGGCGTAGACGCCGAGCGCGTGCGCGACGACGTGGCGCGGCTGCTGCAGCAGGCCGATCTCAGCCTGTACTGCTCGCGCTCGCTGCACGCGTCGGAGGTCGCGCGAGCCTCGGCATTCGTCGACCACGGCATCGACCTGCGTCGTTACGCGCTCGCCGGCGAGAGCAACAGCGAGCCCGAGGAGCTGCGCGGGATCGCGCATCCTCGTGTGGGTTTCGTCGGCGGCATCGACGCGCTCACGTTCGATCCGGAGCTCTTCCGCTCCGTCGTCGCGAAATTGCCGCACGTGCAGTTCGTTCTCGTGGGCGGCTGCTCGCTGCCTGCGGGCTGGATCGATGCTCCCAACGTGCACGCGCTCGGGCGCCGTCCGTTCGAGCGAGTGCCGGAATACCTCGCCGCGTGCGACGCGCTCGTGATGCCGTGGAACCGCAGCGAGTGGATCCGCGCCTGCAACCCGATCAAGCTCAAGGAGTATCTCGCGGTCGGGCGACCGATCGTTTCGACTCCGTTCGATGAGCTCGAGCGCTACCGCGGGCTCGTGCACGTCGCCACCGACGCCGACGAGTTCGTGGAGGAGCTGCTCGGAGCGCTCGATGGGGAGCACGATCCGCGACCGGGGCGGCGCAAGCTCGCGGGGCAGGGTTGGAACCACAAGGCGCGTGAAGTCGTCACGGAACTCGCGCGGCTTGGGGTCTCGCCGGTCGTGAAGGAGCGCGTCGCGTGAGACGCAGCGGTCTCGTCGCGTCGCTGCTGCTCGCGTGCGCCGCGAGTTGTCAGTCAATCGATTTGCCAGTGTATCCGGGCAATCAGGCGGCCGGGCTCGCGGCGGAGCTGGGCGAGTACCGGCTCGTGGCGGGCGATCGAGTGGCGGTGCGGTACCCGCTGTATCCGCAGTGGAACACCGAGTTGCTCGTGCGACCGGATGGCAAGTTCAGCGCGCCGTTGGCGGGCGAAATCGAGGTGGCGGGGCAAACGGTTCCCGAGGTGCTCGAGCTGCTGCGTGCGGCGCTGAACGGCCGGATCCGCGGTGGCAACGTCGAGCTCGCGCTCGCGACGCAGCACAAGCGCGAAGTCTACGTGGGGGGCGAGGTCGTGCAGCCGGGCACGGTGGTCGCGGAGAGCGCGCGGGTCACGCTCGATCAGGCGCTCGCGGCTGCGGGTGGCGTGCGGGCGGACACGGCGCGGCTCGATTCGATCCTGATCGTGCGGCTCGACGCGGCGGGCGTGCGCCGAGCCTGGCGGCACGACTACGCTGCGTCGCTCGCCGGTGCGGGAACCGGCGAGCCGGTGTTGCTCGCGCCCGGCGACGTCGTGCTCGTGCCCAACACGGCCATCGATCGCATCGACACGTGGGTCGAGCAGCACATCTCGCGCATGATTCCCGGTGGCGGACTCCTCGGAACGGCCTTGCTGCTGAGAGCCACGCCGTGAGCGAATCCGTGCAGGAACCGCGGGCGATCGACCTGCTACACCTCGCGGCGCGCGTCGCGATCGGGGTGGTCAAGCGCAAGGGTCTCCTGGCGCTGGGGCTGCTCCTGTCGGCGGCGTTCGCGCTCGTGTGCGCGCCTCGTTTTCCGCGCACCTACCAATCGGACGCGACGCTCCAGCTCCGCAAGAGCCTCGTGACGGCCACTTCGGAGAACGCGGGGCTCGAGCCTGCGGAGACCGACGGCAAGATCACCGAGGACTATCGCGAAGTGCAGACCGAGCTGCTGCAGAGCGAGCTCCTGCACTCGCGCGTCGCGGAACGCCTGCTCGAAGCGGGCTGGCCCACGCCCGAGAGCTGGCGCGAGACGCTCTCGCGCAGCCTCAGCGAGCTGCGCCGCGACGTGCCCGAGCCCAGCGCCGCGCAACGGCTCGCCGCACTCACGCGCACCATCGGCGAGTCGACGCAGGTGGCGCGGCCGCTCAAGTCGCCGATCGTCGTGATCCGCTTCCGCCACGAGGATCCGGAGCGGGCGCAGCAGGCGCTCGCGGTCATGATCGAGGAGTACGAAGCCTGCCTCGGTGGCCTGTACGACGTTTCCGCGCCGCTTCGGGCAGCCCGTGAGCAGGTGGAGCTCGCCGAAGTCGAGCACGAGACCGCGCTCGCGGCTTTTGAGGCATTTCAGCGCGAGAATTCGCTGTTCGATCCGGAGCAGGCGCTCGAGTCGACCTCGGCGGAGCTCGTCGAGCTCGGAAAGCTGCTTGCGCAGCGCCGCGCCGAGCACGAGGCCGCCAGCGAGCGGCTCGCGTCGATGGAAGGTTCGCTGGGGCAGATGGAGCCCTTCTTCGACAGCGAACCGGCGCGCGTCGAGAACAAGAACCGCGCGACGTTGCTCAACCTGCTGGAGGTCGCGCGGCGTCGCCTGATCGAGTCGCCCTTCGCCGAAGGCACGCCCGAGCACGCGCTGCTGAGCGAGCCCGTCGTGCAGCTCGAAGGCGAACTCGCCAACGAGCCCGCGTTCGTCGTCGCCGAGAATCCGCGCTCGCCCAACACGGGGTACCTGCACTTCCAGACGCTGCTCGGGGACGCACGCGCCGCCGTTCCGGCCGCGCAGGCCGCACTCGCGGCCGTCGAGGCGCGCGCGAAGGAACTGCGTGGCGAGCAGGACCGCATCGGAACACTGCGGGCCGAATTCGAGCGCCGGAGTGACGGCGTCGCGCTCTCGCGGCGGCGCCTCGACGATGCCCGCGAGCAGGAGCACCGCATCGCGCGCGTGCAGACGATGAGCGCTGCGGAGCAGTTGTGGAGCGTGCGGGTGATCGAGTCGCCGACCGTTCCGACGCGACCCAGTTCGCTCGGCTGGAAGGTGACGGTGCTGCTGCTCTTCGCTGCCGGTGCCGTTCTCGCGCTCGGCGCCGTGGCCGTGCTCGGCTGGCGCGATCCGGTCGTCTCGAGCACGCTCGATCTGCGCGCGTGCCTCGGCGAGGGCCCGCTGCTCGCGATGCCCGACGTCCGCCGTCGCCGCGAGCTGCGCGAGATCCTGCGGCGCGTCGGCAGTTCCGAGGCCGCCGTCGTGCCGCCCGTCACAGACGAGCTGCTGCTCTACCGCAGCCTCGGCGCCGCCGCGCGTTTCCTCGAGAGCCGCCTCGACGAGCTCGTGCGTTCGCTGCTCGCGGATCGTGCGCAGTCCGGACGAGGCCTAGCCTTCGCCGTGTGCGGCGTGCACGCCGGCGCCGGAGCTTCGACGATCGCCGCGAACCTGGCTCTGCGTCTCGCGCGTCGCGGCGACGGCCCGGTGCTGCTCGTGCGGAGGAGCCCGCGTGCATCCGGCAACGTGGGGGCCACGCGCGCCCTGCCCGGCGTCGACGGGCTCGAACTGGGAATCGGCGCGGCACTCGAGCTCGAGTCGCTGCTGGCAAGCCACGCCTACGTCGTGATCGACGGCGAACCGGCGCTCGACTCGGACGTCGACCTCGCGCTGTACCGCAACGTCGACGCTTGCCTGCTCGTCGCACGCTGCGACGTCACGCACAAGACCGTGCTCGCCGAGGCGGCCCGGACGCTGCTCGGCGTCGTCGGCGGCCGCGTCGGCGTCGTGCTCAATGGCCTCCGCTACCACCTTCCTCCTGGACTGAACCTGGCATGAACGCGTCGCAAGGAATCGAACTCTCCATCCTCATCGTGAGCTGGAACACGCGCGAGATCCTGCGCGATTGCCTCAACTCCGTGCGCTGGGCCACCAACGGTCGCGCGGCCGAGGTGATCGTCGTCGACAACGCCTCCGAGGATGGTTCCGCTGACATGGTCGAGCGCGAGTTTCCCGAGGTGCGGCTCGTGCGCAGCGAGACGAACACGGGTTTTGCGGCCGGAAACAACATCGCCCTGCGGATGGCGCGCGGTCGCTGGCTGCTGCTGCTCAACTCCGACACTGTCGTGCTCGGCGACGTGCTGTGGAGCTCGATCGAGTACCTGCGGGAGAACCCGGCCGTCGGAGCGATGGGGTGCCGCGTGCTCAATCCCGACTTGACGATGCAGCCGACGTGCTTTCGCTATCCGTCGGTTCTCAATCTCGCGCTGCTGACGAGCGGACTGGGCCGCGTGCCGTGGCCACGGACGCTCGGGCGGTACCAGATGCGCGGCTGGCAGCGGGATGACGAGCGCGAGGTCGACGTGGTCACGGGGTGTTACCTGCTGCTGCGGCGCGAGGTGTACGAAGCGGTCGGCGGTCTCGACGAGAGCTTCTTCTTCTGCGGCGAGGAGACCGACTGGTGCCGACGCATTCGCGCCGCGGGCTGGCAGCTGCGGTTCGCGCCCGTCGGCGAGATCATCCACCTCGGCAACGCGAGCGGCCGCAAGTGGAGCTCGCGCCGCGACGTGCTGCTCACCACCGGACTCGTGCGCCTGCACTTCAAGCACGGCGGTCCGCTGCGCGCGCGAGTGGTCTGGGCGATGCTGTGGGGCTTCAACGCGAGCCGTTGGCTCGGCTGGTCGCTCGCGAGCCTCTTCCGCACCGATGCCCGCGTTCGTCGCGAGCACTTCCGCGGCGTGCTCTCGCACTTCGGCGACGTCTGGGCGCGGGCTTCCTCATGCGTCGCCTGAAGTCGCGTGCGAGCGCGGCGGCGGGACTCGTGGCGGCGACGGCCGCGGCGCGCGCTGCGGGCATGCTCGGCGGCGCCGTGATCGCCGGCGGTCTGGGGCCGGCGGGAATGGGGCTTTGGTCGACGTTTCGCGGGGCCGTCAGCTACGGGAACATCAACCACCTCGGCGTGCTCGAGGCCTACCGCAGCCGCTTCGCGCAGGCGCTCGGGCGCGGCGACGAGAACGAAGCGCGCGAGATCGAAGGCACGGCCTACGCCTTCGCGCGCGCATCGTCGCTGCTCTTCGCGTGCCTCGCCTTCGCTGCGCTGGCGGTGTGGGCCTTCGTCTTCCCGCACTCGATGGTCGCGCAGGAGCCGCTGGCCGCGCTCGTGCTCGCCCTCACGTGTGTTCCGGTGACGCTCGGCACCTTCTGGAGCGAAGCGCTGGGCGTGCGCGCGGAATTCGGCCGACTCTCGCGCCTGCGGCTCGTGCGCGGAATCGCGTACGCGGTTGCGCTTCCGCTGGGCGCCATGCTGTCCGGCGTGAGCGGAACGGCGTGGGCGTTGCTCGCGTGCGAGTTGTTGCTCACGGAGCTCACGCGTCGAGTCGCACTGCAGCGCGGCGCACGCCCTGAACTGCGCCTCGATCGCTCGCGTGCCCGCGCGCTGGTGGCCTGCGGCCTTCCGATCACGCTCGGTTGGTGGAGTGTCGCGTTGTTCGAGAGCCTCGACCGCATCGTGTGCGCGGCGACGCTCGGAGCGGAAGCGACGGGTTTTCTCGCGCTGGGAGCGCTGCTCGCATCGCTCGTGTTCCTCGTGCCCGAAGCGCTGAGCCGGGTGCTCGGCCGCGACTGGAACCTCGCCGCCGGTCGCCTCGGCCGCGAGGCCGTGGAAGCGCGTTGCGCGCGCACGGCTTCGAGACTGGCGTGGATCGCCGCGCCACTCGCCGCCGCCTTGTCGTTGGCCGTGCCTTTGGTGTTGCCGAGGGTTCTGCCCGCCTACGCGGCTGGCGCGGAGGCCATCGCGATCCTGCTCGCGGGTTCGTCGTTGCTCGTGCTCGTGCCCACGGGAATCGATCGACTGGTCGCCACGGGTCGTTCGGTTCGACTGCTGTGGCTTGCGCCGCTTGCCGTGGTTCTGCGTGTGCTGCTTGCGAGCGTGGGAGCGAGCCTCGATGGCCTGAACGGCCTCGCGTGGGCCGCGCCCCTTTCCGCAGCCGCGTTCGTCGCGCTCCTTTGGAGCGATCGGGAAGGTCGAGCGAGCCTGCCGGCGCTGCTCGCGCCTGCGGCTCTCGCCTTGGCGCTGCGGGAGTTCGCCCTGACGCTTCCCAGTTCCCTCGGCGGCGCTTCAACCGGAGCGCTGCTCATCGTGCTGCCCTTCGCCGCGCTGGCCGTCATCGTCCCTCGCGCCCGCGCCGCCGCAGCGGCTCGCGACGGCAACTCGAACGGCCTTCCGGGACCGCTCAACGTCGCGACCGACGGCCGCAAGGGCCTCGAGCTCGAGGGAATTCCAGGCGAATGCCCGTGAACGGCGAGTGACGAGCCTGTGACGTGCGTTGGGACGGCGTGCTAGTACAAGAACGCCCTCTCGAGGAGAGTCACCGATGCGCCGTCCCGAACTGTTCGTCCTGTCCGTTGCCGTGCTGGTCGCCTGCCGCTCGAACGCCCCGCAGGTGGAGCCGCCGCCGGATGAGAGGGCGATGCGCGAGCAAGTGCAGCGCATCGCGCGCGACTTTCCGACCTGGGGCGAGCTCAACACTGCGCTGCGCGTGGCGCCGACGGACTGCCGAATGCCACGGGTCGTCAACCACGGCTCGCTGACCGCGAGCTTCGCGGAATCGGGGCCGCACTCGACCAAGCTCTACCGGCTCTACGCGCGCGATCCGGCCGCGTACCGCGGCGTGGAGAGCGGCGCGTCCCAGGAAGGCCAAGTGCTCGTGAAGCAGGCTTTTGTCGCCGAGCCCTTCGAGATGTCGGGGCCCGGCGACCTGCCGCCGGACACCGTGTGGACTCCCCACGGCACGTTTCGCGCGGGCGAGGCCGCGGGCCTGTTCGTGATGCAGCGCGGCACGGGCGGCGTCTCGGGCGAGAGCGCGTGGACCTACGCCACCGTCGCGTCGACGGGCGAAATCACCGCGCTCGGGCGCCTCGAGACGTGCATCCGCTGCCACCGCGACGCGCCCTACGACGGGCTCTTCGGCCTCGAACGCTGAGCGCGCGCCGCTCAGGGCACCGTCACGAACTGGATCGCGTTCGAGAGGTTCGTCGTCTTCGGCGCCGGCGGGTCGCGGTACCAGGCTTGCGCGTGGACCGTCGTTCCAGCGCCGATCGGAGCGCCGAGCGCACTCGGATTGCTCGCGAGGAACTGCAGCCAGTCCGTCGAGAACGTGCCGTTGCACTGGTTGAGCGTGCCTCCCGACGGCGCGAGCGTCATGCGCTGCGTCGGCGCCTTCACGCACAGGAAGCTCGTGCTCGTCGGCGACCACGGCGAGATCGCCGAGCCGTTGAGGCCGTAGAAGATCAGCCCCTGCTTCTGGCCCTCGAGGTTGAGCACGCTGAGCGAAAAGCCGCTGGTCTGGGACACGCTCGGGCTGCCGGTCGCGGCGATCGTCGGCGTGCAGGCGTTCGTCGACGTGCCGGCCGTGCAGTAGTTCGTCCAGCCCGCCGTCGCGTTGGTCTGGAACGACGCCGAGTAGATGCGGCCAGCGAATCCAGACGCGTCGAGCGTCAGTCCGCCGGTGCCGAGCAGCGTGCCGAGCGCCATGGTGCCGCTCGCGTAGGCCCAGCGGTCGGTGAACACGTTGTAGCCGGTGAAGTCGACGATGCCGCCGTAACCCGCATCGGCGACGAGGTTCGCGCCCGTGCCGGTGTAGCCGCGGTGCGTGAAGCCCACGGTGTAGAGCTTGGCCGGGTCGAGGCTCGCGATGCCCGCGATCGGCGCGAAGGCATGGGTCTGCACGCCGCTGCCCGTGTTCGTGCGCGAGTTGCCGATCGAAACGACCTTCCACTGGGTCGCGCCGGTTTTCTCGAACACGATCGGCGTCACCTTGCCCGACGAGCTGTCGTTGTCGAAGAACGACCAGTTCTGGATGAACCCCGGCCCCGTCAGCGGCTGCGTGGGGCCGAGGTAGATCAGGACGATCCCGACCGAGGAGTCGTTGAGGGGCCGGTCGATTGCGGGGCTTCCGACGTCGCTCGGCGCCGCCACGGAGGGCAGCACGAGCGCGGTCAGGGAGAGGGCGAGCAACGCAAGGCGGGCAGGTTCGAGCTTCATCTTCGGTTCTCTTCCGGGCGCACCACGCGCCCGCAACCGAACCATCCGCATCCACGACCGTCCGTTACGCGCCGGCGGCGGAGTTTCTGCTCCGGGCGCGGAATCCGTGGCGCTGGCCGTGCAGCCGCGCCACGTAGAACGCCAGAAGAGCCGCCGCGACGATCAGCAACAGCGCCGCAGGCGCCGGCCAGTCGAGGCTCGACGAGGCCCGACCGAAGGGGGGCCCGAGCAAGGTCATCGCGAGCAAGTGCAGAGCGAGAAAGGCCTGCAGGCGCAGCGGGACGCGCTCGTCCGTGCCGTCGTGGAGCCAGCGCGCGACGAGGAACCAGGCCAGCGAGAACGAGAGGCGCCAATAGGCTTCGGCGCGCGGCTCATCGACCATCCAGCCGATGCTGCGCCAGCCAGCTGCGGCGACGCCGACGAGGCACAGCGCGAGCAGAGTGCGTTCCAACGCGCCGATCGGAACCGCGAGTCGGCGCCACGCGAGCCCGGCGAACAGCAACGCAAAGGGCCAAGCGTAGTCCTTGTGCTCGAGCGCCAGCCACTGCGTCAGCGCGAGCGAGATCAGCGTCCAGAGCGGGAACGCGGGCAGTTCGGCCGTGCGAGCGCGCCGCACGAACACCAGAAACAACGCCGTGACGATCGGAAGGTCGCGTCGGCGGCAATATCCCGCCGGCACGCGCGCACCGCGGACGCGAGCTCGGGATCGCGGAACACCAGGCTCGCCGTGGCGGCGCTCGCCAGCGGATCGATCGGCAGGAGCGGCGAATTGCGATCCACGCGGTCGCCGCGCTTCTGCACGGAATGAAAGACGAGTGCGGGAGGCTCGGCCAGCCTGTTCGCAAGCTGGCTCGCCTGGTCGTGCCAACGGTCGAGCTTGGCGAGATCCACGCCGGGAGTCGGGCTGCGCGTGACTCGCATCAAGAGCACGCTGCCGGAACGCAACTCCGGCACCAGCGCGAGTTCTTCCTCGGCGAAAACCAAGGTGCCGATGCTCGCGAGTCCTCGGCCGCTGTCGAACTTCATGTCGACGGCTTCATGGTGCTTCCGGTCGTTCGAGTTGACGTCGATCGCCGCCACGCCGTCCTTGCTCCCGCGCCAGCACACCTCGACGACTCGGCGGATCGAAGATTGACCGTAACGCGTGTGTCCGGCCCCAAAGGCGTCGGACGGGCGCGGCACCTCGAAATCGTCGACGACGGAATCGGGAACCTTGAAGAGCATCGGCTTGGGACGGTCGAGCTCGACTCGCACCTGTCCTGCGCCGAACAGCGCCTCCTCGAGCCCGCGGGGAGTGAGCTGGATCCACGCGAACTCGATCCAACGCTCGTTTTCGCCGCAGGGCGAGACCACGGGTGATTCGGAGCCGAGCGTCGACCCGACAAGGTCGTGCGAGCGTGGCACGGAAGCCTCGACGGGCGGGAGATTGCGCGATACCAGCCACAGAACAGCTCCTGTGACCACGAACCACGCGACGACGAACCAACGCAGCGCAGGGGCCGTTCTCGAAGTTGCGAGCTTCATGCGCGCGAGTCTAATCTGCTCGCGTTCGCGGCGCGCTATCGGGCCACTCGCTCCAGCCAATCGCAGGCCGCGCGTTTCCCAGTCTCGGCACGCACGAGCTCCGCCACCGCCGCCGCCGCGCGCGCGTGCGACACGTCGTTCCGCAGCGCGTCGAGGTGTTCGCCCATGCGCCGCGCATTCAGCCGCTGCGGGAACAGCACTCGCGCTCCGCCATGCGCCGCCGCGCGTTCCGCGTTGTCGCCTTGGTCGTGCGCGAACGGAACGACCAGCATCGGCCGCCCGGAGGCGAGCGCCGTGTGCAACGTGCCTGCGCCTCCTTGGTGCACGATCACGCT
>JAPLOE010000199.1 GCA_026692705.1 Planctomycetota bacterium
CGCTCGAACGGCCGCCGACGATGTCGCGGATGCCGGCGAAGAGGTCCTTGAACAAGTTGGCGCCGAGGATGGCCTCGCCCGTGACGATGCCGCGGTACTCGCGG
The DNA here is from genome assembly GCA_026692705.1 of Planctomycetota bacterium. Classification (GTDB taxonomy): domain Bacteria; phylum Planctomycetota; class UBA1135; order UBA1135; genus F1-120-MAGs118. The sequence continues at coordinate 105 of JAPLOE010000199.1, forward strand.
ATGGGATGGCCTTCGAGCGTCGGAGTGGTGCTGAGGATCATCTGGATTCCTTGGGGTACGGGACGAGCGCGCCGTTACGCGCCCGCAAGCGGAACATTCAGCGCGGGCGCAGCGCGGCGATCAGCGCCTGCACCGGCGCGCGCGAGGCGGGGAAACCGCGGTTCCAGCGCGTGATGAGGATGCGGGCAGTGGTCGTGCTCGACAGGTTGACCCGCAGCGTGTCGCGGAACGTGCCGCCGTTCTCGAACTCGCGCTCGAGCACATAGGGCGCGGCGAGCTCGCCCCAATCGAGGCGGCCACGTTCGAGCACGCGCTTGCCGCCGGAACGTGGCACCGACTTCCAGTCGCCGGCAAGGTCAGTCCCGAACTCGAACAGCTCCTGCAGCTCCGCACGCGCGTGCTCGAGCGGAATTTCCGCGACGATCGCCTCGCGCGGCGCGCTGCCGGCGGCGCCGACCGGCACGGTCGACCAGTCGAAAGGCTCGGAGTCCTTGCCTTCTTCCGGCGTGTTGCGCGGCGCTTCTTCGCCCTCGCCTTCGTGCTCGATCCGCACGACGATGTCGCCGCGCGCGAGCACCTGCGCCTCGACCAGATCGAAGCCCGCGGGCAGCTCCCCCACCTCGAACCACTGCGCCAGCGTCGCCTGCGGATCGGCCGCACGCGTCGACTGCGTAGCGAGCAGGCCGACCGCGCCGGCGAGCAGCACGAAGCCAGCCGTGCACGCGAGGACGAGCCCCGCGCGCACCGGTGTTCCCGCCTCGCTCACGGCTGCTTGGTGAGGTCGAAGTGGTTGAGGAACTCGAGCACCTCGCTGTCGGGAATCGGCTCGAGCGAGTCCATGTGCGAGTACTGCATCAGCACGACGCGGCCCGAGCCTTCCGGAGTCAGGTCGACGGCCGTCACGCTCGTGCGCAGCGCCATGCGGAACGCCTCGCCGACGGAAACGTCGCCCGGGTCGACTTCCTCGCCATTTTCGTCGACCGCCGGCTCCGGCTCGCTCTCGTTGCCCTCGCGCGGAACCGTCGTGTAGCGCACGCCGCGCAGCTCGCGCCCCTGCGCGGCCAGCACGACTTCCTCGGTGCCGTGGCGCCCGACGTTGCCCATCGGGCCGAAACCACCCTTCGCGTCGGGATCGAGGAACTGCGTGCGCAGCTCCTCGCCCGCCTGCCCGCCCGCGATCATGAAGTCGATCTTGGTCGTCCCCTGCTGGATCGAGATCACGCGCAGGTCCTGCAGCGGCACCTTCATGCCGAAGATCTGGCCCTCGGGCCGCGTCTGCACGACGACGACGCGCTCGAGCTCCTTCCACTGCGTGTCGGGGTCCTGCATCTCCTTCACGCAGGAACCGATCGCGATCGCCGCGATGATCGTCGTGATGAGCGCGAGCACGCACCCGCCGCCGCAGAACCACGCCCACACGGGCACGCGGCGCTTGGGCTTGGGTTGTTCCTTGGCTTCGCTGCCCCAGTCGAGTTGATCGGCCATGTTTCGTTGTCCCTAGTTCTTCCAGTCGTAGAAACCGCGCCCCGACTTCTTGCCGAGCTCGCCCCGCGCGACCTTGTCGCGCAGGACCTGCGGCGGCGTGAAGTTGGGCCCGACTTCCTTGGTCAGGTATTCGGCGATCGAGAGGCGCACGTCGAGACCGACGAGGTCGGTCAGCTTGAGCGGCCCCATCGGGAAGCCGTAGCCGAGCACCATCGCCTTGTCGATGTCCTCGGCGCTCGCGACGCCCTGCTCGAGCATGCGCATCGCCTCGAGGCCGATCACGAGCCCGAGCCGGCTCGACGCGAAACCCGGCGAGTCCTTCACGTCGATGGGATCCTTGCCCATGCGGCGCGAGAGCTCGAGCGCGAGCGTGGCGGCCTGCGGCGACGTCTGCGCGGCGCGCACGACCTCGACGAGCTTCATGATGTGGACGGGATTGAAGAAGTGCATGCCGAGCACGCGTTCCGGCCGCTTGCAGGCCTCCGCGATGCGCGTGATCGAGAGCGAGGACGTGTTCGTCGCGAGCAGCGCGTCCGCGCGGCAAGTCGCGTCGAGCTTGGCGAAGATCGAGCGCTTGAGGTCGAGCTTCTCCGGCACCGCCTCGACGACCACGTCCGCCTCGCGCGAGGCCGCCTCGAGGTCGCCCGAGCCGGCGAGCTTCGCCAGCGTCGCGTCGCGCTGCTCCGGCGTCACCTTCTGCTTCTCGACGCCCGTGTCGAGGTTCTTGCGCACCGCCGCGAGGCCCTTCTGCAGCGCCGCCGCGTCGAGGTCGACGAGCGTCGTCGCGACGCCACACTGCGCCAGCGCCTGCGCGATGCCGTGCCCCATGGTTCCCGCGCCGAGGACCACCGCCTTCTGGATCTCTTCCGCCCGCTTCACGCTTGCTGTCGCTCCTGGTTGGGTAAAGGACGAGCCCGGCCCGGTTTCCGGGCTCGGGATGAAAATTCAGCTCGCGCCGGGCACGAGCACGATCTTGCCGGCCACCTGACGCGCCTCGAGCAGCGTGTGCGCCTCGCGCGCGGCCGAGAGCGGCAGCACGCGGTCGACGACCGGTCGCAGGCGGCCCGCCGCGACGTGCGCGAAAATCTGCGGCAGCGCCGAACGCGGGCCCATGGTCGAACCGAGCACGCTGAGGTTCTTGATGAACATGTGCGGCAGGAGCAGCGGGACCTTCGGCCCCGTCGTGCCGCCGCACGTGACGAGCCGGCCGCAGCGCGCGAGGCAACGCATCGCCGCATCCCAGGTCGCCGGACCGACGTGCTCGACGACGACGTCGACGCCTCGGCCCGCGGTGAGCTTCTTCACCTGCTTGTCCCAGCCTTCCACCGAGTGGTCGACGGTCTCGTCGGCGCCGAGCTTCCGCGCAAGCTCGCGCTTCGCCTCGGTGCCGGCCGTCGCGATCACGCGCGCGCCGTGCAGCTTGGCGAGCTGGATCGCGGCCGAACCGACACCGCTCGTGCCCGCGAGCACGAGCACCGTTTCGCCAGCTTTCAGCTGCGCGCGCGACACGAGCAGTCCCCACGCCGTCAGGAACACGAGCGGCACCGCCGCACCTTGCACCGGATCGACGCCCGCAGGCAGCGGGAACACGAAACGCGCCGGCAGCGTGACGTACTCCGCATCGAAGCCGTCGCCGTGTTCACCGCGAATGCCGTAGTCGGCCGACAGGTGGTCGAGCCCCGCCTTGTCCTCGGCCGATTCACCCGACGAGAAGCCGGGCTCGAGTACGACCTTCTGGCCGACCGCGAGTCCGCTCACGCCAGCGCCGAGCGCCGCGATCTCGCCCGTGCCGTCGCACCCCAGAATGCGCGGGAAAGGCACGGGAAAACCCGGCATTCCGCGACGCACCCACAGGTCGAGGTGGTTGATCGAAGCCGCGAGCACGCGCACGAGCACTTCCCCCGCCTTCGGCTCCGGACGCGGGATGTCCTCGACAACCAAGACCTCGGGCCCACCGTGGGCGTGAATGCGCAGCGCCTGCATCGCTCTCAGGCTCCCTTGAACTGCGCCTTGCGCTTCTCGACGTAGGCCGCGATGCCTTCCTTCGCGTCCGCGGAAGCGAACAGCTTGGCCTGCAGCTCGCGTTCGAGCGCGAGCCCCGCATCGAGCGACAGGTCGACCCCACCGTGCACCGCCGCCTTGATGTGCCCGACGCTCAGCGCCGCGCGCTCCGGCGTCGTGAAGGTCTTCGCGTGCGCGAGCACGAGCTCGAGGAACGCCGCATCATCCGCCGCCTCGCGCACCTCGGTCACGATCCCGAGCTGCTGCGCCTCGTCGTAGTCGAACGTGCGGCCGCTGACCATCAGCTCGAT
>JAPLOE010000200.1 GCA_026692705.1 Planctomycetota bacterium
CCGCCGTCGACACCGTCGTCGACGGACACCTCGTGCGCGTGTGCTGCGACAACTGCGTCGCGCCGGCGGCGAAGGACGCGGCCGCGATCCGCGCCAAGGTCGAGGCCGCCGCGATCGAGCAGCAGAAGAAGAGCTACCCGCTCGACACCTGCGTGATCAGCGGCGAGAAGCTCACGGCTGAATCGGTCGACACCGTCGTCGGCACGCGCCTCGTGCGCGTGTGCTGCAAGAAGTGCGCGGCTGCGATCGCCAAGGATCCGGCGCCGACGATGAAGAAGCTCGACGAGGCCTACATCGCCGCGCAGAAGGCCACGTACCCGCTCAAGACCTGCGTCGTCACCGACGAGGAAATCGGCGCGAGCAAGGACATGGAGCCGGTCGACTTCCTGTACGGCAACCGCTACTTCCGCCTGTGCTGCGGTGGCTGCAAGAAGGCCATCGCCAAGAGCCCCGACGAGATGTGGGCCAAGGTCGAAGCCGCGCGCACCGCGAAGAAGTAGTCGCGCTTCGCCTGAATGCACGGCGCGGGCCGCTCCGGGAATTCCGGGGCGGCCCGCGCCAATCTTGGGCTCACTCGACGCGGCGTGCGGGGAACGTGCCCGAGCCCTGACGCAGCGTGAAGCTCTTCCCGTCGGCGGCGAACTCGACGCGCAGCGTCTCGTCGAAGGCCGCGCGGAACACGTCGCCACCCTGGTGCTGCAGCCGGAACTCGCCCTGGCCGTCGCCCTGGAGGAAGAGCTTGCCGTCGCGCGCCGTGACGGTTGCGCTGAGCTCGATCAGCTCGATCTTGAAGCGGCCCGCGAGCTGCTGAAGGCGCTCGGGCGCGATCGGAAGGTCGAGCAGCTCGGCCACCTTGATGTCGAGCACGAGGCGCGCGATCTCGTCGGCGAGGCGGCCGGAGTTGAGCGGCTCGCCGTTGCTGATCACCGCGACGTGCAGGTCGGAGTCGGGGAACCAGGCCAGCATCGAGTTGAAGCCGAAGATGCCGCCGCCGTGCTGCACGCGCTTCACGCCGTCGAGGTTGTCGACGCCGAGCCCGAAGCCGTAGCCCGTGTCCGAGCCATCGGGCAGCACCGTCGGTGTCGTCATCTTCGCGTACGAATCCGCGCTCACGACCTTGCCGTGCGCGAGCGCTTGCTGCCAGCGCACGAGCTCGCCCGCGGTCGAGACCAGCGCACCCGCGGCGCCGGGCTGGTTCATGCCGAGAATCTGGTCGTTGGCGAGCTTGCCGCCGTCGAAGGAGTAACCCTGCGCGCGGTTCTTGATCAGCTCGACGTTCGAGTCGTAGCGCGTGCGGCCGAGGCCGAGCGGCGTCGCGATCTCTTCGCGCACGATCTCCGCGTAGGGTTTGCCGCGCACGCTCTCGAGCACCATGCCGAGCAGGTAGTAACCCGTGTTGTTGTAGGCCCACTTCGTGCCCGGCTCGAACACGAAGGGCTTGTCCTTGACGAGCGCGAGCAACTCCTCGTGCGTGAGCTCGAGCGGCCACTTCGAGTGCCATTCCGCGTCGAGATCGGTGTAGCTGACGATGCCCGACGTGTGGTTGAGCAGCTCGCGGATCGTGACCTTGCGGCCCTGCAGCGGGAACGAGGGCACGAACTTCGACAGGTCGTCGTCGAGCGAGAGCTTGCCCTGCTCGACGCAGCGCAGCACCAGCGCCGCCGTGAACTGCTTCGTCACCGAGCCGATGCGGAAGCACGTCTGCGCGTTCGCCGGCACGTCGAACTCTGCGTCCGCCAGCCCGTACCCGCGCTCGACGAGCATCCGGTCGCCGCGCGCCACCGCCACCGACAGCCCGACGCCGCCCGGCATCGCGAGGTACTTCGCCGCGAGCGCATCGATCGCCGCCGCGAGCTCGCTGTCCTTGTCCACCACGTTCGCCTTCGGCTGCTCGCGCGGAGCGTGCACCGGTTCCGACCACGCCAGCGCGCTCGCACTTGCGCACACCACGAGCCACGCCGCCAACACCACGTTTCGATTCATCGGGAAAGCACCTTGGGCAGGGGAGACAGGCCACTACAGGGCCGGCGCGAGAAGTTAGCGGCGCTCGGGCCCCGCTTTCTCGCGCGAACCGACGTTCTTGCGCTCTTTCGCGAGCCCCGTGCGCGCCCGTGGCAGGTTCCGCCGAGAACCGGCCTGCAACGCGGCGCAAGTTCCGTCGGCAGATGCTATTCCTTCGCCACCCGACGTCCCGCACGAGAGCCCCCCCGATGCGCACCGCCCTCCTGTTCCTTGTCGCGAGCTCCCTCCTTGTCCTCGGCGCCTGTCGCTCCACGGGCGAGACGTCGCCTCTCCTGACCGTCCTGCCGATCGAGAACGACGGCATGCACGAACGCAACGTGATGCTGGCCGAACGCGCCGCGCAGGCGAGCGATGCGCAGCTCGTCTTCTTCGGCGACTCGATTACGCAAGGCTGGGAGTCGGAGCCCGCGCTGTGGAATGCCGAGTTCGGGCGCTACCACCCGCTCAATCTCGGCGTCAGCGGAGATCGCACCGAGCACGTCCTGTGGCGCCTCGCGACGGGCGCTTACGACCACCTGCGCCCCAAGCTGATCGTGATCATGATCGGCACCAACAACACCGGGCACCGCATGGACAGGCCCGTCGACATCGCGACGGGCATCGACAGGATCCTGACCCAGCTCTCCGCGCGCTTTCCGCAAGCCAAGCTCGCGCTGCTCGCGATCTTCCCGTGCGGCGAGACCGTCACGGATCCGCTGCGTGCGAACAACACCGCCGTCAACGCGCGGCTGCCCGCGATCGCCGCGGCCCACGGTGCGGAGTGGCTCGACCTCGCGTCCGCTTTCACCGACGACAAGGGCACGCTGTCGACCTCGGTGATGCCCGACTTGCTGCACCTCAGCTCGGACGGCTACTCACGCTGGGCCACCGCGCTGCGCGAGCCGCTGGCGCGCTGGATGCGCTGAGCCGACGTCCGTTCGAGCGCCTCAGTCGAGAAACCCGAGCGACGACAGGCACAGGTACGCGTTCGCCGCCATCAGCGCG
>JAPLOE010000201.1 GCA_026692705.1 Planctomycetota bacterium
GAAGGCGGCGCTGGAGAAGCTCGGGGTCAAGGCCGTGCAGGCCGAGCTCGCCTACGTGCCGCAGAACCGCGTCGCGGTGACCGACCGCGAGGTCGCGCGCAAGATCCTCAAGCTGATCGAGACGCTCGAGGACAACGACGACGTCCAGAACGTCTACGCCAACTACGACATGCCCGCCGAGTGGATGGCGGAGTGAAGTTCCTTCGCACCCGGGAGGGTGCGGGAGAGCCCCGGAGCGCCGGGATGCTTCAAGTCGACCCTCCGAGCCGCTAAGGTTGCCCGGAGAAGGAGCATTTCCATGGGCGACGGACTGCGTACGGTGCGGCTGGTCTCGGGCGACGAGTCCTTGGCTTCGGCGATCAAGGCCGCTTCGAGCGGGCTCGCGGGCTTCGAGTTCGCGTGGGTGCGCCAGCATCAGGAGCTGCTCTCCAAGCCGCCGGTCGCCGGCGACGTGATCCTGCTCGACGGGCGCATGACGAGCGCCAACGTGTACGAGGCCTGCCGCCAGCTGGTCGGCAAGACTCGCTGCCGCACGTACATCGTGGTCGAGAAGGACAACCGCATGGCCGAGGGCATCGCGCACTTCTGCGGTGCGACCGGCACCGTCGCGCGCCCGGTGAGCGCCGCCGACTTGCGCAAGTTGCTCGGCGCGACCGAACGCACCGCGCCCGCGCTGCCGCAGGCTGGACGCGGCACCGAGAAGGACAAGGCCTTCCCCGACGCGCTGCTGCGCGACCTGTCGGGTTCCGTCGACCAGCACGTCGTCAACGTGCTCGTCGATCCCGAGACGCAGCTCTTCAACTTCGCCTTCCTCAACTACAAGCTCGACGAGGAGTTCAAGCGCGCGCAGCGCTTCGGCATGCCGCTGTCGTGCGTGATGCTCGGTTTCGAGGCCGAATGCAGCGAAGGCGTGCTGCGCGAGCTCGCCGGCATCTTCCTCTCGGCCTCGCGCGACACCGACGTGCTCGGGCGCTTCGACGTGTCGAGCTTCCTGTTCTTCCTGCCTTCGACGGGCCCCGACGGCGCGCAGATCATGGCCAAGCGCGTGCAGGACGCCGCGCGCCAGCAGGGCTTGCGCGACCTCGTCGGGGATCCGCTCTCGATCGCGGTCGGCATTTCCTCGATGCCGCATCCGAAGATCACGCGCCGCGAGGATCTGTTCTCGCGCGCACGGGCTGCGTTCCTCGAAGCGCAGAAGACCGGCGGCGTCGTCACCAGCGCTTAGCCGCCCGAAGTTTCGGAAGGGAACCCGTTGGGGGAGGGAAGCCCGAGCCGGAAAGGAGGCGGCCCCGGAGGCGAACGCTCGCCGCCAGTGCCGCAACGAAGCGCGTGGCCGCACGCTCTTCCCTATCCCCTGACTCGTCTCTTCTCTCCCTCCCTGCTCCCTCCTTCCGCTCCCCCTACGGGTTCCCTCTCTCTTCTCTCGGCTCCGGCCGCGTGTGAGACCTGAGTGAGCGTCGCGGCCCCGCGAGAACCGACGCTAGGATGCGCCGACCGCGTCAAGCAGGCCCTCTACCCCCAGGCCCGCGCGGAAGCAGCAGCATGAAGACGACGATCCTGAAGTCGGTGGCGCTCTCCCTGGGCATTGGCCTGCTGTCGCTGTGCGCGCAGGCCAGCGGAGGCGAGCCCGCGGCGCGGGGCACGCTGGAGGCGGCGCTCGACACGATCTCGGTCGAGGAGATCAAGGCCGACATCTTCTTCCTCGCGTCGGACGAGCTCGGCGGGCGCGACACGGTCAGCCCGGGTCAGCGCATCGCCGCGCGTTTCATCCGCTCGCGGCTCGAGCGCCTGGGCATCGCTCCCGGTGCGCCGACGGGCTACTTCTTCGAATATCCGCTTGTGTCGCCGCGCGTGAAGGAGAGCGACACGTGGCTGCGCATCAAGGGCGGCGCGAGTGAAGTCGAGTACACGTTCGGCGGCGACTACTGGTTCACGCCGGGCACGCCGGTGGACCTGCTGCTCGACGGCGAGGTGCTGTTCGCGGGCGAGTGCGACAAGCGCGCGATCGAGAAGCTCGAGGTGGCCGGCAAGTGGGTGCTCGCGCTCGATGAAGGCAAGCTGTTCGGCGACGTCGAGAAGGACCTGCTCGAGCGCGGTGCGCTGGGCCTGATCGTCACGCCGGCGGAGAAGTACTCCAAGAAGCCCTACGGCGAGCGTTTCGCTCCGACGCTGGCGTCGATGCGTCGCGGCGACGTGAGCTGGCCGCGCGGGGATGCGGG
>JAPLOE010000202.1 GCA_026692705.1 Planctomycetota bacterium
CTGACGCTGCCCGCGGTCCCGAGCGGCCGTGGCTCGGTGAGGAACCTCAGTCCCATTCCCTCGATGCGATCGGCTCCGAAGTACTTGAGAACCACGCTCGCCTGGTGCTGCAGCGTGACCACGCACCTGTCGACACCGTGCTCGCCGAGCCGCGTCGCGCAAAACCCGAACGCGCCCGCACGCGCGTGCCGGCCGTGGGCGTACAGGCGCACGCCATTCCACGTGCGATGCAGGTTCGGGCCGTCGCTCACGCTCATCAGCTGCCGCGGGCCGTCCGCGAATTCTTGCCGTCCGAGCATGGCGCCGAGGAGCGTGTCCCCGTCGCGCGCCGAGAGCTCGAAAAAGGCCTGATTCAGCGCGACATCGTTCGCGAAGTTCGCGCCGTACGGTCCCGGTCCGTCGAGCGCGCTGCCGCTCGCGAGCTCCGCAAACACGCGCGTGCGCTCGTCGAACCGCAGCTCGGCCCCGAGCACTCCACGCCACAAGGTCTCCGAACTGTCCGCTCCGGACTGCAGGCGCGCGTTGTCGTACAGGTTGGCACGCAGGCGAGTTTCGGCCGAGAGACTCAAGGTCGCGCCGCCGCCGAGTTCGAGCGCCTTGCCCGCCGGCACCGCGCCGCGCTCGCGCGCGCTCGACCAGTTTTCGGCCCAGCGACTCTGCGACAGCCCGCCCACGAAGCTCGGGCCCCAACCCGTAGCCAGCGGCGGGTACGGACTGAGCGGTTCCGGTCGTGTCTGCGCCAGTGGCGCGCGCGACAGCGCCACGAGGCTCGCAAGCAGCAAGACTGCGTTGGCGAGGAAACGCCGCATCATAAGCGCACTCCCCGGCCAAAATGGGCCTGCGCGAGCACAAATCCGAGCAACGTCGCGGCGAGCGCAAACGTGAAGCGCGTCGCGACGGCCACGGCTTCGGGAGCCGCTTGCGCGACATCGCCCGCTCCACTGGCTGCGGCGAACACCGCGCCCAGCACCGTCGCACCGCTCATCAGCCCGAGATTCCGCGAGAGGCTCAGCAGCCCCGACACGACGCCCCGCCGCTCGCTCGGGACCTCGGCCATCACCGCGGTGTTGTTGGCGGCCTGGAACAGCGCGTAACCGGCCGTGAGCACCGCGAGCGGCGCTCCGTAGGCGACCAGCGAAACGCTCGTGGCAAAAGTCGCGAGCAAGATCGCGCCTGCCAAGAGCACGTACAGGCCGACGAGCGTCACGCGCCGGCTTCCGGCGGAATCGACCCATTTTCCCGCAGGAATTCCGACCAGCGCCGAAACCAGCGGCCCCGTCGCCATCACCAGCCCGGCCGTCGCCGCGTCGGCTCCGAGCGCACGCACGAGGTGGAACGGTCCGACCACGAGCGTCGCCATCACCACGGCGGACACGGCGCCGTTGCTGGCGAGCGCGCCGCCAAGGCCGCCCGACTTCAGCAGCGCGAAGGACACGAGCGGAGCGCTGCTGCGACGCTCGATCAGGACGAACGCGACGGCTCCGAGTGCCGCGAGCACGGCCGCAAGCGTCGCCCACGGTCCGGGCGCAATGCGCCCGAGGGTCGTCGAGAGCGCGAAGGCCACGAGCGTCGCCGCCAGCAACAACGCTCCGGGGAGATCGAGCTTCGCAGCGATCGATTCGATGCGCTGGACACGCTCGCGCTCGAGCGCACGCGCCCCGATCGCGAACGACGCCAGCGCGAGCGGAACGTTCGCGAGAAACACCGCGCGCCAGCCGAGGGAGGAGACCAGCGCTCCTCCGAGCGAAGGGCCGAGCGCCGTGCCGAGCGCGGACATCGTGCCGAGCAGCCCCATCGCCGCTCCCATGCGTTCCTTCGCGACCGCAGAGCGTGCGAGCGCGAGGCTCAGGGCCATCAGCACCGCGGCCGAGGCCCCTTGCACCGCCCGCGCGACGATCAGGAAGCCCAGCGTGGGGGCCAGCGCCGCCGCGAGCGAAGCCAGCGCGAACGTGGCAAGGCCGGCGAGCAACAGGCGGCGTGCGCCGAGCAGATCGCCGAGGCGGCCGGCGAGCAGGATCGCGGCCGTGCTCGCGAGCAGGTACACGATCACGATCCACTGCACGGAGGCGAACGTCGCGTCGAAACGCTCGGCCAGCGCCGGCAGGGCGACATTGGCGAGGCTCGTGCCGAGCGCGGCGGAAATCGTGGCCAGGGCGAGGCTCGCGAGCGCCCAAGGCGCGGCCCTGCCCCGGAGGTTGGCGTCGGTGGCGACGCGGGAATTCACTTGTCGGATTTGATTCATCGAACGCAGGCTAGGCCCGCGTCGACGCTGCGGAAGGCGCGCCACATGCACGCGAGCCGTGCACGAAACGCGCTGCCTCGTGCGCCTATACTCGCGCCGCATGGCGCACCCCGACCTGAACCTGCTCGTCGTGCTCGACGTGCTGCTCCGCGAGCAAAGCGTGGCGCGCGCGGCGAAGAAGCTGAGGCTCAGCCCGTCGGCCATGAGCCGCGCGCTCGCGCGCTTGCGCAAGACGACGCGCGATCCGCTGCTCGTGCAGGCCGGGCGCGTGCTCGTGCCCTCGCCGCGCGCGCAGGAATTGCGTGAGCAGGTCGCGCGCCTCGTGCTCGAGGTCGAGACCGTCCTGAGTCCGACGGAACCCCTCGAACTCAAGCGCCTCGTGCGCACGTTCGCGCTGCGCACGAGCGAAGGTTTCGTCGAGAATTTCGGGCCAGCGCTGCTCGCGGAGGTCGCGCGCGACGCACCGGGCGTGCAGTTGCGTTTCCTGCCGAAGCTCGACAAGGACAGCGGTCCGCTGCGCGACGGCACTGTCGATCTCGAGACGGGCGTCATCGAAGACGACACGTGGCCTGAGCTGCGTTCGCAAGCGTTGTTCGAGGACCAGCTCGTCTGCGCCGTTCGCGCCGGCCATGCGCTCTCGCGCGGCACCGTGACTGCGGCGCGTTACGCAGCGGCCGAGCACATCGGCATTTCGCGCCGGATGCTCGAGCGCGGCCCGATCGACGCTGCGCTCGCCACGTTGGCCCTCACGCGCCAACTGCCGGTGATCGTCGGCGGCTTCAGCACGGCCCTCGCCCTCGCGCGCCGCTCCGACCTGCTCGCGACGGTCCCGCTGCGGCACAGCGGCAACCTGCTCGAAGGCCTGCACACGTTCCCGCTCCCCGTCACGCTCCCCGGGATGCGCGTCTCGATGCTCTGGCACCCGCGCCTCGACTCGGATGCGGCGCACCGCTGGCTGCGCGCCTGCGTGCGCAACGCCGCCAAGTTCGAGTAGCGAGCTTCAGGCGCGCTTCACGCCACGCCGAGCCGTTTCACGCGCTGCAGCGGCGATTTCACAGCGCACCAGGCTCGCCGCCGGATGCGACAACGAGCCAAGCAAACAACGAGCCGAGGCGCGCGACCGTCGGGAAGGACGGTCGCTGCCCCGGCTCGCGAGTTTTCAGACGTTCCAGTACGGCGACTGGCCGTAGTAGGTGTGGATGCTCGTGCCCCAGGTGCGGTCGGCGAAGTCCGGCCACTTGGCGGAGCCGTCGAAGCCCGGGGCGAGCTTGAGCTTCTCCTTGTCGACGTCGAGGATCAGCTTGTTCTCGGTGGCCGAGAACTGGAGCGAGGCCCAGGGCAGCGCGAAGAGCTTGTTGCCCACGCCGAGGAAGCCGCCGAACGAGAGCACCGCGTACGCGAGGCGACCCTGCTTGGCGTCGAACACGAGCTCGTGGATCTTGCCGAGGTTCTCGTTCTGCCGGTTGATGACGGCCTCGCCGATGACCTTCGAGGCGAGGACCACACCGTACTTCTCCGCGACCAGACTGCTGGTTTCCTGCATGACGCATCCCTTGTTGGGCCACCGAAGTGACCGCCTGAAATTTCGTAGCGGCGAACGAGGACGAGCCCCCGCCACTCCGGCCGGCGCGAGCCACCGCAGCCTCGGGAGTTCCCGCACGTTCGTGACCGCAACCTAGGCGCAGGGCCGGTGCCTCACGATCGGCACATACCCTGAAGACGCCGTTCGCGGCTCTCAGCGACCGGCTTTCGCGACCGGAAGCTCTCGGTCGAGCCACGCGCGGAAATGCTCGAACTCCTCGGGATCGAGCTCTGCGGACACGAGGCGCCCCGCGTTCCCAGACTCTCTCACGGCGGCCTGCAGGCGTCCCTGCTGAAATCTCAGCTCGAACTTCGGTCCGCTCACGGTGACCCAAGGCCCGAATGCAACCCAATCGGCCCGCCAGCGGCCCGAGCGTGCGGCGATCAGGCGCTCGAGCTGCTCGAGCAACTCGGGGTCCTCCCGCAAGATTGCCTGCCGGACACCCTCTCTCTCGCTGAGGAAACCCTGCAGCTCGACACCGCACAGCACGACCTGCGGGTCACGCCCTTGGTACGCCAGCATCGCGCGCCCGATCAACGCACCGCAGGCGAGCGAGAGCACGACGATGCCGAGCTTTGCCTTCCACGAGAGTCTCGCTTCCATCCGCCGCCTCGCCGGTCCCTCCCGACGGACGCCCGCCGCTCGCCGTTCTTCCCCGCGCGCTCCCGTCAGGGCAGCTTGGCGCGGCGGACCTTCTCGACGTCCTCGATGGACAGCTCGGCGGTCCCCTTGAAGCTCGAGAGCTCCACGAATCCGCCTTCGGCCCCGCGCATCACCGCGCGCATGCCGTCCTTGGGCGTGCCCCAGAGCCGGAAGCTCGAGTACTTGTTCGTTCCGACCTCCGGGGACAGGAGGTGGATATAGGGGTCGTTTCCCTCCATGCCGAGTCCTGTCGAGAGGATGCGGTCGTGGCCACTCCAGAACGACAGGGACGGTCCAGTGCCGAACGTCTCGACCGTACTGAGCGAGACGAGCGGAGAGTCGTCGCCACCGCCGTACAGCAGCACGGCGGCGCGCGTGCCGTGGTGGGAGTTGCCGTAGGTTTCCAGCGAGAGCAGGGGCGAGCCATTCGCCTCGAGCAAGTCGAGGCTCGCAAAGCCACCGTGCTTCGCCGTCTCCGGCGCGCCCTTCAGGAGCAAGTGCCGGGCGCCTGCGGCTCCCACGCGCAGTTCGACGATGCCGTCCGCTCCGACGCCCCAGCTTCCGAGCTCGGCACCGCTTGCATCCGTCAGCACGAAGCGCTGTGCGGAGACCACGGGCTCAGGCCTCGGCCTCGCCTGCGTCACCTGCCCGAGCCAGACGCCAGAGCCCATCAGCAAGGCACCCGCCACCATCGACAGCGCGTTCGTCATGAAGCTCCCTACCCCGGCTCACGCCGGTGTTTCCGCACGGGTTCGCGGGACGTCTCGCGTCCGCCGCGCTCAGTTCCAGGAGCTGTAAGGCTCCGGCGTCTGGTCGGCGGAGCTGGGGCTGGCGCCGAAGTCGTAGCCGGCGGGGACGACGGTGATGCCGGATTCGGTGACGGTGAAGAGCTTCTTGTCCTTCTCGTGGTCGTAGCCGATCTCGTAGCCGTCGGGCACCTTGACCCACTTGTCGAGGATCGCGCGCTTGACCTTGGCGCCCTTGCCGATGACGACGCCGCCGAACAGGATCGAGTCCTCGACGAGCGCGTGCTCGTCGACGTAGGCGCGGTTGCCGAGGATCGAGCGCCGCACCTTGCCGCCGGAGACGACGACGCCGGGGCAGAGCAGCGAGTTGGTGACTTCCGAGCGGCGGCCGTTCTCGTCGAGCACGGTCTTCGCCGGCGGGTCGGCGTGCCACAGCGAGTAGATCGGCCAGTCGAGGTCGTAGAGGTTGAGCTTCGGCGCGACCGAGAGCAGGTCCATGTTGGCCTCGAACAGCGCGTCGATCGTGCCGACGTCGCGCCAGTAGGGCTGCTCGCCGCCGTCGCGATCGATGTAGTTGTGCGCGTAGACCGGGACCTCGCGGATCATCTTGGGGATGATGTCCTTGCCGAAGTCGTGGCTCGAGCCCGCGTCTTCGCCGTCGGCCTTGAGGCGCCGCGTGAGCTCGTCGGTCTCGAACACGTAGATGCCCATCGACGCGAGGCAAAAGCCCGGCTGGCCCGGCAACTCCGGCGCGTTCGCCTTGGGCTTCTCGACGAAGCTCGTCACGCGGCCGCGCTCGTCGACCTGCAGGATGCCGAACTGGTGCGCCTCGCTCGCCGGAATGCGCACGGCACCGATCGTGAGCGCCGCGCGATGGATCAGGTGCTCGCGCAGCATGCGGCTGTAATCCATCTTGTAGATGTGATCGCCGGCGAGGATCAGCACGTGCCGCGGGCGCTCCTCCTCGATCGTGTCGAGGTTCTGGAAGATCGCGTCGGCGGTGCCCTGGTACCACAGGCCCTTGCCCTGGTGGTGCGGCGGGCGCGTCGAGATGAACTGCTCGAGGCGGCGCGGGAGGAAGTTCCAGCCGAAGCGGATGTGCTCTTCCAGCGAGCGCGCCTTGTACTGCGTGAGCAGGAAGATGCGCCGCAACCCGGAGTGGATGCAGTTGGAGAGCGTGAAGTCGATGATCCGGTAGGAGCCGCCAAACGGCACCGCGGGCTTGGCGCGGCGGTCGGTCAGCGGGCGCAGGCGCTCACCTTGGCCCCCGGCGAGGATCAGGGTCAGGGTCTCCTTCAGCTCGGTCGACAACGGCATGCGGGGGGCTCCGGAACGGGGTCGGGAGGTAGCTTGCCTTCCGGAGCTTGTCCGGCATAGCCCCGGCATTAGACTCTTTGGCCCTTCAGGCTCGCCTGACCCCGGCCCCCGCGGCCGCTCTTTCACTCTGCCATGGCCCGCAACGCCCCGCCGACCCCGTCCTCCGACCGCCTCCCCGCCGACGTGCGCCTGGGAGCGGTGGTCTCGACGTTCCACCACGACCTGACGGGCGC
>JAPLOE010000203.1 GCA_026692705.1 Planctomycetota bacterium
GTCGACCATGTGCCAGTAGATGGCACCGCACTCGGCGAACTTGTGTTGCCCGATGCTCAGGTCGGGATGGCGCTCGACGAGCGTGACGAGGTGTGGGAGGTGCCGCGGCTTGACGAGCGCGTCGAAGGCGAGGTCGAGCTCGGCCAGCGCACGCAGCGCGGGTGCGACGCTCTCGCGCAGGATCCAGCGCTCGTCGGGCAGGTCCTGCAGCATCGGACGAATGCCGACGAGCTTGGGATGCTGCGCGAGCCGCGCCAGCGTGTCGGGCGCATCGTGCGCCTCGAGGTCGACCCAGCCGACGACACCGAGCACGCTCGCGTCGCGCTCCGCGAGCCCGAGCAGGAACTCGGTTTCCGCGACCGTGTCGGCGGCCTGCACGGCGACGCTGCCGTCGATGCGGTGGCGCGCGCGCAGCGGCGCGAGATCCTGCGGCCCGAAGTCGCGGTACAGCGGCGCGAGCTCCGGCCCGAGCCAGCGGTAGTCGCCGCGCTCGAGCTTCCAGAAGTGCTGGTGCGCGTCGATGCGCGGCGTCACGCGGGAAGCTCCGGTACGGCGACGCCGCGCGCCGCATCGGCCTCGTACAAGGCCTCGATCACGCCCATCGTGCGCCACGCGCTCTCGACCGAACACGCAAGCTCGCGGTCCTCTCCACAGGCGAAGCGCTGCAGGTGGTTCATCACTCCGAGGAACGCGTGCGGGAACCAGTTGCCGACGAGCGGCACCTCGCGCCAGTCCTCGCCCTCGAGCGCGATCTCGAGCGAATCCGGCCGCCCGCGTGGATAGTCGAGGTTGACGCCCATCACGACGACCGCTGCGCCACGCGTGCCTTCGAGCCGCAGCTCCGAGCGCTGGTGGCGCGGCCCGTGGTCGTGGTGGTGGTTCACGCTGAGCGCGCAACGCACGTCGTCGCCATAGTCGAGGATCGCCGTCGTGCGCGAGCTCGCGAGCTTCGGCGCGTCGGGATGCTTCACCGTGCGCCCCTGCACGCGCGTCGGCTCGCCGAGCAGCCCGCGGATCGTGTCGAGGTAGTGGATCGAGTGCAGCGGCAGCTCCATGCGCTCGAGGCCGGCGAGGAACGGCCACAACTGCCACGGCATGTGGCACTGCACGTTCACCTCGAGCTCGACCGCGCGCCCCAGCCAGCCGCGCGCGAGCGCGTCGGCAAGCGCGAGCATCGCGGGGCTGTAGCGCAGCTGCAGGTTGACGCCCGCGACGATGCGCCGCTCGCGACAGGTCGCGAGAATGCGCGTCGCTTCGGCGAGATCGCGCCCCATGGGCTTCTGCAGCAACGCGAACGAGCCGCGCGGGAGTTGCTCCACCACCTGCGGCAACGCCGCGGGCGGCACGGCGACGTCGAAGATCGCTCCGTCGACCGCGAGCGCGTCCTCGAGCCGCTCGAACACTCTCGGCAGCCCGAATTTCTGCGCCAGTGCGCGCGCGCGCGCGACGTCAGGGTCGTACAGGCCCGCGACCGGCAGGCGCCCGAGCGCATAGGCCGGCAGGTGCGCGTCGCCGACGATGCCGCCCGCGCCGATGCCGACGATCGGGCGCGGAGCCGAGGGCGACTCCCAGCGCTGGCGCAGCTCGCGCACGTCCACGGGTCACACCGCGATCGGACCGACGCGACCGCCGAGCGAGGCCGTCAGCGTCGCGGCGGCGGACTGGACCAGCGCGCGCGTGCGCTCGACCGTGCTCTTCTCCGCCGAATCGAGCCGCTCGATGAACGGCACGGTCAGCGCCGCCGCGGCGGAACCGCGGTGGTCGAACACGGGGAACGAGATGTCGACGATGCCGCGGATGCGCGAGCTGGCGCGCTCCTCGTGGCCGCGCGTGCGCAGCGCGTCGAGCTCGCGCGCGAGCGTCACGCTGTCGGCGGGCGTCGTGGCGTTGTCGGCGCGCGACAGGATGCGCTGGCGGTCCTCGCTGGTCTGGAACGCGAGCAGCACGCGGCCCGAGGCCGAGTTGGCGAGGTTGATCACCGAGCCGACGCGCACGGCGAAGCCGATGTGGCCGGGGTTGTCGATCTGCGCGACGACCACGCCGTGGCCGCCTTCGACGAGCACGAGGTGGCAGGACTGCTCGGCGGTGTGCGCGAGCTCCTGCATCACCGGGAAGGCGCTCGCGAGCAGCCGGTCCATCGGCGGATGGCGGTGGGCGAGCTCGAACAGCTTCAGCGTCAGGATGTAGCGGTCGCTGGGCCGCTGGATCGACAGGAAGCCGCGCTCGACCAGGCAGTTGAGCATGCGGAAGATCTCGCCGACGGTCCGGCCGAGCGAGCGGGCGATCTCGGACTGCGAGAGGCCGTCGGGACGGTTCGCGAGGAGCTCGAGGATGTCGAGTCCCTTCTCGAGGGCGGGAGCGCGGTAACGACTCTTGTCCTGCACCGGGGCCATGTCGGGTGTCTTCGGGGTCGGGTTCATGGTCAGGGTCTTTGGGGGGGCCTCGGTCCGCGATATTTCACAGGCCAACGCGAATCCTCGCAATTGAAAAGAACCGGGCGGTCTCGGAGCATGCGTGCGAGGACACGCCCATGAACTTTCGCTGGCTCTCTCTCGCCGTCGCAACCTGCCTCGCCGTCACCACCGCCTGCTCCGGCGGCGAAGCCCCCAGCGCGGGCTCCGGCACGCCGGGCAAGCCGCGTTTCGCCGTCGTCCCCAAGGGCACGACGCACGTCTTCTGGAAGGCCGTCGAGGCCGGCGCGCGCCAGGGCGGCGAGGCGGCCGGCGTCGAGGTGCTCTGGAAGGGGCCGTTGCAGGAGAACGACCGCGCGCAGCAGATCGCCGTGGTGCAGCAGTTCCTCGCCGACGGCGTCGACGGGCTCGCGCTCGCCCCGCTCGACCACGCCGCGCTCGTGCCCGTCGTGGCGCAGGCGCGCGCGCGCAACATCCCCGTCGTCGTGTTCGACTCCGACCTCGACGGCAAGCCGGGCGTCGATTTCGCGAGCTTCGTCGCCACCGACAACGCGGCCGGTGGGCGCCTCGCGGGAGCCGAACTCGCGCGCCTGCTCGACGGCAAGGGCAAGGTCGTGCTGCTGCGCTACCAGGTCGGCTCCGCGAGCACCGAAGCGCGCGAGCAGGGCTTCCTCGAAGCCGCCCGCGCCGCCGGTCTCGAAGTCACCGTCGACAACCGCTTCGCCGGTGCCACCGTCGGCGAGGCCAAGACCACCGCGCTCAACCTGCTCGACGAGCTCAAGGCCGCGCAAGGCGTCTTCTGCTCCAACGAGCCCACCACGGCGGGCATGCTGCTCGCCCTCGAGCAGGCCGGCCTCGCCGGCAAGCTGCGCTTCGTCGGCTTCGACGCCTCCCCCCCGATCGTCGCCGCCCTCTCCGCCGGCAAGCTCGACGCGATCGTCGTCCAGGACCCGCGCAAGATGGGCCGCCTCTCCGTCGAGCTGCTCGCCAAGCTCAAGCGCGGCGAACCCGTCGATCCGCTCGTCGACACCGGCGCCGTCCTCGTCACCAAGGACAACATGTCGTCCCCCGACGTCGCGCCGCTGCTGCAGTGATGTCGCGCGAGCTGGGAAGCCGAGGTCAGTAGATCCAACCGTTGCAGCCCTCGATTCCGACGTGGCTGCAGCGCCTGTCCGTGATCTTGCTGGCTGAGACACCGGCCTGCGAAAGTCGTTCGAGCGGCAGTTCGTACTTGGGCCTTCCGCGCCAGTCGACGACTACCAGCGAATCGCCAACGAGCTGAAGGTCCCGGGCATGATGGGCAAAGATCAACTCATCCGGCTTCGCGATGAGAAGCTCCTGATCCAGGACGAGCGCGCGCCTCTTCTCCACGAGAAGGCGGCATGAGAATTCCCGCGCATTCAGGGTGCACGCAAGGGACGCAGAAATGCCGAGAGTACGGAAGCCACGTCGCTTCTGGATCCACTCCTCCCTGTATCCGCCTTGCCGGAACGCCGAAACTTCGGCCTCGATGGTCGCAAGCGGCAATTCGAAGCGACCTTCGCACGAACGCAGAGCGCGGGCGAGCATGTCCAGGTAGAGCTCGTGCCGCCCGTTGTCGTCGAGTGCTTTGAATCTTGCGACGTCATGCTCCACCGGCACGATGAGCTGTCCGTTCTTGAGGGTCGGCTCGGCCGAAGTGCTGCGGCCCTGAACGAACAAGCAGCTCGCCACGCCCGACGCCCTCCCGACGGACCGCAGACGACGACTGAGGTAATGGCCGACGTAGCAGCTTCGGAACATGAAATCGCTGGGCGCGTCACCACGAAAATCATCGTTGTGAAGATAGAAGACAATGCTTCGAAGCGTCCTCATCCACCCCGGCGTCCGCGGCATTTTCGTGCTTCCTTTCTGGCGTGGCAGGACTGGTTGTGACGGAAGGCTACGCCTCAGCGAATGGGAACGAACGGCGTCGCTAAGGCCTTCCTTGCCGAGTCGAGGTCGTTGTCAGGCGCGCTTGGCGTCGAGGACTCCTTGTACTCCTCGATCGTGAAGCGCCGGCCGTCCTCGGACCACGCGTTCCATTCCCCGCACGGTTCCGAGACGTGGTATTCGCCCTGAAGGCGGACCGCGCCGTTCGGATGCCAGCCAAGGATGAGACCTTCCTCCATTCCCCACTCGTACTGCACCAGCCAGACGACCCGTCCGGAGGCGTCGAGCGCGATCCAGTCCCCGGTCGCTCCCCATTTGCCATCACGCAGCCCGGACCAGCGCAGCGGCGGAGTCGTCTGCGCGAGCTCCGCGCGCTCGGCGAGCTTCGCCCAGGGTTCAGCGAGCTCGCCGGCCTCGTAGCGGCCGCTGAACTCCGCATCGATCTCCCCCAGCGCCGTCCATCTCGCGTACACGCCGGTGTCGAGCTCGTGCTCCTCGTCGAGCCACGCCCAGCGCGACTCCTCCCAGCGCGCGACGGTCGGATAGCCGGAGTGACCCGTGACGAAGATCGCCCGACCGGGCCCTGCATACGTGTACACCTTCTCGTACGAGGACCCGCCGCAGCTCGAAAGCAGCAGCGCCAAACCTCCGAGCCAGGCCAGATTCTTCGTCAACGCGCGCGACAGGTTGGAGGACATGGAGCAGCGAAATCTGCGATCGAACGCGACGAGGATTTCGCGCGCACCGACCGAGCTTCGACAAGCGCTGCTCCGACTGTCAAGGCCTCACACCACATTCGCGATCACGGCGTGATCGTGACGCAGATCACGGGCGAACTCTTGCCGGGGCCGGCGATGAAGGCTCGAGCCCGCGACGGGGCATCGCGTACCACGTGCAGCCTGTGCTCGGAGAAGTCGTCGCTCTCGAAGCCCGGAGGCAGCTCGAGCGCCGACAGTCGCCGCAGCGAGCGCCCGCAGAGCAGCAGCAGCATGTCTTCGCCGTTCGAGCCTCGCCCGCGCACGAGCAGCTCGTCGGTGC
The DNA here is from genome assembly GCA_026692705.1 of Planctomycetota bacterium. Lineage (GTDB taxonomy): Bacteria > Planctomycetota > UBA1135 > UBA1135 > F1-120-MAGs118. The sequence goes on from JAPLOE010000203.1 coordinate 5,361, forward strand.
CGTCGGCATTCAGGTCCTCGGTGGCTTCAACCTCGTCGACCCGCTCGAGCCCCTCCACGAACACACGCTGTGCCTCGGCGGAACCGTCCGGCCGAAGCGGGAAGCGGAAGACCGCCTGGGTCGTGCCACTGCTCACGACGAGCATCGCGATCCCGTCTCCGTCCCGCTCACGGAGTCGCGCGGCGTCCTTGGCGACACCCCAACCACCTCGGGCTCGGAACGGCGCTGTCGCGACGGACCCGTCCGCGCGCTCGACCTCGAAGCGCTCGCGCCTCTCGTGAACGACCCAGACCTCATCGCGAGCCGGATCGCCGTCCTTCGCGAGCAGCTCGACAGACCTGGAGGCATCGGCGCCGAGCGCGAGCTCCTGCACTCGCGTCTCGCTCGTCGGCGCGCCCGGCTCGTTCACGAACACGACCGGCGGCTGCCCACGCCCGCGCGAGTGCAGCCCGAGCGGCTCTTGCGAGGTCACCGCGTCCAGCTTACCGTCGACGAGCGAGAGCTCGAAGAGCCGTCCGCGCTCGAAGGGCCCGACGGGCCCTCGTGTCATCCACTCCTGATCGGTCATCCACGTCACGACGCTGCGCTTCGAAAGCGGTGCTGTGCCGGCCGGAAACAGGTGCCCGACCTCCGGGGTCCATTGGATGGCCACCGGCTCCGTGAGCACCCTTCCATCCGCTCCCGAGACCGCCGCGACCCCCCAACCTCCCCGAACCGAGACCGACACGAACTGCAGCCACGCGATCAAGGCCAGATCGGGAACGCCATCGCCATCGACGTCACCCAGCGACTCGAGCAGCGTGGAATCGAACCCCCGCGTTCCCTTGGGCAGCTCCACCTGCGTCTCCCACGCAATCTCCAGCCGCCCACTCGCTGTCTCGACCTCGACCTCCCGTTCCGCCCCTTGCTCCCGCTGCGTCGCCGCGCACGCGCCCAACACCACCGCCGCCAGCGCCCACCGCAACTTCCCCATTCCCCGAGCCTCATCCCACGCGCCGAGGTCGTCAAGCACGCTTTTGTCTCCTGTTCCTTCTGCTCGTTCCTCGATGGCCGCTCCCCTCTCCCTCCCTTCTTCTCCCCCCCCAGGTTCCCTCTCCAGCGCGCTGAGAATTGAACCGGGCCGGCCACCGCGAACGGCAGCCGGCCCGAATTGGAGAGCAGCGTCAGCAGCGCGCTGACGAGCTCAAGCGATCAGGGGACGTAGGTCATCTCGATCGCGTCGGAGAGGTTCGTCGACTTGCCAGCCGGCGGGTCGCGGAAGGTAAGCGCGTCTTTTCTGGCCGCTGCCTTGTTTCTACTGCGGCCAGAAAAGCTCCGGGGACGCTTAATGCGTCCCCGGAGAGCGACCCCCCAAGCCGCGCGCTTCGCGCGGCGCGGCTGAGGTGGTTCCGCGACCTACGTCGTCAATCAGGGGACGTACGTCATCTCGATCGCATCGGGAGGGCGGTCTGGTAGGCGTTCCAGTCGAGCGCCATCGAGCCGTCACAGGCGCCGACGGTGCCGCCGGTCGTCTGGGTGCCGGTGCGCTGGGTCGGGGACTTCACGCACAGGAAGCTCGAGGTGTTCCAGGGGGCCGCAGCCTGACCGGTGATCGAGTAGAAGATCAGGCCCGACTTCTGGCCTTCGACGTTGGCGACCGCGATGTTGCAGGCGTTGGCGAAGGAGACGCTCGGGTTGGCCGTGGCGGAGATCGCCGCGACGCAGCCGTTCGTCGTCGTGCCACCGGTGCAGTAGTTGATCGGGGCCGGCGGGGGATCGCATTCGTCCGGAACGCCGTTGGCGTTCAGGTCGACGCTGCTGCCGAGCGCGATGTCACGGACGTCGGCGCGACCGTTGCCGTTGCAGTCGGTCGTGTCCGTCGTCGAGATCTGCATGTAGTAGGCGCCGTAGATCGGACCGGGCTGCTGGGGGCAGGCGGTCTGCGTCGTGGCGCCGCCGAAGCACGTGCCCGTCGTGGCGGTGGCCGCGAGGTAGTACGTGTTGTCGTTGTCGAGGCCGGTGCCCTGGGTGATGCCCGGGTTCAGGTAGTAGGTGCCGTCCCCAGCGAAGGTGGCGCCCGAACCCGTGAGCTGACCGGCGCGGATGATCGACACCGTCTTGCCGGTGGTCAGCGTGTTGACCTGCATGGCCCAGCCGAACTTGTCGGCCGCCGCGGTGCCGTTGTAGGCGCCGTCCGCGTCACCCTTCATGGTGAACTCGAAGCCGCCGACGAGGTTGATGTTGATCGTCACGCAGCGGTTGGTGCCGGTGGTGAGCGTGCCGGGCAGGGTCAGGTTGAACCCGGCGGTCGGCGCTCCGGCCGTCGTCAGGTCGATGCAACCGTCGTAGTTCTCCCAGAACAGGATCGTGACGCGGGCGCCGGGGCCACCGATGCTCGTGTCATCCTCGGTCGTGCAGTAGCCGATCTGGAACGACGAGACGTAGTACTCGTCGAGCGTGCCCGTGTTCGGGGCCGGCGACGTGCGCGTCGGGATGCGGCCGTCGTCGATGCGCGCCTGGCCGAGGCCGATGCCGTTGATGAACACCGTGTTGCACGGCGCCACAGCGTAGGGCAGCGTGTTGTTGTTGTAGATGACGCCCGGGGTCGCGAGCGCGGCCATGCCCTGGCCGAGTTGGATCGGCGGGGTGATCGCGCCGGACGCCATGTGGAGCGTGCCGAGGTTCTCGATCGGAACGTTGAGGGTCAGAACATCGTCCTGAGCCATCGCCGAGGAGGCGAGGATCAGCGACGCAAGAGGAAGCAACGCAAGGCTCTTCATGGAGAGTGACGGGGGAGTCGGACTGGGTCCCGGCCAACACTCTGGCCGAGGATCCCTCACACCCGCTCGATGAGGTTCGAGGACGGGCTTTGGGAACTCCTAGAACGCTACACAGGTTCTGCGTGCCGAGAGTGAAATGACGACTTTGTCAGACGGCTTTTCGAGAGCCTGACACGCCGGGAGGCGTCGCGAGGCGGCCCGGAGGCTCGGCGGCATTCAAACTTGAAACACGCCCGGCAAGGGCGACGGGCGAGGGACCCGGAGCGCGGGCTGCTAGGCTCCCGCCCCGTGACGGTCCGGCTGGCCATGCGAGGCATCGAGAAGCGCTACGGGGCGACCGTGGCGTTGGGAGGTGTCGAGCTGGAGGCGCGCGCGGGCGAGGTGCTCGCGCTGGTCGGCGAGAACGGCGCGGGCAAGTCGACCCTGATGAAGGTGCTCGCGGGCGCGATCCGGGCCGATGCGGGTGCGATGGAGCTCGACGGCGCGCCCTACCAGCCCGCCGGGCCGGCGCAGGCGCGGCGGGCGGGCGTGGCGATGATCCATCAGGAGCTCTCGCTCGCGCCGCACCTGACGGTGGCCGAGAACGTGAGCCTCGGCAACGAACCAAGGCGCGGGTTGCTGCTCGATGGGAAGGAGCTGCGGCGGCGCGCGCGGGAAGCGCTCGCCCGCGTCGGGCATCCCGAGCTCGATCCCGATCGGCCGGTCGCGAAGCTTGGGCAGGGCGAGCGGCAGCTGGTCGAGATCGCGCGTGCGGTGGCGCTCGAGGCGCGTGTGCTCGTGCTCGACGAGCCGACCTCGAGCCTCGGCAAGGAGGACGTCGCGCGCCTGTTCGAGCTGCTGCGCACGCTGCGGCAGCGCGGCACGGCGATCGTGTACATCTCGCACGCGCTCGAGGAGGTGCTCGCGCTCGCCGACCGCGCGGTCGTGCTCCGCGACGGGCGCAGCGTCGCGACGTTCGAGCGCGCGGAGCTGTCGGCGGCGAAGCTCGTCGCGGCGATGGTCGGGCGCGAGGTGAACGAGCTCTACCCGCGCTCGGAGGCGACGCCGGGTGAGGTCGTGGCGCGTGTCGAGGCGCTCGCGGGAACGAAGTTGCCGCTGAGCGCGACGCTGGAGCTGCGGCGCGGAGAGGTGCTCGGGCTCGCGGGACTCGTCGGCGCCGGGCGCACGGAACTGCTGCGCGCGCTGTTCGGGCTCGCCGAGGTGAAGTCGGGCAAGCTGCGGGTGCTCGCGCTCGACGGCGCACGCGCTCCGCACGAACGCTGGGCGCAGGGCGTCGGCTTCGCGAGCGAGGACCGCAAGGGCGAAGGGCTCGCGCTCGGGCGCAGCATCGCGGAGAACCTGGCTCTCCCCCACCTCGGGCGCATCGCACGCGGCGGCTGGTTGCCGGGCGCGCGGCTCGAAGGCTCGGCGCGCGAGTGGATCGAGCGCCTCGGCGTGAAGTGCGCGGGGCCGGGGCAGGCGGTGGGCAAGCTCTCGGGCGGCAACCAGCAGAAGGTCGCGCTGGCGCGCCTGCTCGCGGCGGATTGCGACATCCTGCTCGTCGACGAGCCGACACGCGGCGTCGATGTCGCGGCCAAGGCCGAGATCTACCGGCTGCTCGACGAGCTCGCACGCGGTGGCGAGCGCCAGCGCGCGGTGCTCGTGGTGTCGAGTTACCTGCCGGAGCTGTTCGGCATCTGCGATCGTGTGGCGGTGATGGCGCGCGGGAAGCTCGGCGTCGCGCGGCCGGTCGACGAGCTCGACGAGGAACAGGTGATGCTGGAAGCGACCGGAGGCCAGGCATGACGCTCAGGGAACTCGCGGCGAAGCTCGGGCCCGCGCTCGGGCTCGCGGCGACGTGGGCGCTGTTCGCGCTGCTCGCGGGCGCGAAGTTCACGAGCGCGTCGAACCACGAGCTGATGCTGCTGCAGACGGCGGTGGTCGGCACGGCGGCGGTCGGGGCCACGTGGATCATCGCGTCGGGTGGCATCGACCTGTCGGTGGGCTCGACGATCGCGCTGGGCACGATGGTGATCGCGCTGCTCGTGCGCTCGGGCTGGCCCCCGTGGGCCGCGGCGCTCGCGGGCGTCGCGACGGGAGCGCTCGTCGGTGCGCTGATCGGCGCGCTGGTGATCGGCGAGCTCAGCCGCGTCGCGGGACTCGTCGCGGGCATCGCCATCGGTGGTTCGCTCGCCCGCAGCCACGGAGTGCTCGTCGGGGCTGGAGCGGGCCTCGCGATCACGGCGGCGGTCGGCTTCGGACTGCGCCGGCTCGTCGGGCGCGTCGAGCTCTCGCCGTTCATCGTCACGCTCGGCCTGTGGGGAGCGCTGCGCGGGCTCGCGAAGGGCCTCGGCGACAACCAGCCGGTCTATGCGGACACGGAAGAGTCGCTGCGCGCGATGGAGAGCCTGCGTTCGCTGATGAATGCAGGCGACGGGCTGCCGATGGGCGTGTGGATCCTCGCCGCGCTCGCCGTCGTCGCGGCGCTCGCGCTGCGTTCGACGGTGTTCGGGCGGCACGTGCTCGCGGTCGGATCCAACGAGGAAACCGCGCGTTTGTGCGGCCTGCGAGTCGAGCGCATCAAGCTCGCGGTGTACGCGCTCGGCGTCGCGTGCGCGGGAGTCGCGGCGGTGCTGCAGACCGCGTACCTGTCGATGGGCGACCCGACGACGGCGCAGGGCTACGAGCTGAAGGTGATCGCG
>JAPLOE010000204.1 GCA_026692705.1 Planctomycetota bacterium
CCCTGCCCGAGGTCGCAGCCCATCTGCTTGAGGTAGAAGGCCTGCGCGGGGCTCTCGATGCCCTCGGCGATCACGTCGAGGTCGAGCGCGCGCCCGACGGCGATGACCGCACGCGCGATCGACTGGTCGCGCGCGTCCTCGAGCACGTTGACGACGAACGAGCGGTCGAGCTTGAGGCGGCTGAGCGGGAAGCTCTTCAGGTACGACAGGTTCGAGTAGCCGGTGCCGAAGTCGTCGAGCGCGAGCTCGACCCCGAGGTCCGCGAGCGCCGCCAGGCGTTGCGCGACGAGCTCGGCCTCCGCGATCAGCATGCTCTCGGTCACCTCGAGCTCGAGCGCCTCGGCCGGCAGGCCGTGCTTCTCCAGCGTCTTGCGCACGAGCCCGACCAGCGAATCGTCGCCGAGCTGCGGCGCCGAGAGGTTGACCGCGATGCGCACCGGCTGCAGCCCGGCGTCGCGCCACGCGCGTGCCTGACGGCAGGCCTCGTCGAGCACCCAGTTGCCGATCGGGCCGATCAGGCCACTGCGTTCGGCCACGGGAATGAACTTGGACGGCGGAACGGTGCCCGCCGCGCCGCGGTTCCAGCGCAAGAGCGCCTCGAAGCCGACCACGCGGCCGGTCTCGAGCTCGATCTGCGGCTGGTAGTGCAACTCGAACTCGCGACGGTCGAGCGCTTGGCGCAAGCCGCTCTCGAGGTCGAGGCGCTCGCAGGCGTCGGCGTTGATCGTCGGCTGGAACGACTCGCAGCCATCGCGTCCGGCGGCCTTCGCTCGCGAGAGCGCCGCACTGGCGAAGCGCATCAGCGAGTCGAAGTCGCTCGCGTCGCGCGGGCAGCAGGCCACGCCCACCGAGGCCGTGACGGTCAGCTTGCGCCCCTCGAGCTCGAGCGGCTGGCGCAGCGCCGTGCGCATCTGGTCGGCGATGTCGCGCGAGCAGCTGGAATCGTCGCAGGGCACCCACAGGGCGAACTCGTCGCCGTCGATGCGCGCGATCACGGAGCCCGCCGGCGCCGCGCGCTGCATGCGCATCGCGAGCTGCACCAGCACGACGTCACCCAGGCCATGGCCGAGCGAGTCGTTGATCGTGCTGAACTCGTCGAGGCCGATGTGCAGCAGCGCGAAGCCCTGCCCGGGTCCCTTGCGCTCCGCCAGCCCGGCCTCGGCGCGCAGGCGCAAGAGCGAGCGGTTGGCGAGGCCCGTCAACGAGTCGAAGCGTGCGAGCCGCTCGATGCGCGCCTCGGCGCGCTTGCGTTCGGTCAGGTCGGAGGCGATCGCGATGTAGTGCGTCGGGCGCCCCGCGCGGTCGCGCACGGCCGTGACCGACATCCACTGCGGGTACACGTCGCCGAACTTGCCGCGGTTCCAGATCTCGCCCTGCCAGTGGCCGCGCTCGGAGATCTCGCGCCACATGTGGCGGTAGAACTCGGGCGACTGCCGGCCCGACTGCAGGAAGCGCGGGTTGCGGCCGCGCACCTCGGCGTCGGTGTAGCCGGTGATCGCGCTGAAGGCCGGGTTGACGGCGAGCACGTTGGCGTTCTGGTCGGCGAGCAGGATCGACTCGCGGCTCTCGCGGAACACCGCGGCGGCGAGCTCGAGCTGCTGCTCGGACTGCTTGCGCGCGGTGACGTCGCTCGAAAGACCGCCGATGCGCACGGGCTGGCCGCTGGCGTCGTGGATCACGGCCGTGCGCGCGTGCAGCCAGCGCACCTCGCCGTCGGGGCGCACGATGCGGTACTCGAAGTCGGCGCGGCCCTGCTCGTGCAAGCGCCGCTCCTCCTGCTTCACGCGCTCATGGTCCTCGGGGTGGATGCACTTCACCCACAGCGCGGGATCCTCGTAGAAATCGTGCAGCGGCCGGCCGTACACGGTCTCGACGGCGGCGTTGGCATAGAGCAGCCGGTCGCCCGCGAGCGTGGCGGACCAGGCGATGTCGGTGACCGAGTGCAGCAGGTGGCGGAAGCGCTCTTCGCTCTCCACCAACGCGGTCTCCATCGACACGCGCGCGGACTGCTGCCGCAGGCGGTCGAGCGTGAACGAGAAGTCGATCGCGAGCTCCTCGATCAGCGCGACGAGCTCCTCGTCGAACCACGAGGGATCCTCGGCGTAGACCGCGAGCGCGCCGACCGGCTGGCCTGCCTCGCGCAACGGCACGACGGCGACCGAGCGGCGACCGTCGGCGGCGAGTGCCGGCGAGCATGTGGCGAGGTCGCGGCAGACCGTCGAGCGGCCGCGGCGCGCGTCGCTGACGCAGTCCCGATCCGGCGACACCGCCAGTTCTTCGGGCGGGACGTTGCCGGCGAGCGCCACGCGGCGCGTGGACTGGCCGTCCTTGTCCCACAGCAGCACTTCTGCGCCCAGCAGTCCGCCGGACTCGACGACCATCTTGCACAGCTCGACGAACGTGCGCTCGCGCTCCTCGAGCCGCACCATCGCCTGCGCGCAGCGCAGCGCCGTCGCGTACAACGCGGTCAGACGCGTCTCGCGCCGCTGCGCCCGCAGGCGGTCGGTGACGTCGTGCAGCAGCACGAAACGTGCGGAACGCCCGTTGAACTGGATCGCGTGGCTGCGGATCTCGACCTCGATCTCGCGCCCGTCGCGCAGGCGGTGCTGCCACAGGCCGGCCTCGTCGAGTGTCGCGCGCTCCTGCGACAGGAACTGCCGCAGCTTGGGCACTTCCGATTCCGGCCGCAGCGCGGCGATCGACATGCCGACGAACTCGTGGCGCGGCCAACCGTACTTGCGCACCGCGGCGTCGTTGACGTCGAGGATCGCGAGCGACTCGAGGTCGAACACGAGCATCGGCTCGGGGCTGCAGGAGAACAGGTCGTGGTACTGGCGCTCGCGTTCGGCGAGCTGCCGGTCGCGGGCCGCGATCGCGCGCGTCGCCTTGCGCAGGATCAGGTACAGCGCCACCGAAGTGGCCGTCACGTAGAACAGGCCCTTCCAGCTCTGCATCCAGTGCAGCGTGTCCGGGTCCTCGCTCAGCCCGCGCACCACGTCGTCGGACCACAGGATCCACGCGTACCCCATGAGGGCGTAGGCGATGGGGATCGCCAGCACGGAACGGCGGAGGAGTCGCAGGGCTTGCAAGCGTAGGCCGGGTCCCGAGGGCGGGGACAAGTCCGGCAGGACCCGAGCATCGGCGTGATGACCCCGGATTCCCATGCCTCCGAGTACTGGTTTTTCAGTATTGCGACACCGAGCACCAGGATCCGGTCCGCAATCTGGACCAGGCAGCCCCCTTGGCCCGTTGCGCGGGCCCGAACGGCTCCCCCGGGCAGGCCCCCTCCCGGCACCGGCGACGGCTCGGCCGGCAATCCGGGGTGTTGGAATGCGAGGGCCTCAGGCCCTTTGAGCACTTCCGCTCGAACGAGCGTGCGGTCTCCGCACGGTCGCGGACGTTCTGGCGAAAAGCGCAGGAATCCTCGGGGAAAACAGGGTCTTGCGCTGTGACCGAAACGGACGGCTCGCGCTAGCGGGCCCGCGCGCCGACGGCCGGCGGCGCCCAGGGCGAACGACTCCCCCCGCCCCTCCCGAACCCCGGCCGCTCGCAAGGAGCGTGACATGAAGCAGTGGATCCTCCGCAGTGGCGTCTTCCTCGGGCTGGCGGCGATGGCCGGCGCCCAGACGGTGCTCACGACGCAACAGGGCTTCGGCATGGACGACGGCGCGATCACGCCGAACGGGGCGCTCGCGGTCGTGCGCGAGAACTCGGCCCAGACCAAGGCCCGCGTGCACTCGACCGCGACCGGGCAGCTGCTCGCGACCGCGATCGGGAGCACCGGAACGTTCTCCGGAGCGGCGCAGGACGCGGTCGAGGTGACCGACACGCGCGCGGTGGTGCTCGGGAGCTCGATCCTCGTGCTCGACCTGACCAACCTTGCTTCGCCGCTGCTCGCCGAGCACACGGCCGGCTACGAGTTGCGCGACGTCGCGATCACCCCCGACGGAACCACGGCGGTCGTGCGCGGCGGCAACACCTTCGGTCCGTTCCCCGGCGGCCTGCGCGTGGTCGACCTCGCCAGCGGGTCGCTGACCTTCAGCCACCCTGGCGAGATCGGCGACTCGAATCCGCCCGACTACACGTACTCGGTCGACAGCGTCGTCGCGACCGACGACTACGGCGTGTGCCTGTCGCTGATCGGCAGCGGCCCGACGGCGCAGACGCGCGTCACGATCGTGCGGCTGCATCCCCAGGGCGGCGGCAATCCGGTCGTCGCCTACGAGACCGCCGGCTCGGCCGTGCCGAACATGGACCAGCTCGGCGCCCCGCACGACCTCTGCCTCGTCGCCGGCGGACAGTACGTCGCCGTGCGCTCGGAGGCGTCGGTGAGCCTCTACAGCCTCGGGAGCACTCCCGCGCGCGTCTGGCACCACCGCCTGTGGAGCCAGCCCGGTCCGATGGGCCTGACGTCGATGGACTCGATCGAGGCCACGGGCCAGTTCATCGCGACCGCGAGCCGCTTCCAGAGCGGCACGCTGTTCGGCGCGCAGCTCGACCTGTTCGACCTCGCCGGCAACCAGTGGCACTCGCGCGTCACCGGCGACCCGCACGACCTCGTCTTCACGCCCGACGGCTCGCGCCTGCTCGTGCGCACGCACCGCTACCTCTACCTGTTCACGACCCAAGGCCTGCCGCCGGCCCCGGCCGCGCTGACCCCGTCGGCGAGCGACGCGGAACTGTCGACGAACACGTTCTACGGCGCGGGCTACGACTCGCTGCAGGCGACCGACACGCACGCGGTCGCCGTCGTGCGCAACAGCACGAGCGCGCTCGTCAACTTCTATCGCCTCGGCGCGACGACGATGCAGCGCTTCGCCTCCGGCACGCTGCCCGAGAAGCCGACCGACGTCGAGCTCAGCCCCAACGGTCGCTGGGTCGGCGTCAGCGGCACCAGCCGCGTGCAGGTGTACGACTTCGAGGCGGGTGCGCTGGCCCTGCAGCACGACCCGTACATCGATCCCATCGGATGGTATCCCTGGTGCGACGGCATCGAGCTCGACAACGATTACCTGGTGGCGTGGGGCTACGGCGACGCGCAGGCCGGCTGGGTGAGCCTCGTCGACCTGTTTTCCTCGGCGGATTCCTACTGCACCGCGGGCCTGAACTCGACCGGCCAGTCGGTGCACATCCGCGCGACGGGCTCGGGTTCGCTCTCGCGCAACAACCTGCGCCTGTGGGCGAGCGGGCTGCCCGCGGGCTCGATCGGCTACTACGCCTACTCGGTCGGCCAGCAGTCCGCTCCGCTCGGCAACGGCACGCTGTGCCTCGCGGGCCAGCGCTACTTCATGCCGCTGCAGCTCGAGCAGAACGGCGTCGCGATGCGCGCCGTGCAGTACGGCGGCTCGGTCACGCTCGGCGGAGCGATCTCCGCGGGCTCGACCTGGAACTTCCAGTACCGCTACCGCGATCCGGCGGCCGGTGTCGCGCAGTTCAACCTGTCGGACGCCGTGTCGATCCCGTTCGTGCCCTGACGCGTCGAACGGCGTTCCGCGGGCGCGGCTCGTCCTTCGCGACGGGCCGCGCTCGCGCGTTTCAGGAGTCGGCGAGCTTGGCCGCGAGCTCGTCGGTCTCGACGATGACCCCTTCGACCTCGTCGAGAATCGCCTTGCCGTCCGTTCCGAACACGCTGCGCACGTCAGCGATCTCGAACAGCCGCCGCGCCTCGCGTGCGCTGTCAGCGGCGAGCGCGAGGTCTGCCTTGCGCCGGTCGAGCTCGCGTTCCGCGTGTTTCGCGGCCTCGATGCGGCACTTCGCGGAGTTCATGTAGACCAGCCCGAGGCCGTACTCGAAATCGTCGCCTTGCGTGGGCCCTCTCAGGCGCTCCGCGCGCTCGAAGGCCTGCTCGCACAGCTCGAAAGACGGATCGAACTCGCCGCGGCGCGCGTGCACCACGGCGAGTTCCGAGCTCGTCGAGGCCCACGTGATGTTGAGCGAGGGAAGCTCGGGGTGGCGCGCCATGCGCTCGTCGACGGCCTCGAGCGTGCGCCGCAGCTGGCGGCTCGCCGTTTCGAGATCGCCCGCCGCGAGCGACTTCGTGCCGGCGCTGTAGGCGTAGTTGACGAGCATGTCGCGCGCGTGAGTGTCGGCCGGCTCGCGACGGATCGTCTCCTCGTGGATCTCGAGCGCCTCCGCGCCCAGTCGCGCGGCCTCGGCGTTGTTCGCCAGCGAGCCATGAGCCTCGGCGAGGTAGTAAATCCCCGAACCGAGCGCGCGCCGGTAGACCGAGTGCTGCGGCTCCGACTGGTGCAGCGCCCGCAGGATCTCGACGCCGCGCTCGAGCTTCTGCCGCGCGACCTCGGTCTGGCCGAGCGTGAGCTCCGACACGGCACGATTGATCAGCGCGGTCGAGAGCCAGTAGCGGAACAGCGTCGACTCGGGAAAGCGGCTCACTGCATCTTCCACGACCGCGAGGTACTCGGCGATCACCCTCTCCTCGGCCTCGCGATCGCGAAAGTCCCGCTCGAGCGACACCAGCGAATTCAGCGCATGGATCCGGATCTCGGCGCGCGATGTGAGCAAACCCGCCGCGCACGCGATCAAGTCTTCTGTCGCCTCGGGCTGATCGATCCAAGGCTGCAGGGCCTCAATGGCGAGCGTGAGCAGCTCGCGCGCTTCGTCGTACCGCCCGGCGCTCGTGCCATTGGGCTGCCCGATCACGTTCGCGAGGTCGCGCCGCACCCAGCCAAGTTCCGTGGCGATCGACTGGCTGCCCTGCGCCTGCGCCTGGATCGCGACGAGCTGCCGCTCCATCTCGCGCAACACGGCTTCGCGCTGCGGCAAGATGCCATCGATCGTCGCCAGCCGCGAGGTCAGGGTGTTCGTCAGCGACGCGGTCACCTTGACCACGCTCTCCAGGCGCGCATCCGCGAGCTTGCGCGCCTCTTCCGCCGCCTGTCGCGACTGATCCGCCGCCTCACGCTCGGTCTCGGCTGTCGCACGCGCCGCATCCGCGACCTGCCGATCGAGTTCCGCCGCCTGACGCGCGATTTCGGCCCGCGAATACTGCATCCACGCGACGACGAGGCCGGTCGAGAGGCCGACGATCACGAGCACGGTCGCGACCACGAGCGCACGGTTGCGCCGCACGAACTTCGAGGAGCGGTAGGTCCACGTGTCGGGCCGCGCGAGCACGGGCTCGCCCGCCACGAGCCGCCGCAGGTCGTCCGCGAGAGCCGCAGCGGTCGCGTAGCGCCGGTAGGGCTCGACCTGCAGCGCCTTGCGCACCACGGTCGCGAGGTCGCCGCCGAGCAGGCGCGTCGAGCGCGTGAGTGCCTGCGGCTCCGACTCGGGCGTGCGCGTCGACTCGAACGGCCGTCGGCCCTCGACGAGCTCGTACAGCATGATCCCAAGCGAAAACACGTCGCTCGCGCGCCCCAGTTCCTCGCCGCGCAGCTGCTCGGGGCTCGCGTAGTGCGGCGTCAGGATGCGCCGCTCGGTCGCGGTGCGCGAGACTTCGTCGGAGACGCTGAGCACCTTCGCGATGCCGAAGTCGAGCAGCTTGGGCGTTCCGTCGGCGGAGACGAGCACGTTCTGCGGCTTGAGGTCGCGGTGCAGCAGGCCGCGCTCGTGCGCGTGGTCGACCGCGTCACACACGCGCGCGAGCAGCTCGAGCCGTTCGCCAAGCGAGCGCTTGTGCCGCTCGACGTGCTCGCTGAGCGCCACGCCCTCGACGTACTCCATCACGAGGTACGGCCGCCCGTCCGCGGTCGAGCCACCGTCGTACAGCCGCGCGATGCCGGGGTGCTCGAGCGCCGCGAGCGCCGCCCGTTCGCGCGCGAAACGCCGCAGCACGTCGTCGGTGTCCATGCCGCGCTTGATCAGCTTGACCGCCGCACGCTGCGCGAATCCGCCCTCGACGCGCTCGGCCAGCCACACCGCGCCCATGCCGCCCTCGCCGATGCGCCGCACGAGCTTCCACGCGCCGACCCGCTCCGGCGCCGCGTCGCGACCGAGCGCGCGCCCCAGCTCCTCGCTCGTCGCCGGCTCCAGCCACGGCGCCGCGCCCTCCGCCGCCAGCAGCTCCTCGACCTCGCGCCTGAGGTCCGGCGCTCCGGCGCAGGCCCGCTCGACGAAGGCGGCGCGTTCGGACGGTTCCAGGTCGAGCGCCTGCTCGAGCACCGACCGGATCCTCGACCATTCCTGTTGCGACATCCCGATTGCCTCGCCCTCCATTGCACCATTGAAGCCGCGGCCAGAGAATAGGTCCCGCATGGTTGCCCCCGACGCCAACGACGTCACGCGCCTCCTGCGCCGCATGGCGCAAGGCGACGAAGCGGCGCCGGCGGAGCTCCTGCCGCACCTCTACGAGCAGCTGCGTGGCATCGCGGAATCGCTGATGGCCCAACAATCGCCCTCCCACACGCTGCAGCCGACGGCGCTGGTGCACGAGGCGTGGATGCGCATGTCGGGCGGCGACTACGAGGGCCGGGAACATTTTGCCGCCGTCGCCGCTCGGGCGATGCGCAGCGTGCTCGTCGACCACGCGCGCCGCAAGCGCGCCGACAAGCGCGGGGGCGCTGCGCTGCGCGTGCCGGCGGATCTCCTGCTCGAGCGCATCGAGGAGGAAGGCGCGGACGTGCTCGCGCTCGAGGACGCGCTCGAGCGCCTCGGAGCGCGTGACCCCGAGCTCCTGCGCATCGTCGAGCTGCGTTTCTTCGGCGGACTGTCGACCGAGGAGACGGCGCGCGTGCTCGGCATCTCGACAGCGACGCTCACCCGCTCCTGGAAGGTCGCGCGCCTCTGGCTCGCGCGCGAACTGGGACCGACCCAGTGAACTGGAACCCGATGCTCAAGCTGTCCTCCCTCGCCCTCGCTTTCGCCCTTTTCGTCTCCGCGTGCGCCGGCCCGAAGGTCGCGACCGACGACATCCTCGCGTGGCGCGCGCGCGAGGGCGTCGCGCGACCCGAGGCGCAACGTGGCGAGCGCAACGCCGAGCTTGAGCAAGTGCGGACGCTGCGTGCGGCCGACGAATTGGCCGAAGCACGCAAGCTCGCGCTCGCGCTCGCGGCCGAACGCCCCGACGATTCCGAGATCCTGCTCGCGGCCTCGCGCGCCGAGTCCGATCAAGTGTTCCTGCTGCCCGAGGACGACAAGGAGGCGCGCAACCTTGCCGCGTCGAGCGCGCACGAGTTCGCCGGCGCCGCGTTCCAACGGGGAGGACAAGGCCCGCAGTTCGATGCGCAGCTCGCGTGGACGCTGGGCACGACGACGCACCTGCAGCCGATGGGCGAGCGCGCCACGCACGCGCGCCAGACGCTCGAAGTGGCCGAGCGCACGCTCGTGCAAGACGCCGACAACGCCACGGCGCTCGCGACCATCGCGCTCGTCAACCTGCGCCTCGAGACGCTGCCGTGGATCGCATCGCTGATGGCTTCCGGCCTTCCGGAGTCGAGCCTCGCGAAGGCCGAGGACAGCGCCCGCAAGGCCGTGAAGTCCGTTCCGTCGCGCGAGAACCGCCTGATTCTCGCCAAGGTGCTCGTCGCCGCCGAGCGGAAGGCCGACGCACGCGCCGAGCTCGAGTCCGCGTTCGCCGCCGCACCGCAGCACCCGCGCGACCACGCGCTCGAGCCGCAACTGCGTGCGCTGCTCAAGGAATTGCGCGACTGAACCGCCTCGCGACGCGCGTCACAGCGTCCACAGCGTGAGCCAGCCGAGCAGGTAGCGGTAGCCGATCACGAGCGGGAACACGAGGTGCGCCATCGCGAAGGCCTGCAGCAGGCCGCGGCGCCAGTTCCAGCCGTAGAAGCGCTGGAACGCGAAGGTCCACCACAGGATCAGCAGCGCCTCGCTCGCCGCCGTGACCGCGACTTCCGCCGTCGCCGGATCGCCGCCGGCCGCGAGCTTGCCCACGACGAAACCGACGCCCACCTGCGCGTAGAGCACGGCGAACGCGACGAAGTTCAGCGCCAGCACCGCCTGCTCGATCAGCGAGCGCGTGCGCCGCGTGTCGAACAACGCCAGCACCAGCGTCACCGGCGGCACGAGCAACGCGAGCAGCGCGCGCGCCCAACGCTCGTGGACCTCGCGGAAGTGCTGCGCGAGCTCGCTCGCAGCTCCCCCACTCGCTTCGACCTGCTGGCGGAAGGCCGCGTCGAAGTGCAGCTCGTAAAGGCGACCCTCGAAGCGGCTCTCGAGCGCTGAACGCAGCGAAGGCGCGTCCAGATACGGCGCCGCGAGGAAGTACAGCACGTTCGCGAGCAGGAACAGCTGCACCGGCTTCAGGTAGCGGATGCGCGCGCAGCGGCAGTACTCGAACGCGAGGAAACCCGGCCGCAACCCGAGCAGCAAGAGCGTGCGCAACGTCTTCGCGTCGTACCGCACCAGCCCGTTCCACACCTGCCGCGCCTGCTCCCGCAGCGTCAGCTCCTCGCGCACGAGGCTCTTCTCGCCGCAGCTCGCGCAGTACGCGCCCGTCACGACCACCCCGCAGGTCGCGCACGTCCTTGCGTCGCTCGTTTCCATTCCGCCGCGAACGATAGCGCCCGTCCGCGGCCTCACGCGCGGGGCAGGCTCCGCGGGCAACTTGTACAACGCGAATTGCACGCTTGGGGGCGGAGAAGTTCGCGGTGGCGCGCGGAGATCCGCGCTGCGAGCCCGCGGGCACTACATCCACCTTGCGGCATGGCGCTTGCGGATCGACATGTCCTGCGTGCGGTCGAGGCTCCCCCGGGACAGTGCGTCCCGCGCCAACCGCCGAAAGAAGGAGAAGCCCATGTTTCCCAGATCCACAAGTATCGTGGCGCTGCTTGCCGCATTCCCGCTGACCCTTTCCGCAAGTGCGCAGACCGTGCGCATCGACGACGGCACGCCGGGCCCCTCGCTTTCCTATGCGCTGCCCGAGGACCTGTGCTGGATGAACCGGCTCACGACGGCGACGCCGCTCACCGTCACCTCGGTCGAGATCCAGTTTGGCCTCGTGCCCAACGGCCGCCCGGTCAAGATCTGCGTCTGGCGCGATCTCGGCGGCAACGGCGATCCCAACCAGTGCCTGCTCGTGTCGACGCTCAACACCGCGGTCCACAATCCCGGCCAGGGCATCTTCGCGCGTTACGACGTACCGCCGGTGACGGTGCAGGGTCACTTCTTCGTCGGAGCGGTGCTCGCGACCAACGCGAACTTCGCGCCGGCGACGATGGATCCGCACACGCCCAACGGCGGTCGTGCGTGGTATGCGACCGGCTACGGCCCCGGCACGTTCGATCCGACGTTCCCCGGCAGCTACGGCGTCAACAACGTCGCGACGCTCGGCGTTCCTGGCGTGTTCATGATCCGCGCCAACGGCTCGAACGGCCCGACCGCGGAGGTCTACTGCACTTCGAAGACGACGTCCGCCGGCTGCGTGCCGACCCTGACGCTCTCCGGCGCTCCCGACGTCAACGCGGGCTCCGGCTTCACGCTCACTGCAGCGTCCGTGCCCAACCAGAAGTCGGGCCTGCTGTTCTATTCGCTCTTCGGTCGCCAGAGCGTGCCCTTCGGCGGCGGTTTCCTGTGCGTCGTTCCCCCGCTGCGCCGCACGAGCACGCTGCAGAGCGGCGGTTCGGCCACCGGCGACGACTGCACGGGCTCGCTCGCTTTCGACTTCAACACGTTCACCGCGAGCGGTCTCGACCCCGCGCTCGTCGTCGGCACCACCGTCGACGCGCAGTTCTGGTTCCGAGACCCCGGCTTCCCCGCCCCGCAGAACCTCGGCCTCACGCGCGCCGCCCACTTCGGCCTCGCGCCCTGAGCGCGCTCCCAACGCGTTGGCTCGGTCCCGATCGGTCGCCGGTCGGGGCCGCTGCGTTGCATTGTTAGGCTGGTCGCGCTCGCGAGCCTCGGTTCGCCCCGCGCCCCCTGACGATGGAACCCCAGCCTGAACCGGAGCTGCTCGCGCTCGCGGAACGCGGCGACGCCGAGGCGTTGTCGCGCCTGCTCGCCAGTCACGTTCCCAGCCTCGAGCGTGCGATCGAGCTGCGCGTCGGCCCGCGCCTGAACCGCCGCCTGGACGCGGGCGACATCGTGCAGGAGACGCTGACGGTCGCGTCGCAGCGTTTTGCGGACTGGAGCCGGGAAAAGCGCTACTCGCTGCGCGTGTGGCTGCGCCTGCTGGCGGCGCAGGCGCTGCACGCGGCGTTGCGCGAGCACCACAGCCAGAAGCGCGACCTCGCGCGCGAGTCGCATGAGGCGCCGGCGTCGTTCCACACGACGGCGCAGGGTGTAGCGGAGTGGTTCGCGTCGACGGACACGTCGCCGACCGAGGCCGTGCGGCGCAAGGAACTGCGGGAGCGCGTGCTGCATGCGCTCGAAGCTCTCGACGAGCTCGACCGCGAGGTGCTCGTGCTGCGCCACTTCGAGCAACTCTCCAACGAGGAGACTGCAGCGGAGCTCGGCATCGAGCCCGCGGCCGCGAGCAAGCGTTTCGTGCGCGCGTTGCAGCGCATCCGGCCGGCCTTGCGCGGCCTCTCGGACGACGATCGCGGAGTTTCGCCGTGAGCGAGGCGCCGCTGTCACTCGAGGAGGCGCTCGAGCGTTTCGTCGCGCAGTTGCGTGCGGAACGGCCGGTGAGCGCGCGCGAGTTCGCCGCGCTCCATCCGCAGCTCGCCCCGGACTTGCTGCCGGCGCTCGAGGCCGCCGAGGATCTCGAGAGCCTGAGCCACGAGTCCGACGCCGAGCTGCCCGAGGGCCTCGAACGCCTCGGGCATTTCCGCATCGAGCGCGAGCTCGGCCGCGGCGGCATGGGCATCGTCTACGCGGCCTTCGACGAGGAACTCAAGCGGCCCGTCGCGCTCAAGCTGCTGCCGCGCGCGCTCCTG
Organism: Planctomycetota bacterium; assembly: GCA_026692705.1. Lineage (GTDB taxonomy): Bacteria > Planctomycetota > UBA1135 > UBA1135 > F1-120-MAGs118. The sequence continues at coordinate 12,795 of JAPLOE010000204.1, forward strand.
AGCAGCGCTCCGGCCCGCGCACGCTTCCAGCGCGAGGCCAACCTCGCCGCGCGCCTCGATCACCCCGGCATCTGCGCCGTCCACAGCGCCGGCGTGACCGACGGCCGCCCGTGGATCGCGATGCGCCGCCTGCAGGGCCATTCGCTCGCCGAGTCCATCGCCAGCGCCCGCAAGTTGCGCGATTCCAAGCAGGAAAACCGCACTTCGCCCGATGCGCGAGCCCTCGCCCGCTGCATCGGGAGCGTCGCCCGCGCGCTCGCCTTCGCGCACGCGCGCGGCGTCATCCACCGCGACGTGAAGCCCTCGAACGTGATCGTCACCGCCGATGGGCAGCCGGTGCTGCTCGACTTCGGCGTGGCCTTCGATGTCGATCTCGGCGCTGCGCAGCTCACGCGCACCGGAGAGACCGCGGGCACTCCGTCCTATCTCGCGCCCGAGCTGATCTCTGGGGAGCTCCGGCGCCCCGACGAGCGTTGCGACGTCTACGCGCTCGGCGTCACGCTCTACGAGTGCCTCACCCTGCGCCAGCCTTACGCTGCGCCGACCCGCGACGCGCTCTACCGCACGATCCTCGACGGTGGCGCAGTCGACGTGCGGCGCTGGAACGCGGAAGTGCCGAAGGATCTCGCGGTGATCGTCGCGACGGCGATCGAGCGCGACCCCGACCGTCGCTACGCGAGCGCCGAAGCTTTCGCCAGCGATCTCGCGGCCTTCGTCGAAGGCCGCGGCATCGCGGCGCGCCGAGCGGGCACGGCGGAACGCGTGCTGCGCTGGGCGCGCAGGGAACCGCGGCAAGCTGGGCTCGCGGTGGCGTTGCTCGCGACCGCACTCGCCGCCGCCGTCGCGGGCGGAATCCTGCTCGACTCGCGCAAGGAAGCCGCCGCCGTGCGCGCCGTGCAGCGCCAGCGCGAGCTCGAGGAGCAGATCTCGCGCGCCTTCGCGACGCTCGGACTTCGCACATCCCTGCAGGCCGCCGAGGATTTCGAGCACGTGCTCGAAATCGAGCCGGGAAATGCGGAAGCGCAGCTCGGCCTGATTCTCGCCCGGCTGCGGGCGGGCGACGACGAGGCCGCGCTCACGCTCCTCCGCGACGCGCCGCGCACGCCCGCTTTCGAGCGACTGCACGCGATCGCCGAGCATCGTCCGACCGTGGACGACGATCCGGCGTGGCTCGAGCGTGCGACGGCCTTCGAGCTCTTCGCGTCGTCGGAGGCGCTGCGACTGGAAGGCGAGCGCAAGCCGCCGAGCGAGCAGAAGCTGTGGTGGCGCAAGGCGCTCGCACGCATCGACGAGGCCATCGCGCGCTCGCCGCAGGCCCGCGCCGTCTACCACCAGTTGCGTGCTCTGCACGCGTCGAAGCTCGGAGACAAGGATGCCGCGCGCTCGGCGAGCCAGGCGCTCGTCACGCTCTGGCCGGATTCGGCGTGGTCGCTGTACCAGGCCGGCTCCGCACTGCTCGCCTTCGATCCGCGGCGGGCGCTCGAGCTGCTCGAGCGTTCGGCCGACCTCGACCCCACACGCGCCGCGACCTTCCAGTGCATCGGGATCGCGCACTACAACCTCGGCGAGTTCGAGGCGGCGATCGGCCCGATGCGGCGCGCGTTGGCGCTCCATCCCGAGGACGTGCTCGCCCACAACGGACTGGGTTCGGCCCTGTTCGCCATGGGCTGCGTTGACGAGGCCCGTGTCGCCTTCCACGACGCGCTCTCCCTCGACCCGAAGGCGATCGCGGCCTGGGCCAACCTGACCCTGCTGGAGCCGGGTGCCGCCGAGACGGTCGCGGCGGCCGAGCAGGTGCTCGCCCTCGATCCCGGCCAGTCTGGCCATCGCGCGATCCTTGCGGACAGCGTGCTGCAGCTCGGGGATGCCCACCGCGCCCGCGATGAGTTCGCGCGCCTCGTGGCCGAGCAAGGCGAAAACCCGGCCTACTGGTCGGCCTACGCGGTGGCGCTCGCGACCGCGGGAGATCTGGAGACGGCGCTCGGTGCCGTGGCGGTCGCGCGGGAGCTCGCGCCGGCCTACCCCAACCTGGAAGAGCTCGACCTTCAGATCCGGGCGGCGATCAAAGCCCGTTGACACGCGCCCGGCGGGCGTGTGCAGCAGCTTCGTGCCGATTTTTTCGGGATTCCCGGTCTCGAGCGCAGCCCATCCGCAGATCGGGACCTTCCGGCCTCCGCGAGCCCCGCGCGCCGGTCCAGGCTCCCCATGATGCACCGAACCGTCCTGCCCGCCGTCGCGCTCGCCCTCTGCTCCACCGCATCGCCCGCGCAGACCCTCGTGCGTTCCCTCAACGGGCCCGCGGCCGGCGCGCAGTTCGGCAAGGCCTGCCTCGTCGTTCCCGACCAGAACGGCGACGGCTTCAAGGACCTGCTCATCGGCGCACCGAACTTCAACGGAGGCCGCGGCGCCGTCTACTGCGTCTCCGGAGCCTTCCTCTCCAACGGCACCGGGACCTCGATCCTGGCGACGATCGCGCCGCCCACCAGTCCCGGCGATCAATTTGGCTTCTCGCTCGCCAACGTGGGCGACCTCAACCTCGACGGGCACGCCGACTTCGTCGTGGGCGAGCCCGGCTTCGACGGAGGCGGGATGACAGACACGGGAGCGGTGCGTCTCCTCCTCGGGACCTCGCTCGCGGTCCTGCCCGAGCGCCATTGGATCTACGCCGGAGGGCGCTTCGGGACCGCCGTCGCCGCCGCCTCGGACATGACGGGAGACGGCCGGAGAGAAGTCGCCGTCGGCGCGCCGGCCGGAAGTGTCTCGTTCCTCGTCGTCCTGAAGGCCGAGGCCCTGCTCTACGGCGGCGCGGCGACCCCGACGGTATCCCACACCCAGATTGCAGCCGGCGGTGAACTGGGAACGTCACTGGCGAGTGGTTTTGACTTCAACGGAGATGGTTTCGAGGAACTGATCATTGGCGCACCCGGCACCGCCGTGGGCAGCGCCACCGGTTCCGGGGCGATCTACATCCAGTCGATCGACCCGAACAACTCGGTGTTCCGCCCGTACCAGACCTCCCTCCCCGGAGAGCGCCTCGGGCAATCGGTCTCGTTCGGTCAGGATTTCGACGGGGATGGCGCACCGGACATCGTTGTGGGAGCGCCCAATTCCCTCGACATTTACGGCCATCAGGTCGGCCGCATCGTCGTGCTCTCCGGAAGACGCGTTTTCGATCAGACGCCTCCGTACGAAATTCACACCCTGACCTACGGCAACGTGCTGCCGCCGGCCAACCACGCGGATCCGGTCCCCAATTTCCACCTTGGCGCCGCCGTGCTCGCCTGCCCGGACCTCAATGGCGACGGCGTTGGCGAGATCCTTGCCGGCGCGCCGGGCTATTTCACGCCAGGTTCCATTTCGGGATTCAATTTCCGCGGATTGGCGCGCATCTACTCGGGCTCGAGCGGAGCGCGCCTCGCGAGCATCACCGGCTCCTCGACAGACCGGCTCGGCGACGGCCTCGCTGGCGCGGTGTTCGACTTCGACGCCGACGGTTTCAAGGAATTCGCGCTGGCCGGGTCGCTCTCGGACGCCGGAGGCACGGACAGCGGCGTGTTGCGCGCCTACCGCCTGTTTCCGCTCGCGCCGTCGATCTACTGCCAAGGCAAGATCAACAGCCTCGGTTGCACGCCCGCGATCGGTTTCAACGGAACTCCCAGCGAGAGCTCCGGCGCCGCATTCGTGATCTCCGCCAGCAGCGTGATCAACCAGAAGAACGGCCTCCTGTTCTATTCGCAGAGCCCCACTTCCGTGCCGTTCCAAGGCGGCACGAAGTGCGTCGCGACGCCCAACCTGCGAACGGCCTCGCAAAGCTCGGGCGGTTCCGCGACCGGCACCGACTGCAGTGGAGCGTTCAGCCTCGATTTCAGTGCCTGGATGGCGAGCGGCGTCGATCCTTCGCTCGTCGCGGGCGCCGAGGTGTTCGCGCAGTTCTGGTCCCGCGACCCCGCGTCCCCAAGCCACACGAGCCTCTCGAACGCCCTGCGCTTCGTGATCAATCCCTGACGGCGCTCGGCCCGTTCTTCCCTGTTGCTCGCGTGCGATTCCCACCACGGCTCTTCGACCGGAATGCCGCCATGCTTCGTTCCCCCTCCGCCTGCCTCGTCGCCATCTGCGTGCTCGCGGAAGCCGTTCCCGCGCAGACGCTCCTGCGCTCCGTCAACGGACCGGCGGCGAGCGCCCAGTTCGGCAAGGCGTGCATCACCGTTCCCGATCAGAACGGCGACAACTACAAGGATCTGCTGGTTGGCGCGCCAGGCTTCAACCAAGGGCGGGGCGCGATCCACTGCATTTCGGGCGCCTTCCTCGCGACCGGCGCGGGCGCGCAGACGCTGTGGTCGATCGCGCCGCCGGTCGCAGCCGGTGACAACTTCGGATTCGCGCTCGCCGACGTCGGCGATGTCACCGGCGACAACGTGCACGACTTCCTTGTGGGCCAGCCGGGATACGACTTCGGTACATCGCAGAACTCTGGCGCCGTGCGGCTGGTCGACGGGAATTCGCGAGCCGTGCTGTCGTTGATCCACGACGACACGCCGGCGATCGCCTTCGGGAGCTCGATCGCCACCTGCGGCGATGTCGATTTCGATGGCAGGCGCGAGGCCGTCGTGGGCGCTCCCGGGCCGGCCCAACCCTTCACGCAGATCTTCGTGCTGCGCGGCGCGTGGCTTCAGTACAGCCAGCAGAACAATGCCGCGGTCATGCTCACCAACACCGCGATGCTCGGCACTGGCCACGCCTTTGGCGCGTCGCTCGCCAGTGGCTTCGATCTCGACGGCGACGGTCGGCTCGAGATCGCCGTCGGGATGCCAGGTTCAGACTCGCCTGGCGGGACGGACTCGGGTCAGTGCCGGGTACTCGAAATCCGTGGCACGGTCGACTCCCAGGGTTTCACCATCTGGGTGCTCGACGTCGTGGGCATCTACCCCTCGAGCGTCGCTGGAGAACGCCTGGGACAAGCGGTCGACGCTTCGCACGACTACGACGGCGACGGAGTCGTTGACATCGTCGCTGGAGCTCCGAACGCGCCGAATGGCTCCGCATTCGAGGTCGGCCGCGCCGTCGTGCTCTCGGGTGCCCGTGTCATGGCGCAGACGCCGCCCTACGAGATCTACACGTTCGCGTACGGGAGCGTGACGCCGCCGGTCAACCACACGGACCCCGCGCCGAACATGCACTTCGGCGCCGCGGTGCGCGCGTGTGACGATCTCAATGGCGATGGAGTCGGCGAGATCCTGGTCGGAGCGCCGGGCTACTTCACACCGGGCCTCTTCACGGGCTGGAGTTTCCGAGGAAGGGTGCGGATCTACTCTGGCTCGAGCGGAGCGCTGCTGACGAGCGTCGCCGGCGGAAGCACCGATCGGCTGGGCGACGCTCTCGCGGGTTCGATCGGTGATCTCGACGGTGATGGGTTCCCGGAGTTCGCCGTCGCCGGCTCGCTGTCGGACGCCGGCGGCACGGACAGCGGACTGATCAAGTGCTATCGCCTGTTCCCGCTCCAGCCGTCGACGTACTGCGTCGGCAAGGTGAACAGCCTGGGCTGCACGCCGTTCGTTTCCTTCAGCGGCTTGCCGAGCGCGACTTCCGGCCAGCCTTTCGCGATCAACGGAAACGACTTCCTCAATCAGAAGATCGGCTTGCTCTTCTACTCGCACTCCACCGCCGCGGCGCCGTTCCAAGGCGGTACGAAGTGCGTCGCGAGCCCGAGCGTGCGCACGAGCGTGCAGGCGTCAGGCGGCGCGACGAGCGGCTCGAGCTGCAGCGGCGCGTACTTCTTCGACTTCAACCTGCGCATCGCGAGCGGCGTGGACGCGTCGCTCTCCGCCGGCGCCGAGGTGTGCGCGCAGTACTGGTCGCGCGATCCCGCGAGTCCGAGCACGACCAGCCTCTCCAACGCCGTGCAATTCGTCATCAATCCATGAACGCAAGGCACTTGCCCGTGAAGTCGTCGCTCCATCTCGTCGTCGTATTGGCCGTCGCGGGTACCACGCCGGCGCTCGCGCAGTCCCTCGTACGCTCCGTCAACGGCCCTGCGACGAACGCGCAGTACGGGAAGGCCTGCATAGTCGTTTCTGACCAGAACGGCGACGGCTACAAGGACTTGCTCGTCGGCGCTCCGGGCTTCAACCAGGACCGAGGCGCGATCTACTGCCTGTCGGGGGCGTTCCTCGCCTCTGGCATCGGTGCGCAAACGTTGTGGTCGCTCGCTCCGACTGCGAACCAAGGGGACTTGTTCGGGTCGACGCTGGCCGACGTCGGCGACCTGAACTCGGATGGCGTCGGCGACTTTCTCGTCGGGCAGCCGGGCTACGACATCACGACGGCGAACGACGTGGGCGCGGTGCGGCTCGTCAATGGGGCGTCGCACACCTTGGTGTCGCTCATCCACGGGGCCGCGACGGGAAGCTTGCTCGGTTCCGCGCTTGCGGTGCCTGGCGACTTGAACTTCGACGGAACAACCGAAGTGCTCGTCGGCGCACCCGGTCCTGTCGGAGGGCTTTACTTGTTCGCCGGGACGACGCTCCTGACGAACGGCAACGCGAACCTCCTCTGGTCGGCCGTGATCTACAGTTCATCGGGCGCGGAGTTCGGCGCGTCGCTCGCGAGTGGATTCCGCCGCACGGTCTTCGGGTCGTCCACGAGTTCCTACTTCGTGATTGGATCGCCGGGAGCGGATGGCCCGAGCGCAACCGATGCGGGCAGGGTGCAGCTCGGTTACGTCGTCGGGAGTCTCACCGGCGGCTGGGGCATCCTGACCACCGCCCAGTTCGATTCGACTACGCCGGGCGAGCGCCTGGGCTCGTCGATCGACGCCGTGCACGACTACGACGGAGACGGCTTCGTCGATTTCGTCGCCGGAGCGCCGAAGTTCCGAAGCACGACAGGCTTCGAGGTCGGCCGCGCCATGGTCTTCTCAGGGTCGGCGTTTCCCACTCCGAATTCGAATCCGGTGCTCTACACGCTGTCCTACGGCTCCAATCCCCAGCCGCCCGCCAGCCACAGCGACCCCAATCCGAATTTCCACTTCGGCGCCGCGGTGCGAGCTTGCGCCGATCTCAACGGCGACGGCGTCGGCGAAGTCCTGGTAGGCGCGCCCGACTACTTCACTCCGGGGCTTTTCACGGGCTGGAACTTCCGCGGGCTCGTCAGGGTCTTCTCCGGTGCGAGCGGCCAGTTGCTCACCACGGTCAGCGGTGCGAGCACCGATCGGCTGGGTGACGGTCTCGGTGGCGCGATCGACGACTTCGACGGCGACGGTTTCGAGGAATTCATCGTCGCGGGATCGCGCTCCGACGCGGGCGGCACGGACAGCGGTGTCGTCAAGTGCTACCGCCTGTTCCCGCTTTCGCCGTCGACGTACTGCATCGGCAAGGTGAACAGCCTCGGTTGCACTCCGGCGATCGGCTTCACCGGCAATGCGAGCGCGAGCTCGGGACAACCGTTCCAGATCACCTGCTCCAACCTCGTCAACCAGAAGAACGGCCTGCTCTTCTACTCGCACCGTCCCATCGCGACGCTGTTCCAGGGCGGGACGTTGTGCGTGGCGAGTCCGTCGGTCCGCACGCCCTCGCAGAACTCGGGCGGCGCGACGAGCGGGTCGAGCTGCAGCGGCGCGTACAGCATGGATTTCAACGCGTGGTTCGCGAGCGGCCTCGATCCGTCGCTCGCGGCCGGCTCCGAGATCTACTCCCAGTATTGGTCGCGCGACCCCGCGTCTCCCAGTCACACGAGCCTCTCGAACGCGCTTCGTTTCGTGATCAACCCCTGAGCCAAGCCGACGACACCATGAATTCCAGAAATTGCCTGCACGTCGCCATCGTTCCTGCGCTTGCCCTCGCGGCGTCCGCGCAAACGCTCCAGCAGTCCATCCCCGGTGGGCCAGGCTTCCGCTTCGGAAGCGCAGTGCACGTTGTCCCGGATCAGAACAATGATGGCTACCCCGACGTGCTCGTCGGAGCGCCTGGCTCGAACGCGGGAAACGGCTCGCTTCGGTGCTTGTCGGGCAAGTTCCTTGCGACGTCGATCGGGAATTCGGAACTGTGGTCGCTCACTCCGGCCGTTTCGGCGAACGCGGGCTTTGGAGCGTCGATCATCGAAGTCGCGTCGTTGACGGGGACCAGCGCGAACGACTTCATCGTCGGGGCTCCCGATTACAAAGTTGGCTCCGTCCCGACGGGCGCGCTGCTCCTCGTCGACGGCGCGACCCACACCGTGGCGTGGACGCTGACAGGGTATCCCCACACTCGCACTGGAACCTCGCTCGCCGCGGTCGGTGACCAGGACGGCGACGGCAGGGTCGAAGTGGCCATCGCGGGGCCGTCGACCGACGGATCCGCGAGCTTCGTTGTCCTGATGTTCGGCAGTGCGTGGGGATCTGCCGTAAGTGTTCCCGCGTCCTTTCACGCCCGCATCAGCAACGGTTCGGCCCAGTACGGCGCCGTGGTGAGCAGTGGTTTCGACCTGGACCACGATGGCTTTCTGGATCTGGCGATCGGGTCGCCGGACGTGACAGGCAGCGGGATCTTCAACGTTCACCACGCCAACCTGGGGTTGGCGCCGCTCACCGGAAGCGTTGGCCTCCAGGCGGGCGAGCGCTTCGGCGCGTCGATCGACGGCAGGCGCGACTTCGACGGCGATGGAACCGTGGACTTCGTCGTCGGCGCGCCGGCCTGGGACAGCGCCATGTCCACGAACATCGGTCGAGCCGTCGTCCTGTCGGGCGCGCGAATGCTCTCGGGCAACCTGCCCTACGAGATCTTCTCGCTGCAGTTCTCGACCAGCCTGCCCTTCACCAACAACATTCGCTTCGGCACGAGCGTTCGCGCCATCGCGGATCTCAATGGTGATGCGGTGCCGGACCTGATCGTGGGAGCTCCCGGCTATGTCAGCCCGAGCCAGCCGACCGCCAAGCGCGGAGGCGCGGCGGTGATTTCCGGGGCCACGGGCGTGCGCATGGTGTTCATCCAGGGTGCTGGCAACGAACAGCTGGGAGATGTTCTTGGCGACGCCCCCATTGACCTGGGTTTCGACGGTTATCCCGAGTTCGGGATCGCAGGATCCAACGCGGACACGCCCTCCACCGACTGCGGCACGGTCAAGTTCTTTGCGCTGTTCCCGGTCCTCGCCACCACGTACTGCACAGGCAAGGTGAACAGCGCGGGTTGCACGCCAAGCCTCACCTCCACCGGATCGGCGAGCGTCTCGTCGCCCTCGCCGTGCACGGTGACATGCGCCAACCTTCTCAATCAGAAGAGCGGACTGTTCGTCTATTCGCACACACCCAAGGCCACGCCGTTCCAGGGTGGAGTCCTGTGTGTCGGTTCCCCCACGCGCCGGACGTCTTCAACGAACAGCGGCGGGAGCTCGAGCGGCACGGACTGCACGGGCTCGATCGCGTTCGACGTCAACGCACGCATCCAAAGTGGACTGGACCCGACGCTCGTCGTGGGCGCCGAGATGTTCTGCCAGTGCTGGGCACGCGACCCCGCCAGCCCGAGCCAAACCAGCCTCTCGAACGGCGTTCGTTTCGTCCTCAACCCCTGACATCCTGGCGGAGATCCTCCATGCGCCTGCCTGCCGTCGCCATTTTCCTTCTCGTGGCCGCCCCGATGTTGAGCGCTCAGACGCTCGTTCGCTCCGTCAATGGCCCCGCCGCCGGGAGCCAGTTCGGCAAGGCCTGCATCGTCGTGCCCGATCAGAACAACGACGGGTTCAAGGACCTGCTCGTCGGCGCGCCGAACTTCAACGGCGGCCGCGGCGCCATCTACTGCATCTCGGGTTTCTACCTCGCTTCAGGGAACGGCGCGTCGACGCTGTGGTCGCTCGCACCGACCGTCGCAGCCGGCGACAACTTCGGCTTCGCTCTCGCTGATGTGGGCGACGTCACGGCGGATGGCGTTCACGATTTTCTCGTTGGGCAGCCCGGATACGACCACGGGTCAGGCATCGACAATGGCGCCGTGCGGTTGGTCCATGGGATCAGCCACTCGCTCAGTTCCCTGATGCACGGACCGACCGCAAGCCGCTTTGGAACCGCGATGGCCGCGGCCGGCGACGTGAACGCGAATGGGAAAGAGGACGTGATTCTCGGGGCGCCGGATGGACTCGGCTCGAAAGGCTCCGTGTACCTGGTCGACGGCAACAAGCTGACGTTGACGATTGGCGTACTCAGCACAGGAGTCTCGTTCTTCACACTGGGCGGGAGCGATGTGTTCGATCGGTTTGGAGCTTCCGTTGCGGGCGGTGTCGATTTCTCGGGCGACGGGCGCCCCGAGTTCGTGATCGGCGTGCCAGGCCGCGACAATGGCGCTGCCACGGACGCCGGCGCCGTGCACATCCGAAATTACGTCGACCAGACCGTGCGAACGTTCAGCTCGACGGTCGCGGGCGAGGCGCTGGGGAGCAGCATCTCTATCGGAAGCGACTACGACGGGGACGGCACCGTGGATCTTGTCACGGGGGCTCCGAACTTCAAGGGTGGCTCTGCCTACGAGGTCGGACGCGCTGTGGTTCTGTCCGGGGCGCGCGTGATGGCACAGACTCCACCCTACGAGCTGCGTTCGTTCGCGTTCGGTTCCGTGGTACCTCCGGTGAACCACGGCGACCCGGTTCCCCATCACCACTTTGGCGCGGCCGTGAAGGCTTGCCAGGATCTCAACAACGACGGTGTCGGCGAAATCCTCGTCGGTGCGTCCGACTACTTCTCGCAGGGCTTCAGCGGCTGGAACTTCCGCGGTCTGGTCCGGCTCTTCTCCGGCGCCACGGGCGAGCAGCTCGCCCAGATCGTCGGCGGAACGACCGACAGGCTCGGCAACGAACTGACCGGCGCGATCGACGACCTCAACGGCGACGGGTTCCGCGAATTTGTGCTCGCGGGAGCCTTGTCCGATGCGGGCGGCACGGACAGCGGAGTCTTGCGGTGTTACCGGCTCTTCCCCGTGCAGCCTGTCAACTATTGCGTCGGGCAGGTCAACAGCCTTGGCTGCACGCCGTCGATCGGTTCGAGCGGGGCGCCGAGCGCAAATTCCACGATCCCGTTCCACGTGACCGCCTCCAACGTGGTCAACCAGAAGAACGGCCTGCTGTTCTACTCCCACGCGCCGACGGCGGTGCTGTTCCAGGGAGGCACAAAGTGCGTGGCGAGCCCGAGCCTGAGAACGGCCTCGCAGAACTCGGGTGGCTCCCCGAGCGCAAGCGATTGCAGCGGAGCTTTCAGCCTCGATTTCAATGCCCTCATCACGAGCGGCATCGATCTCTCTCTGACCGCGGGCGCGGAAGTCTTCGCCCAGTACTGGTCGCGGGACCCCGCGTCTCCGAGTCACACAAGCCTCTCGAACGCGCTTCGTTTCGTCGTCGGTCCCTGATCTGAAGCCCCAACCACCCTGCACCTCGCCATGAAACTGCAATTGCCCTGGTTCGTCGCCCTCGCGGCTCTCGCCCTCACGGCGGGCGCTCAGACGTTCGTTCGCTCCGTCAATGGCCCCGCCGTCGGGAGCCAGTTCGGCAAGGCCTGCATCATCGTCCCCGACCAGAACGCCGACGGCCTCAAGGACGTGCTCGTGGGCGCGCCGGAGTTCAATGGAGGCCGCGGCGCGATCTACTGCATTTCCGGCGCGTTTCTCGCGACCGGGATCGGCGTGCAGACCCTGTGGTCCATCGCTCCTCCGGTCGCGGCTGGGGACCAATTCGGGTTTGCGCTCGCTGACGTCGGTGACGTGACCGGCGATGCCGTGCACGACTTCCTCGTCGGACAGCCGGGCTACGATGTGCAATCGCAGACGAACGTCGGCGCCGTGCGCCTGGTGAACGGCAGCAGCCACATCCTCGTTTCGCTGCTCTACGGAAGCTACGCATGTTGCGAGGCCTTCGGCAGGGCCATGGCCGCCTGCGGTGACATCAACCAGAACGGCATCGCCGATGTGGCCGTAGGATCGCCTTTCTTCGGCCTTGGCGAGGGCGTCGTGCGGATTCTCGATGGAAGCGTGCTCACGCAGTTCGGCTCCGTGCAGAATCTTCCCCTCGGCTGGCTCTCAGGCGGAAACTACGGCGACTCGCTCGGCTTCTCGGTTGCGGCAGGTGCGGACCTCAACGGAGATGGCGTTCCGGAGGTTGTCGCGGGCGTCCCCAACCGCGACATCAACTCCGTCGGTGATGCCGGCAGGTTGATCCTCCGTGACTTCGCAGCAAGCCAGGAGGTCGTCATCGATTCCGGCATTGGGGGAGAGCATTGGGGCGCATCCGTCTCGATGGGCGATGACTACGACGGCGATGGAGTCGCCGACATCATCGCCGGCGCGCCGAACTCGCCGAATGGGAGCATTTACGAGGTTGGCCGGGTCACCGTGCTCTCCGGCGCGCGCGTGATGGCGCAGCAGCCGCCCTACGAGATCTACTCTTTCGCCTACGGCTCGGTCACGCCGCCGACGAACCACGGCGATCCCCTGCCCAATTTCCACTTCGGCGCCGCCGTTCTCGCTTGCGCGGACCTCAACCTCGACGGTGTCGGCGAGATCATGATCGGCGCGCCCGGCTATTTCAGCACGAGCTTCTCCGGCACGAGCTTCCGGGGCCTGGTGCGAATCTACTCCGGTGCGACGGGCGCGCTGCTGTGCTCCGTGACCGGAGGCACCACTGATCGCCTCGGCGACGCGCTCGCCGGAGCGGTGGGCGATCTCGACGGCGACGGCTTCCCGGAGTTCGTCGTCGGTGGCTCGCTCTCCGACGCGGGCGGCACGGACAGCGGCGTCATCAAGTGCTACCGTCTCTTCCCGCTCTCGCCCAAGACCTACTGCATCGGCAAGCAGAACAGCCTCGGCTGCACTCCCTTCGTGACCTTCTCGGGCACGCCCGACATCAACTCGAGCCTGCCCTTCACGATCACCGGCAACAACTTCATCAACCACCGCAGCGGCCTGCTGTTCTACTCCCGCGGTCCGTCCGCGGTCCCGTTCCAGGGTGGCACCAAGTGCGCGGCCAATCCTGTCCGCCGGACCACGACGCAGGACTCCGGCGGCAGCGCGAGCGGCTCCGACTGCAGCGGCAGCTACACCCTCGACTTCAACGCCTGGCTCGCCGCCGGCTCCGACTCCTCCCTCGCCGCCGGCGCCGACGTCTACGCCCAATTCTGGTCGCGCGACCCCGCCAGCCCCTCCACCACCAGCCTCTCCAACGCACTGCACTTCGTGATCCATCCCTGAGGCTCGACGCACTGCGAACCGTTTCTGCCAGAATCCCGTTGCGTCGTCGCGACTCGCGACGAGAGCAGGCATGCAACGGGATCTCACGGCACTGTTCGGGTGTTTTCGCGATGCAGGGGACACCGGAGCGCTCGGGCGAGCCTTCGACGAGTGCGGGGCGGAGCTTCTGCGGGTCGCGCGGCATCTGGGGACTTCGCGCGAGGACGCGGAGGATCTGGTTCAGGCGACGTTCCTGACGGCGATCGAGAAGGCGGGGACGCTCGAGCGGGGCCGCGACCCGATGCCGTGGCTTGTCGGCATTCTCGTGCTGCACGCACGCAACCAACGTCGCAAGCGCGGCCGCACGACGGAACTGCCGGAACTGGCGCGCCACGAGCCGCCGGACGAAGCGTTGGAGCGCGCGGAACTGCGCGCGAAGGTCGCGGACGCGTTGCAGGAGCTGCCGAAGCGCTACGCGCAGGTGCTGGCCCCCTATCTCGCGGGAGAGTTCAGCTCAGGCGAGATCGGTGCCTTGACTGGACGCGCGCCGGGCACCGTGCGCATGCAGATCCACCGTGGTCTCGAGCTGCTGCGGCGAGCGCTCGGCAACACGTTCCTCGCGTGGTTCGTCGAGCCGCCGCGGCTGCGGAGAGTGCGCTCCGAGCTGCTCGAGAGCGCCTGCCGCGCTCGCGGGTTTGCCGTACCGGCGACGAAGTTCGCGTTCGCGCCGATCGCAGCGCTGTTCGCGGCGCTCGCGCTGCTCGTGCTCGGCGGAGTGCGTTGGTTCGGAGCGTCGGCGGAGTCCGCGACGAACGAGCTCGGCGCTGCGGCGACGCTCGATTCGTCAGTCGACTCGAAAGAGCCCTCGAACAGCGTTGCGGCGTTCAGCACTGGCGTCGAGACCCGCGCGGAGCCGGACAGAGCCGCAGGACCCAACCTCGTCCTGCGCGGCTTGCGCGGTCGACTTGTCGATGGTGCCGGCAGTCCGCTTCCGGGGATCGAGGTTCGGCTTGGCGTGATCTCGATCGAGTGGCTCAACAAGCCCATCGACCGATCTCCCGTGACGCCGGAAGTCGAGCGTTCGCGCTGCGTCACGGACTCCGAGGGCCGTTTTGTGCTCACGGGCGCGCGCCGTGGTGACATGCACGTGATCGGCATCGACTGCGGCGGGCCGCGGGGGTACCTGCACTGGATCGAAGACTCGCCCACGCCCGAGGGCGAGCTAGAGCTCGGCGACGTCTCGATCGGTGCGCATGTCGTCGTGACAGGCCGTGTGGTCGATGCCGACGGAGCGCCGGTTGCGGGCGTGCGCGTGCGTCCGGGACTTGAAGCCAGGGGCATCAAATCGTTCTCCACAGAAGCCTTGGCGGGCGAACTCCACGGTCGGCTCGTGATGCAGGAGGCCGCTGCATGGCTTTGGGAGTGGTTCGAGAGATTCCCCGTGCCGACCGCAAGGAGCGGAGCGGACGGCCGCTTCCGTGTGGAGCTGCCCACGAGCACGACCGCGCTGCATTTCGACCGCGCGGGTTTCGTGCAGAACCATGCGGAGGGGCTCAAACTTGCCGCCGGCGCCGTCGAGCTCGGTGACGTACGGATGGAGCGCGGTCAAACGGTGCGTGGCCGCGTGCTCGACAGCGAAGGCGCGCCGCAGGTCGGTGTCGAGGTTCGTGTGGGCGTGCAGGAGGCGAGAACTCAGCCCGCGACGATGTTTGCCGCGACGACGGACCTCGACGGACGCTTCGAGCGCTCCGCGCTCGCGGCAAGCGGGCCCGTGATCGTCGCTGCGCGACGAAAGCCGACGCACGCGTGGCAATTGGAGCGTTTCGAGAGTGCAGAAGGGCTCGAACTGCGCCTCGCGGCGACGTCGGCGTTGGTCGTGCACGTGCGGGACGCCGCGGGTTCCCCGCTCGACGACGTCGAACTGCAACTCGCCCCGCTCTCGATGCCCAAGCATAGGCCGAGCTTTCTGGTGCGGTCCGATCGAGAAGTGCGGCGGGGAAGCGGCGACGTGGCGTTCGACGCCTTGGCGCCCGGCAACTACTTCCTTTGGGCCAGCAAGCTCGGGTTTCAGACTGCGTCCGGAGCGGTGGAACTCGGCGCAACGCCGACCGAGCTGACGCTCAAACTCGGCGCAGCGTCCGAGCATCGGGTGCTCGTCGTCGACGGCCACGACGGACTGCCGGTTTCCGACGCGAAGGTGCTGCTCGTCTCATGGGATCGCTCGACGTTGATGGATTCCACGACGAGTGCCGACGGCGTCGCGCTTCTGACGGTGCCGAGGAGCTCCGAACCGCGCGAGCCGAGACTCCATGTGTGGCACCCCGAGTTCGCGGTTGCGCTCGATATTCCGCTGCGTTTGCAGGAGCAGCCGCAGCGCATCGAGCTGGGGCATGGTGGATCGTTGCGCGTTCAGGTGCTCGAACGTGGGCGTCCGGTCGCGACGCCGCGCACTGTCCGGCTCGAGGTCTTCGCACTTGAATTCGCTCCGTTGCAGGCGACGACCGACGCGACGGGCTTCGTCACGTTCGACCGCATCGCGCCGCGCACGTGGCGGTACGACCTGCTCCGGCCGGACGAGTCGCCGCACGCGCTCGAGCGCGGGGCGGATCCCGAGGAGGGTGTCCAGCTCTCGGGTCGAGTCGGGGTGCGAGCGAACGAACGTACGGACCTGGTGCTCGAGCTCGTGCCGGGTTTCGATGCTCCGGAGGGCTCGACGGCGCGCGTGCAGGGGCGTGCGCACTTGGAGGGGGCGACGAAGGACCTGTACGTGGAGCTCCGCGGCACGGGAGAGCTCGGGGAGTTCGAGCGCGAACTCACGCTCGACGCTTCTGGGGATTTCGATTCCGGCTGGCTCAAGCCCGGCAAGTACGCGGCGTGGCTGAGGTT
>JAPLOE010000205.1 GCA_026692705.1 Planctomycetota bacterium
GGCTCCGTATTTTCGCTCGACGCGGCCCGGCGCTCAGCGACGCGGCTGCACGAGCTCGGTGAAGCGCGGATCCGCCGACAGCGCATCGAGCCTGCGGTCGTGCTCGGCGCGCGCGCGCAGCCGTCCGTCGAGTCCGACCACTTCCGTGAGCAGCGCCAGCGCCTCTTCGTTCTTGCCGAGCGTGGCGAGCGCCACCGCGAGTTCATACTTCGCGTCGCGCTGCAGCACGTGCTTGCCCGCGAGCTCCACCGCGCGCCCCAGCCGCTCGCGCGCTTCTTCCTTCTTGCCGAGGGCCAGCGCCGCAACCCCGGCGCCGTATTCCGACAGCGCCAGCGCATGGCGCAGCTTCTCATCGGGCTCGGGCAAGGCCGCGAGCCGTTCCGCTGCACGCACGTGCGCCTCGTGACGCTGTTGCGGAGCCTTCGCCGTCAGGTGCAGCAGCTCCGCGAACGCGAACGCCTGCGCCGCGGCGAGCCGCTTGTCCTCACCCGGCTTCGCGAGCTCGCGCTCGAGCTGCTCGAAACCCTGCGCGCCCGCTGCAAGCGCTCTCGCCATGCAATCGCGCGCCGCCTCCGGCAGCTCCTGCGCCTTGCCGAAGCGCACGACCTGCACGCGCCAGCTCCTCACGAGGTCCTCGAACTGCTCGTGCGAGCACGTCTCGCCCTCGGGCGAGCGCGGCGCGGCGACGTGCAGCTCGAACACGCGACCGTCGGCGAGCGCGAAGGCCGAATAGCGCACCATCGCGCGCCCGTCGCCCGGCAGGCGCTGCTCCTGCACGGCACAGGCGATGCCCCCGACCTCGAACGGCGTGCCCGTCGACGTCTGGTCGCGCCAGGCCGAGCTGGACTGCGGCGGCTCGTCGGGCTGGAAGTGGATCGTCAGGCTGGCGCCGTGGAAGCGCCCCGCGGCGATCGTGCGCAGCCCGAACTGCTCGGAGAGCTTCGTCTCCAGCCGCGCATCGCGCTCCCAGCCGACCGCGGAGAACGAGACCTGCAGGGGCGAGCCGTACACGTCCGCCTTGGCGTCGACCGCCGCGGGAGCGGCCTCGGTCGGCGTGCCCTGCACCGGCGCGGGCGCCGACGGGGGCAGGAGCAGCGCGAGGGCGGCGAGCAGCGGGTTCATCGCCCCCAAGGATAGGCCGCGGGCGTCCGACGCACGGAAAGGACTTCGTGGGGGGAACCCCTGCGGCGGGCGGGCCGTCCAAGCGGCGTGGCGCGGTCCCCGACCGAGCCTCGCTTTTGCCCCGTCGCCCGGCCCGATCGGAATGCAACCCGGTAGGCTAGGGCGGAGAAACGGGCTCCAGCGTCCGATCCTCCATCCCGTCCCCCAGCGCCTTCACGATGACCCTCCGCCACCTGCTCCTGCCCCTCACCCTCGTCGGCGCAACCGTTCCGGCCTTCGCCCAGTCGACCGGAACCTGGTCCGACCCGGCGCTGGCTCCGCGCGTGATCTGCTTCGCGCCCGGCACCGACCCCGAATACATGGGCGATCGGCTCGCGGTCCAGCCCCCGACGCCGGAGTACTACATCGGCGGCACGTGGAGCGGGACGCAGGGCGCGCCGACGCCGCTGAGCTGGAGCCTCGTGCCGGACGGCGTGAACATCACCTCCGCCTTCAGCGGTGACCCGGCCGGCGCGAGCGAGCTGTTCTCGCGCCTGGATTCGCTGTTCGCCGCCCAAGGCGGCCGCGCGACCTGGATCGCGCGCCTGCAGGCCTGCTTCGACCGCTGGGAAGCGCTCTCGGGCCTCGACTTCACGCGCGTCACCGCCGCGGGCGTCGACTGGGACTCGGGCGCCGGCTGGGGCACCGCCGGCAACGACACCACGATCGGCGACATCCGCCTCTCGATGCGCAACATCGACGGCACCAACGGCATCCTCGCCTACACGTTCTTCCCCAACGTCGGGGACATGGTGATCGACCGCGCCGAGGGCTGGGGCGCCAACGCGAGCCAGCACATCTTCCTGCGCAACGTCGTGATGCACGAGCTCGGCCACGCGGTCGGCTTCGACCACGTGTGCAGCAACAACACCTCGCAGCTGATGGAGCCGTTCTACTCGGGCGCCTTCGACGGCCCGCGCCAGGACGACATCCGCGCGGTGCAGCGCAACTACGGCGACGACAACGAGAGCGACAACACCTCGGCGACGGCGAAGTCGGTCACGCTCGTCAACACCATCAGCCAGACCCTCGGCATCCCGCCGCTGCCGCCCGCGGGCAGCAATGACACGGCCTCGAGCACGCTCTCGATCGACGCCAACGGCGAGGCCGACTGGTTCAAGTTCACGACGGCGAACGTGGGCTCGAAGCTCGACGTCACGCTGACGCCGATCGGCACGAGCTACGACGACAGCCCGCAGAACGCCAACGGTTCCTGCTCGACCGGCGTGACCACCAACGCGCTCGCGCAGGCCGACCTCGCGGTGCAGGTGATCGGCACCAACGGCACCACGGTGATCTCGACCGGCAACGCGGGCACCGCGGGCCAGTCCGAGTCGCTCATCGACGTGATCCTCAACTCGGCCGGCACGTTCTACGTCAAGGTCTACGAGAACAACTCGCCCGGCCAGACGCAGCTCTACCGCCTGACGCTGCGCATCGACCCCGCCAACGTCTGCCCCGACACGGACGGCGACGGCGTGGACGACTGCAACGACGGCTGCCCGCTCGACCCGACCAAGACCAGCCCCGGCGTGTGCGGCTGCGGCGTGCCCGATGTCGACGGCGACGGCGACGGCGACCTCGACTGCGTCGACAACTGCCCGCTGTTCTACAACCCCGCGCAGGCGGACGGCGACGGCGACGGCGTCGGCAACATCTGCGACGACTGCCCGCAGGTCTTCAACCCCAACCAGCTCGACCAGGACGGCGACTCGCTCGGAGACACCTGCGACAACTGCCCGACGGTCTTCAACAGCCAGCAGCCCGACGGTGACGGCGACGGTGTCGGCGACGAGTGCGACAACTGCCTCGCGATCGCCAACCCCGGCCAGCTCGACTGCGACTCCGACGGCGTCGGCAACGAGTGCGAGCTCGCGGCCGGCACGCAGTGGGACCTCAACAACAACGGCGTGCCCGATGCCTGCGAGCCCTGCGGCCAGGTGATCTCCTACTGCACGCCCGGCACCACGACGAACGGCTGCAACGCGACCCTGTCGGCCACCGGCAGCCCGACCCTCTCCGCGAGCTCCGGCTTCACGGTCACCGCCTCCAACGTCGAAGGCCAGAAGCAGGGCCTGCTCTTCTATGGCATCACCGGCCCCAAGGCCTCGGTGTGGGCCGTCGGCAGCTCGAGCTTCCTGTGCGTCAAGTCCCCGACCCAGCGCATCCCCGCCGCCAACACCGGCGGCACCGCGGGCGGTTGCGACGGTTCGATCTCCGTCGACCTGCTCAGCTACCTCGCCACGCACCCCTCCGCGCTCGGCCAGCCGTTCTCGGCGGGGGCGGTGGTGAACGTGCAAGCGTGGTTCAGAGATCCCCCGGCTCCGGGAACGACGAGCCTCTCCAACGGCTTGCAGTTCTCGACCTGCCCGTGATCGGTTGAGGCTTCGGCCTCGACACAAACAGAGCCGGGGTGCCGCAACGCGGCGCCCCGGCTCTTTTCGTAACCCCCGCAGAGAGAGAGGAATCCATTGGGGAAGAGGGAAAGGGGAGGGAGAAACGAGGGAGAGGTGAGGGAGTAGGGGTGGAGAGAGGCCGGTACCTTGCCTTCGGTCTGTTTTTGGCTCCTCGTCCGCCTCCCTCTCCCTCCCGTCTCTCTCTTCTCCAAAGGGTTCCTCTCTCTCTCTGCGCGCGGCTTGCTCAAAGGAAGCGGGGTCGCATACGCTTGGGGGAGCCCCCCGAGCTTCCCCCGATGGCTTCGCATGAACCCTGGCCGCCGCAAGGCGAGGAGACCGAGCACACGATCGTGCCCGGGATCGACGAGTCGCGCGTGGTCGGGCTCGACCAGAAGAACGTCATCCACCAGCTGGTGGTGACCGACGGGCTCGAGCCGGGGCGGCGCATCAAGGTCGAGGCGCGGGCGCTGGTGCTGGGGCGCACGCTGCCGGCGGATGTCGTGCTGGCCGATGGCGAGGTGTCGCGCGCGCACTGCAAGGTGTCGGCGCACGAGGGGGAGGTCACGCTGGTCGACCTCGGCTCCACCAACGGCACGTTCGTCGACGGCGAGCGCATCACCGGAGCGGTGAGGTTGCAGGTCGGCAACATCGTGGTCGTCGGGCGGCAGGTGCTGCGCTACGAACGCGTGAGCCTGAAGGAAGCCTCGGCCGTGCGCGAGCTCGACCGCGAGCTCGAGAAGGCGCGCCGTTACGTCGAGGCGCTGCTCCCGCCGCCGCTGATCGCGGGCTCGATCCGCACCGAGTGGACGATGATCCCCTCCGCGCAGCTGGGAGGCGACGCCTTCGGCTACCAGCAGCTCGACGCGCGCACGTTCGCGGTCTACCTGCTCGACGTCTCCGGCCACGGCACGTCGTCGGCCATGCTCGCCGTCACCGCGACCAACGTGATCCGCCAGCGCGCGATCCCCGCGACCGACTTCCGCGACCCGGCGGCGGTGCTCAAGGCGCTCAACGTGATGTTCCAGATGGAGCAGCACGGCGACATGTACTTCACGCTCTGGTACGGCGTGTACGACACGGTCACGCGCCGGCTGACGTTCGCGAG
>JAPLOE010000206.1 GCA_026692705.1 Planctomycetota bacterium
GTCCTGCAGGCGCCGCGCGACGCGCAGCAGGTCGTTGATGGCCGGCCAATCGGCCTCGTTCGGGCTCGACTGCTGCTTGTGCAGCGAGAACAGCTCGACGAGGAAATCGGTGCGGTGGATCTGGCGCAGGTGCGTCCAGCGCACGCAGGCCGCCGCGCGGTCCTGCTCGGCGCCGTCGATCTTCTCGAGCAGCGTGCGGGCCGCACGCGGGTTCATCTGCTCCAGTGCGGGCTGCAGCAGGTTCGCCGCCCACAGCTCGAGCAGGAAGCGCGCTTCGTCGGGCGAGGCCGGGCCGGGCGCGGCGAGCACGCACCAGCCCGAAAGGCGTGAGGCCGCGCGGGCGCTGCGGGACTCGTCGAACTCGTGCTGCGCGAGCGCGAGCATCTCGGGCGCGTCGGCGAGCCGCAGCGCACCGAGCGAGTGCAAGCCGCACAGCGAGACGCGCGCCTGGCGGATGGGCCAGCCGAGGCGGTCGGCGATCTCCGACACGCACGAATAGCCGTCGCATTCCTTCCACAGGCGCTCGAAGGCGCGCTGCGGGCAGGTGTCGAGCGTGATGCGCGGCACGAAGTGGCCGCTGATCTTGAGCGCGTCGGGATAGGAGCCGAGCTCGTCGGAGAGGCGCGCGTGCTCGAGCAGGATGTACTCGACCGAAACCGGCTGGCACAGCACCGGCGAGCGCACCTCGATCACGACGCCGGTCTCGAGGCGGTTCTCGACGCCGCTGGTGTCGGATTCCTTGCGCGGAGTCGCGTCGATCAGCTGGTCGACCGAGCCCGGCTCGAAGCGGAAGTGCACGCCATGGCAGTCGAGCAGCTGGAACATCGTCTCCAGCCGGCTCGCCTGCGCGATCTCGCGCATGCGCAGCGTGTCGATGCGCTCGTCGGGATCGTTCGCCCACGCGCGCTCGCAGCGGCGGCGCCAGATCTCGGGGTCCTCGCCTTCCTCGGGCAAGAGCGTCAGCTGGCCGTCGAGCACGCCGATGCGCGCCGTGATGCCGCCGCCGATGAGATTGAGAACGCCCTCACGGCCGCCGCGAGCCAGGCCCTGAAGGAGCTCACCGAGGCCGAGGCCTGCGACATCGCCCTGGAAAGTCATGTGGGGAACTTGGCCGCCCTATCGGCCGCCCCTTTTGCGCAACTCCAGCGGGGAGCGCGAAATTCAGCGGCGCAGGCGGAGGCGCTCGAGGTCGGCCGGCGTGTCGAGGTCGTCGAGCACGGCCACGTCTTCCACGAGGACGTCCAGCAGCGGCCGCGCGCGCTGGCGCAGCTCGCGCAGGCTGGAAAGCTCTTCCAGGTGCCGCAGCAGCGAGCGTCCGATCAGCACCGGATGTCCGTGGCGTCCGCTGAGGCGTTCGCGTGGCGCCAGCCAACCGCTCGCAGGCTCTCCAGCGGCGTGCCAGGCCGCAGCGAGGCTCGCGAACGTGGCCGCGGAGACAAGCGGGGAGTCGACCGGCGCAACGAGCAGATCACAGTCGGCCGCATGCTCGCGGGCGAGCGCGAGCCCGCTTGTGCGGCCCGTTTCCCAGCGAGGATTCTCGAGGAGTTCGCATTGGGCCGGCGCCGCGGCGCGGATCTCGCGCGCGTGCGCGCCGACAACCACGAGCGGACGCCGATCGACGCAGGACGCGGCCTCGACGAGGTGCTCGAGCGCCGTGCGATCGCCGATGCGGGCCAGCGCCTTCGGCTCGCCCAGTCGCGTGCTCGCACCCGCCGCGAGGATCGCGACGCGCACGCTCACGAGCCGAGCACCCGGTCGTAGAGCGCGCGGGCGCGGTCGATCTCGCTCGTGCCTTCGAGCAACGCGCGGCCGTCGGGAAAGACCGTGAAGCGCACGCCTTCGCTGCGGAACACGAGCAACCCGCCGTGCAGCGCGAGCTCTTCGACGAGGCCATCGAGCCGGCGCGCGATCTCCGCGAGGTCCGGGCGCGCCGCGAGCTGCGGCCGCACCTGCACGGTGTTGCGTCCGCAGAGCGAGACCGCACCCGCTCCTGCCGGAGCGTCGAGCCACGGAAACTCGCGCTTGCCGCAGCACGGACACTCCGGATCGCGCGCGGCCGACAGCGAGTGGGACTCGAGGTTCCACACGTCGAGCTCGACCAGCCTCAGCGGCAGTTTCGCGCGTTCCTCGCGCGGCGTGGCGAGCAGGCGCAGCGCGCAGGCTGCTTGCAGCGCCGCGATCGCCGCCACCGCCGGCTGCAGCACTCCGGCCGTGTCGCAAGTCGGCAGCGCTCCCGGCGGCGCGGGCTCGGGGAAGATGCAGCGCAGGCACGCGCCAACACCGGGCAGCACCGGCAGCACGAGCCCCGCTCCGCCGACGACGCCGCCGTACACCCACGGAATGCCGCGTTCGACGGCGTAGTCGTTGATCAGGTAACGCGTCGAGAGGTTGTCGGTGCCGTCGAGCACGAGTTCGACATCGCGCGCGAGCTCGGGCAGCGTGTCCGTGTCGACGTGCAGCGCTCGGCCTTCGACGCGCGTGGGGCCGCCGATGCGCGCGAGCGTCTCGAGTGCGGCCTCGACCTTCGGCCGGCCCAGGTGCGCGGGCTCGAACAGCACCTGCCGCGGCAGGTTGGATTCCTCGACGATGTCGCGGTCGACGACCCGCACTCGGCCGACGCCGGAACGCACGAGCGACTGCGCCAGCGCTCCGCCGAGCGCACCGCAACCGACGATCAGCGCCGAACCGGCCTCCAGTCGCGCCTGTCCCGCGCTCCCCAGGCCCGCGAAGCGCACCTGGCGATCGAAGCGCCGCGCGCTCACGAGCCCCAGGCCGTCCAGGCGAGGAAGGCGATGCCGCACACCGCGAGCAGCGCGATCGCGCCGATCAGGAACGGCAGCAGCGCCTTCATGTCGCTCTCGGGCGGTTCGTTGATCTCGACCCAGTTGAAGTAGCGCTTGACGTGCTCGTCGAGCTCGGCCTTGCAGTGCGGGCAGGCGTGCCCACGGTGCTCGAACGGAATCACGCCGTCGCAGTGCATGCAGTAGAAGTTGCGCTCGGCGCCACCCTCGGCGACTCCCGGCGCGCGCGAGCGTTCGAGGTAGTACTCGAGCGCCTCGCGGTTGCGTTCGCCGCGCGTGCGCGACCAGTGCTGGTCGCTCATGTTGCCGTAGCTCGGGCCCGGGCCGGAGCCCGCGCTCGCACCCTTGGGACTCGTGGATTCCGGTGCCATGTGCCCACGGTAGCAAGGCTCCGCGCGCTTGCCGACCGCGCCCCGCGCGCGCGCCGGTGGCTACAGTCCGAATTGCAAGCCGACGTACGGGCCGTCGAAGCCGAGGTTGATGTCGTACTCCTGGGAGCCGTCGGTGTAGTCGAACTTGAAGTCGATCGAGCGCCAGCCGAGTACGACGGCGCCGTGCAGCGAGCCGTGCTCGCCGACGAAGGCGTACTTCGCGTTGAGGTCGAGCTCGACGTAGGTCGCCTCATCGCCGTTGACCTTGGCGGTCAGGCCCGAAGCTAGGCCCTCGAGCTCGAAGCCACCCAGCCGGCCCGCGACGCGCCCAGCGAGCACGGGGATGGGGAGCAACTCGTCGACGCTCTCGCGGTTGGTCGGGTTGCCGCGCTCGGCGACGCTGGCGTCGATGTCGACCGCAGTGAGGCCGAAGCCGATCCCGAGCTCGAACAGGTCGGTCGGGAACAGGTCGAACGTGAGCAGCGCGCGGTGCACGGCGAGGTCGAGGTCGCTCGAGACCGCGAGCGACGCTCCCGGCACGGAAATGCCGCCGAAATCCGCGTCGATAGTGCCGTCGCCGCTCCAGCTCGTCTGCTGCGTGGTCAGCGTCAGGTGCGGCGAACCCCACTTGAGGTCGGCGCGTGCGCCGAGCGTCGCTTCCTGGTCGTTGATGCCGAGGTCGGCGACCGATTCCTTGGCCTTGATCGGCACGATCAGCGACGTGTCGGTGATCGCGACGTCGCCCGACGGGTCGAGCGGGCCGTAGAGCACCTCGGCCTGGAACTGGGGCGCGGCGCAGGAGGCGAGGAGCAACGCGAGCGACGCAGGGAGTGCGGCGAGTTTCATGGGGAGGCGCTCTATCGGCAGCGGAACGAAAGCTGTTGGAAAGGAAACGCTCCTCCGCGCCGATGTTCAACCGTCAACGGGAACGCGAGGGGACGAAAGCATGGCCGTGTCGAGCGTGGGGGAGAGAATCGTCGAGCTGCAGCCGCAGGCGCCGAAAGTGGTCGGGCCTGGCCGGCGCGAGCGCGCTTACCAGGAGCGCATCGTGGAGCTCGCGCTCGGCGAGGCGCACGCGAAGGAAGCGGCGGAGCGGCTCGCGCGCGAGCTGGCGGTGGCCGAGCGGGTCGAGCGCGGCACGCAGCGGCGCATCGACCGGCTCGAGGACTCGGTGCAGCGTGAGCGGGAAGCGTTCCAGCGCTCCGAAGAGGCCCAGAAGCGGCTGCTGCTCGCGCTGGGCGCCGTGCAGCGCGAGAACGAACTGCTGCGCGAGCGCGTGCTGGCGCTGCAGGCGGCCTCGGCTCCCCGGCTGGAAGCCCCGCAGGCGCCCGAGAAGGGTCGGCGCGGGCTGTTCGGCGGGCGCCGCTCGCGCGGTTCCGACCGGGGCGCTTGACAAGCGGGCGCGCCGGTCCGATCCTCTCCGCCCTCGCAGGCCGAGATGGGCCTGCGGGACTTCGCGGTCCCAACGGCCTGCGATGTTTCGGGTGGTGGGCGTAGCTCAGCCGGTTAGAGCACCAGGTTGTGGTCCTGGGGGTCGGGGGTTCGAGTCCCCTCGCTCACCCCACCTTTGTTTCGCGGTCCGGCAGCGACCGCCGCTCGGCCCGGAAGTGGCGCCGATGCCGGGTCTGCAGCGGAGAACGGCTCGCTCGAGGTCGCAGCCGTCGTTTCGCCGGACCCGCAGGTCGGTGGAGAGCTCGCGGAGCGTTCCGAGCAGCTGGCGCGGCTCCAAATCTACGTCCGAGGGCTGACGAGGGGCTCTGCCGGGGTCGCAGGGCGTGCCAATCGGCGCTCGCAGCGCCCCGGGAATGCCGTTCCGTCTCAAGAGCCGCGCGGCCACGGTCGAAATCGGGGACCAGCCCGCGAGCCCTCGCCACCCCGGCGAGAGCGGGCGTGACCCCACAAGCGCAGGCCTGCGAGCCCGAGAAGACCCCCATGGGCGAGATGGACGACGTCGTCAGCGAATTCCTCGTCGAGAGCTACGAGAACCTCGACCGTCTGGACACCGACCTGCTCGCGTTGGAGTCCAACCCCAACGCACGCGAGATGCTCGCGAGCATCTTCCGCACGATCCACACGATCAAGGGCACGTGCGGCTTCCTCGGTTTCGGGCGCCTCGAGAAGCTCACGCACGTGGGCGAGAGCCTCCTGTCGCTGCTGCGCGACGGCAAGCTCGCGATGAACGCGGAGATCACGACCGCGCTGCTCGCGCTGGTCGATGCGACGCGGCGCATGCTCTCGAACATCGAGAAGCAGGGCAACGAGGGCACCGAGGAGTTCGTCGAGCTCAAGCAAACGCTCACGCGCCTGCAGGGCGAGTTCGCCAACCAGCCCAAGAAGTCGCTGCTGGCCCCGGGCGCATCGGTCGCCGCGCCTGCGCCGTCAGCTCCGGCCGCCGCGAGCCCGGCCCCCGCATCGGCGGCTCCTGTCCCGGCTCCCGCTCCCGCCGTCGCCGTGGCGAGCACGCCCACCGAGACGACCACTCAACCGAGCGCACCGCTGCCCGTGAGCACGGACTCGACGCACGGCGCCCCGATGGCGACCGCGACGGTCGATGCTCCGCAGGCCCCGGCCGCTCCTGCGGCGAGCGCCGCGCGCCCGGCCGAAGGCGCCAAGGGCACCGACCACTCGATCGCCGACAACTCGATCCGCGTCGACGTCAACCAGCTCGACAAGCTGATGAACCTGGTCGGCGAGCTCGTGCTCGCGCGCAACCAGGTGCTGCAGTTCACGACGGGTTCGAACGACAACGGGTTCCTCGCGACGACCCAGCGGCTCAACCTGATCACGACCGAGCTGCAGGAAAGCATCATGAAGACGCGCATGCAGCCGATCTCCAACGTGTGGAGCAAGCTGCCGCGCGTCGTGCGCGACCTCGCGCAGGCCTTGGGCAAGAAGATCAAGGTCGAGATGGACGGCAAGGAGACCGAGCTCGACAAGACGATCCTCGAGGCCATCAAGGACCCGCTGACGCACATCGTCCGCAACTCCTGCGACCACGGCATCGAGACGCCCGAGGTGCGCCGCCAGCGCGGCAAGCCCGAGGAAGGCACGCTGCAGCTGCGCGCGTTCCACGAGGGCGGCCAGGTCGTGATCGAGATCTCCGACGACGGCGGCGGCGTCGACGTCGAGCGCGTCAAGCGCAAGGCGGTCTCCACCGGCCTGATCACTCAGGAACAGGCGTCGCGCATGAGCGAACGCGAGGCCTGCATGCTGATCTTCGCGCCGGGGCTCTCGACGGCGGCGGCGGTGACCAACGTCAGCGGCCGCGGTGTCGGCATGGACGTCGTGCGCTCGAACATCGAGAAGACCGGCGGCCAGATCGACCTGCAGAACAAGTTCGGGTTCGGCCTCGCGATCCGCATCAAGATCCCGCTCACGCTGGCGATCATCCCGGCGCTCGTGGTGGTCACGGGCAACGAGCGCTTCGCGATCCCGCAGGTGTCGCTGCTCGAGCTCGTGCGCCTCGAGGGCGACGCGGCGCGCACCGGCATCGAGTACATCGAGGACTCGCCGGTCTACCGGCTGCGCGGCGCGTTGCTGCCGCTGGTGTTCCTCGACCGCCAGCTCGGTCTGCCGGGGCCCGACCCCGCGGACGACGCGGTCAACATCGTCGTGCTGCAGGCCGACGAACGCCAGTTCGGCCTCGTGGTGCACCGCATCTGCGACACCGAGGAAATCGTGGTCAAGCCGCTGGGCAAGCTGCTCAAGGGCCTGTCGAGCTTCGCCGGCGCGACGATCATGGGCGACGGCCGCGTCGCGCTGATCCTCGACGTGATGGGGCTCGCGCAACGCGCGCGCGTCGTCAACCAGTCGCGCGAGCGCAGCACGAAGACCTCGAGCACGACCTCGGAGTCCTCGGCCGGCCAGAAGCGCCGCCTGCTCCTGTTCCGCGTCGGCAGCGACCTGCGCATGGCCGCTCCGCTCGAGGACGCCGCGCGCCTCGAGGAATTCGCTCCCGACCAGATCGAGGTCTCCGGCTCGACGCGCGTCGTGCAGTACCGCGGCGACATCCTGCCGCTGGTCTCGCTCGCCGAGCTCTTCGGCCGCCCGGTCGAAGGCGCCATGAATGACCCGACCGCGCCCGGTTGTCCCGCCGCGCAGGCGGTGGTCGTCAAGGTCGGCGAGCGCACCTACGGCCTCGTGGTCGACCGCATCCTCGACATCGTCGAGCAGGAACTGACCGTGCAGCGCAAGGCGTCGCGCCAGGGCCTGCTGGGCACGGCGGTCATCGGCGGCAAGGTCACCGACCTGATCGACGTCAACTCCGTGATCGGCATGTTCGACGTCCGCTACGAGGGAGCGGCGCTCGGCGCCTAGGAACAGCACACCCGTGAACAAGCCCAACCAGTTCTGCACGTTCTACCTCGACCGCTCGCTGTGCGGCGTCGAGGTCCACAAGGTCCAGGAAGT
>JAPLOE010000207.1 GCA_026692705.1 Planctomycetota bacterium
CGTCGCGCCCGAGCAGCGCGAGGTAGTTGCCGATGCCCTCGAGCGGGTTGTTGATCTCGTGCGCGACGCCCGCGGTCAGCAGGCCGAGCGAGGTCAGGCGCTCGGAGATCGCGAGCTGGCGCTCCATGGCGCGCTCGCGCGTCACGTCGCGCAGCGAGATCTCGACCACGCGCGTGTGGCCGAGGTCGATGTCCGAGAGGCGCACGTCGACGCGCAGCTCGTGGCCGTCGAGCGCGCGCAGGTTGAGCTCGCGCAGCGCCACCGCCTCGCCCGGCCGCGCGTGCGCGGTGTCCATGCCGGCGCGCAGCTCCGCGAGATCCTGCTCCGACAGGCATTCGGCGAGCGAGCGCTGCCCGATCGTCGCCGCCGCCGCGCGGTTGCGCTCAGCGATCGCCGCCGACTTGGGGTCGACGATCAGGATCATGTCGGCCGCGTTGTCGGTGAGCGCCTTCCACTTCGCGCCCTCGCGCCGGATCGCGACGACGTATTCGGCCGTGGCGCGCGCGCGGAAGTCCCATAGCCGCCGCCGCACGACCCACGCCATCGTCAGCGCCGTGACGAGGATCGCGAGGCCCGAGGCCCACAGCACGAAGGTCAGCTCGCCGCGCTCGGGCGCGAGGCGTTCCTCGATCGCCACGTCCGGCACGAGCGCGACCAGCCGCTCGTCGCCCGCGCGCGCCGCGATCCACCACTCGCCGCCGGCGTGCACGCGCTCGGCGCCGCCCGCGAGCTGCCGCCAGGCCGCGGCGTCGCGCGTCGCGAGCTCGCCCCCATCGGCGCCGACGCGCACGAACCGCCCGGCCGAGCTCATCGGCTCGAGCCCGCGCGCGTCCGCTTGCGGCAGCGCCAGCGCCTCGGTCACGCGCCCGACGCCGTCGAGCAGTTCCGCGATGCGGCGCTCGAGCAGCGCATCGCGCCGCCGCGCGCCGTACCAGATGCCGGCCGCGACCAGCGCAGCGATCCACAGGCCGACCGCGATGCTGCGCCAGGCGAGCTGCGGCGGATCCCGGCGCGGCGGCTTGAGCGGCGACTCCATCGCGGGGAGAGGTTAGCCGAGCCCACGCGCCGTTGCGGCAGCCCGGCGCGGGCTGCGCAGCTCGCCCACCAGCAGCTTTCCGGCCTTCGTGCGAGAATCCCGGCGGATTCGCGGGCCCCTGCTGCAACCCGCGAACGCGCTTCGTATCCTCTTTCGCCCCCGAATCCAGCCTGGCGCCCCGCGCCAGTCCGCACCACCCGCCACGGGTCCGGCGTCCCGCCCGGCCCAGCCCGCGAGCCCGCTCCAGCGCTCGCCAGCCCACGAAGAGAACCCGCGATGAAGATCGAGACCCTGATGACTTCCGACGTGCGCACCTGCCGCGCCAACGACTCGCTGTCCGCCGCCGCCCAGGCGATGTGGGAAGGCGACCTCGGCTGCCTGCCGGTGGTCGACGACTCCAAGGGCGTCGTCGGCATCCTCACCGACCGCGACGTGCTGATGGCCTCGCACCTGCGCGGTGCACCGCTGTGGACGATCGCCGTGAGCGAAGCCATGGCCTCCGTCGTGTTCAGCGTGAGCCCGAGCGACTCCGTCGAGGACGTGCTCGAGCGCATGCAGAGCCTGCAGGTCCGCCGCCTGCCGGTCGTGAGCAAGGAAGGCGAGCTCGTCGGCATCGTCTCGCTCGGCCAGCTCGCCTGCGCCGTCGCCAACGACGCCGCTCCGCTCAAGCCGCGCGACATCGCCGCCGCCTTCGCCGCCATCTCCGCCCCGCGCGCCCCGGCCCAGCCGGTCGTCGAAGCGCTCGTCATCGAGGTCACGCGCGAGACCAGCGCTCCCGCCGCCCCGGCCCTCAAGTCCCAGACGCTGCAGCCCGCGCCGCGCAAGGCCAAGGCGAGCAAGCCCGCCGCCCCCAAGGCCAAGCCCGCCCCCAAGGCTCCCAAGGCGAAGGCCCCCAAGCCCGCCCCGCGCGCCAAGGCCCGCGCCGGCAAGTAACTCGCGCTCCACGCGCCTCCCGAGCCCCTTTTCGCGCCCCCGCTGCGGCCCGCCCGCGGCGGGGGCGCGTTCATGGGACGGCGCCCCAGGCCTTGCTGGGCTTGCGTCATTCGCTATTCGCGAATAGCGTACGGCCATGCCGTTAAAGGGTTTAGACATCGTTGCGGCCTTGGAGTTGGCGAGTTGCCCGAGCGTGCCCAGAAGCTACGCCGAGCTGGCCAAGGCCACTGGACTGAGCGCCTCGGAGGCCAATCAGGCAGCCCGTCGGGGCGCTCTGGCGGGCCTGCTCCTTCCGGGAGCCACACGGTTCGAGAAGCCCCGCGTCCAGAGGCGCGCACTCCTCAGTTTTCTGGAGCACGGCGTCGCACGAGCGTTTTTCGCGTCGCCCGGTCGAGTCGTGCGGGGCGTACCTACGGCTCACAGCGCGCCGCCGCTCGATCGCTGGATTTCCGCGGGCGAGGAGCTGGCCTTCGTCTGGCCGGACCCCGATGGCCCCGTCCGGGGCCGCGCCATCGAACCTCTGCATCCGTCCGCGCCGCGGCTCGCGTCAACGAACCCGCGGCTCTACGAGCTGCTTGCCCTCGTCGACGCCCTGCGCGTCGGTGACGCTCGCGAGCGCAAGCTCGCGCTGAAAGAGCTCGAGGCGCGGCTGACACCGGAGGCCACGAGTGCTGACCAATCTTGAACGCCTCGAACGCGTCGCCCAGCGACTCGAGCCCCTGCTCGACGAACTGACCTTGGTTGGCGGAAGCGCCGTCGGCCTCGTGATCAGTGACCCCGCGGCGGATCCGCCACGCCCGACCGAAGACGTTGACTTTGCGGTCATGGCCGCAAGGAATGTCGAGTTTCACGAGCTGGAGCGGCGCTTGCGTCGACTCGGCTTCGACGACCCAGCGCACGACGCGGACCCCATCGGAAGACTCCGCAGCGGCGAACTGGTGATCGACGTCACGTCCGCGGACGAGAACGCGAACGGGTTCTCGAACCGTTGGTATCGATCGGCCATCGAGCATCGGGTTGCAGCTCGCCTTCCTGGCGGCATCCGCATCCATCACGTCGATGCTCCGCACTTCATCGCCACGAAGCTCGAGGCCTTCGCGGATCGCGGTGGCGGTGATTTGGTTGGGAGCCACGATGTCGAGGACATCGTCAGGACGATCGACGGCCGCCCCACGATCGTGTCCGAGACGCGTGTTGCGCCCCGGGAGCTCCAGGATTTCGTGGCGGAGCGGCTCGGCAAGTTCCTGACGGATCGCTGGTTCCTCGAGGCACTGGGGGCCTACTTCCGCGACCCACAAATTGGCGCGCGACGGGCGAGAATCGTGGAAGCCCGACTCCGGCAGCTCACGCACCCTGGCCAGTCCTGATTTGGCATGGCGGGTGCATCCCGACAAGACTGAGACGGCCATGACGACCTCCGAACTCCCCCAGCTCCTGCAATTCGTGCGCGATGCGGAGCGGCTCAAGGATGTGCTGCGCAGCGCGCACACGTCGCAAGGGCGGCGCGAGAGCACGGCGGAGCACACGTGGCGGCTGTGCCTGCTCGCGATGGTGCTCGAGCACCGGCTCGCGGGGCTCGACATCGCGCGCGTGCTCAAGCTGTGCGTCGTGCACGACCT
Source organism: Planctomycetota bacterium (assembly GCA_026692705.1). Taxonomy (GTDB): domain Bacteria; phylum Planctomycetota; class UBA1135; order UBA1135; genus F1-120-MAGs118. Next base: position 3,589 of record JAPLOE010000207.1, read on the forward strand.
AGGCGAGGCGCTCAGCGGCGACGTGCCGGCCGTTGACCAGCACGCCGACCCGCACAAGTCCGAGCGCGAGCGCAACGACCTGATCCGCTTGCTCGCTCCGCTGCCCGAGGCGCTGCGCGACGAGTTCGTCGGCCTGTGGGAGGACTACGAGCACGCCCGCACGCCCGAGGCGCGCGCCGTGAAGGCGCTCGACAAGCTCGAGACCATCCTGCAACACAACCAGGGCAACAACCCGCCCGACTTCCACTACGCCTTCAACCTCGACTACGGCCGCAAGCACACCGCGACCTCGCCGCTCTTCGCCGAGCTGCGCGCCCTCGTCGACCTCGACACGCGCGCGCACGCCGCCTCCCGCGGCCAGCTGCCGCAGGCCTGACGCTCGGAGCTCGGATTTCAAGGGCGGTGCTAGAGTTGGGCCATGTTCCCGACAGTGCTCTCGAGTGCGTTTCTCGGGGCTTCGCTGGCGCTTGCGGGCCTGCCGCAGGAATCCAAGCCGGTTCCGCGCTTCGAGTTCTTGCGCCGGGTTCGACAGGTCGAGACGGGCTGGGGCGAGTCCGTGACGGATTCGTACCGCGAGCGCGCCGTCGCCGCGATGGTGCGCGCCGAGCAGAGCTCGTTCGACGGCGACGTCCTGGGCTGCGCGAAGGCGCTCGACGAAGCGGCGGGCTTGACTCAACGGCCACAGGGAGTTCCCTGGTGGAATCACGCTTGGGCGTTGACGCTACGCGAGCGACTTTGCGATCGCGCTGCGGTCGAGCAACCGGCGGAGCTCTGGCTCTACTACAAGCCCGAGAACATGGTTTCCGTCGGGTTCTACGCCGAGTTCAACGACGTCGACGACGACGACTACTGCATTGAGGAGGAGTTCAACGCCTTCGAAAAGTCGTACTACCGTGGCACGTTGCGCCTTGAACGCGCTCGACTGGGCGACAACACGCTGTACGCGAGCCTCTTCAACGGCGATTTCGTGCTCTCGCTGCGCACGCTGACGGTCTCGATCGTCGAACGACGCGACGAGCGCATCGCGGCTCTCGGCACGGCGATCGAAGCCGCGCGCGAGAAGAGTCCGGCGCTCGAGTTCGCGACCGCGCGCCGGTTGCATGGCCTCGTGATGTCGCTCGCCAGCGGCTCCACCGAAGCGCACGAGCTGCCGGGCGCAAAGCTGCTCGAACAGGCGGAGCAGATCGTCGCGACCGCGGCCAAGGGTGAGCGTTGGTTCGGAGTGCAACGAACGGGCGAATTGTTCCTCGCGCTCCCGCAGGGAGACGAGGCGCGTCCCACGCGGATCTTCGTGCCGGAAGGCACCTCGAGCGACAAGCCGATGCCGCTGGTGCTCGCGCTGCACGGAGCCGTCTTCGACGAGGACACGTGGTTCGATGGCTACGGCGGAGGCCTGATCCGCTCGCTGTGCTCCGCTCGCGGCTGGATGCTCGCCGGACCGCGCTGCGACGGCCGCGAGGATTCAAGGAGCGTGCGCGCGATCGTGGACGCGCTTGCGGAGCGCTGGCCGATCGACCGCGAACGCGTGTTCGTCGTCGGGCATTCCCGCGGTGGAGCTTCGGCGCTGAACTTGGCGGCCCAGCCCGGCAGCGGAATCGCGGCGGTGGTCGCTTTCGGAGCCGAGGTCGAGGCGAGCGCTGCGGAAGGCCTCAAGTCGACACCACTCTTCCTCGCAGTGGGCGACCACGACTTCGCGCGCCAGCGCGTCGAGGCCTTCCACGCGGCGCTCGCGAAATCAGGGTCAAAGTCCGCGCAGTTCATGCTCTGCAAGAACAGCACCCACTGGCTCACGCCTGGTCTCGCGCTTTCGACCGCGTTCGAGTGGCTCTCGCGACAACCTCCGCAACCCGACCGTCGATAGGCTCCTCGAGCTGCACGCGACTAGCGCGTCACGTACCACTGGAGCGCGTGGATCGCGCTAGCGGCGTGGCGGCCCCAGTGGGTGCGGAAGCTGAAGGCCCAGTGCCAGTGCGCGTCGTCGCGGCGGTGAGCGTCGAGCAGCATCAATCCGCGGGCGACGTCGAGGTGGATGTCGCGGATGTCGTCGAGAAGATCGGCGACTCCGGGTTCCTCGGGCGTCTGCGCGTCCGGAGGCGGCGCGAGGAAGAAGTCGTGCGGATCGAGAACCTGCGAGTAGTACGAGAACGGCAGGAGCTTCGTCCGCTCCGCGACGCGCGCGAGCTCCTCGGCATGGACGTCGAGCTCCTCCTCATCGGACACTTCGAGAGCGTCGGTCGGTGGAAGCGCCAGCGCCGCGCTGAACAACGCGGTGACTCGCCGCAGCGCCGTCGGCGCGTCCATCGGCGCGCGCTCGTCCCCCGTCACCCAGCGACGAAACGCCCGCGCCTCGCTCGCGAACGCATCGAGTGCCTGCGATTCCGTCGTCATGAGAATTGCCAGCCGAGAACCGAGCTCACGCGGCGCGGCGCTTGTTCGCTCACTTGATGCCGATGACCATGGAGTCGGGGCCGACGAGGTGTTCGACGCGGGTGGCGGAGAAGCCGGCTTCCTTCATCCAGCCGGAGCAGTCGGCGCCGGTGTAGTCGAAGCCGCCGGGGGTCTCGATCAGCATGTTGAGGCTCATCATCAGGCCGAAGGCGTTGGTGCGGCGCTCGTCGTCGATGATGGCTTCGTAGACGATCAGGGCGCCGCCCTTGGGGAGCGCGTCGAAGGCCTTGGCCACGAGCATGCGCTTCGTCGGCAGGTCCCAGTCGTGGAGGATGTGGCCCATCGTCACCACGTCGGCGCGCGGGATGTCGCGCTCAAAAAAGCTGCCGGGGGCGAAGCTCACGCGCTCGGAAACGCCGGCGGATTGCGCGTATTCCTCGAAGATCGGCGCGACTTCGGGCAGGTCGAAGCCGAGGCCACGCAGGTGCGGGTTGGCGAGCGCGATCTGCACGGCGAGGTCGCCCTGCGCGGCACCGACGTCGACGAACGTGCGGTAGTCCTTCCACGGGAACTGGCGCGCGATGGCGAGGTTCGCTCCGTGGCTGATGCCGGTCATCGCGGCGAGGAACTCCTTCAGGCGCGCGGGGTCGGCGTAGAGCTTCTCGAACAGGCCGGGGCCGCCGCCCTTGACCTCGTTCTGCGGCTGGCCGGTGCGCCGCGCCTCGGTCAGGTGGCCCCAGAACGGGTAGAGCCGGTGGTTCGCCATCTCGAGGATGCCGCCGATGTACGAGGGCTTGCGGCGGTCGAGGAACAGGCCAGTCTCACGCGTGTTCGAGTACTGGTCGCCCTCGCGCTCGAGGAAGCCGAGCGCGACGAGCGTGTCGAGGAAGTCGCGCGCCGAACGCGGGTGCAGCCCCAGCCGCCCGCTCAGCGTCGCGAACGGTTCCGGCCCGTGCGCGAGCTCGGTGAACACGCCCATCTCGATCGCGCTCAGGAGCACCTTGGCGGGCCAGAACGCGAGACCGGTCTGCAGGATCCTGTCGGGGGTGGGCGGTTGGTTCATGGGGTGCGCGCGGGTCGGATTCGGTTGCGGAGCGAGTGTAACGAGCGCCTTCCGACGAGCTCGGCTACGCTGCTCCGGCGGAAGGCGGCGCGAATGCAGACCGAAGCGGAACTGGAAGCCAAGGCCACACAGGCGGAGCGCTGGCGGCGTCCGCTCGCCATCGTGTTCGTCGTCCTTGCGTGCTTCTGTTTCGCGCTCTGGGGTGGTGGTCGACGGGACTCCGCCCTGCTGCTGTACCTGTTGGAACACGGCTGGCCCAGGAGCACACTTGTGCTGTTCTTCCTCGCCTTGGCGATGACAGGCGTGGCCTCCGGCTGGCTCGAGTGGCGCATCTCGCGCCTCGCGGACGCCATCGCGCGCGCGCGCACCGTCGCGAACATCAGCGGCAAGCCCAACCCGCGCGTCGGCGTGCTCGGCGAGTCGGACCCGCGCCTGGGCAAGTGAGCGCGAGCGCGCGCCGCTCGCACTCGACGCCACGCCCCGCCGGAGTACGCGCTGCTGCGCAGTTCGACCGACTGACTGGCGTTTGCCGGCCGGACTACGGGTGGGCTTCGGATCCGACGTTCCGGAAGCTGCTCCACCGACCCGCCGCGCTCCGCGGCCGGAAGGCTCGCGCCTGCGGACCGCCGAGGTCAGGTCCCCCCTTCCTGCCCGGAGAGCCTTCGATGAAGCGCACATTCCTCCTCGCCCTCGGCCTGTTTCGCGCCGCCGGCCTCGTCACCCTCGCCAGCGTCGCCGCAGCACAGTCCACCAGCGGCTGGACGTGGACCGGAGTCGAGATCCTCGAACCCGTGATGCTCTCGTCCTCACCGCCGGAAGCTCCCTTCGTCACCTGCGACGCTGCGGGCCACGCGGTGTCGGTCTGGAACTCTCCGGCCAAGGGCATCGTCTTCGCCGAGCGTTGCCCGAGCGGAGCGTGGTCGGCCGCCAACCCGATCGTTCCCGGCGCCGACGGCGCTTCGCCGCACGTCGCCATCGGACCGAGCGGCGTCGTTGCCGCGACGTGGGCGATCCCCGCGCAGCAGTACGTCCCGCCCAAGCTCGCCGTGACCGTGCGTCCTCTCGCGGGAACGTTCCCCGGCCCGACGATCTGGACCACGGCGAGCAACGTCAGCGACCCGCGCGTCGGTGTCGCGCTCGACGGTTCGGTCACGCTGATCTGGGGCGAGGGTGGCCGCATCAAGAGCGCGACGATGACGCCTGCGGGACTGTGGTCGACTCCGGCGTTCCTGTCGCCGAGCGGAGTGACGGCGTGGCTGCACGAGCTCGCGGTCAACGAGGCCGGTGCGGCGATCGCCGCGTGGCAGGAGACCCCGATCGGCGGCTCCGGCCCCAGTGTCATCAGCGCCGCCTGTCGCGTGGCACCGTCGAGCAGCCCTTGGGGCGCGGCGCAGGTCGTCTCGTCGGGCACGGGCCAGCAGACGTGGAATCCCAAGCCCGGCATCGATGCCGCGGGCAACGTGGCGCTGGGCTATCTCGATGGGAACGCGATGCTGCTCGCGCGGAAACCGAACTTCGGCAGCTGGAGCGCGCCCGCGCGGGTCTCGCCCGCCAACGACGCCGTCTACTACCCGGCGCTCGCGATGGACGCGGCCGGGAACGTGCTGGCGGCGTGGCAGAAGCTCAACGCGAGCAACTACGGCAAGATCTCGAAGCGCTTGATCCCGGCCACGGGCACGTGGGGAGCGGTCACGGTTCTCTCGAACGCGACGCAGGACGCGAGCTGGCCGAAGGCCTCGTTCGCGCGGGACGGTTCGGTCTGGGCGGTCACGTGGGGCGACAACACCACGTTCGCGGCCGAAGTGGCGATCGGGGATGCGAGCGGAGCCTTCGGCGTGCACTCGGTCGGAGCCGTGTGGTGGAACACGGAAGTGCCCGTGGCCGCCGGCGCTGGCGCGATCTCGGCGGTCTGGCCCGCACCGACGAACAACCCCAACGTGACGCGCATGGTCGCGAACGTGTTCTCGGGCTCGAACCACAGCTACTGCACCGCCGGCACGACGAGCCACGGTTGCGTGCCGTCGATCCTCGGCAGCGGCCACCCCAGCGCGAGCGCCGGAAGCGGCTTCACGATCACCGTGCAGAACGTCGAAGGCCAGCAGAACGGGCTCATCTTCTACGGCCTGCAGGGCGGTCAGGCGACGCCGTGGTCGAGCGCGTCGACGAGCCTCTTGTGCGTCAAGCCGCCGACGCAGCGCATGACGCTGCAGGGTTCGGGCGGCACGCTCGGGGCCTGCAACGGCGTGCTCTCGATCGACTGGAACGCCTTCGTCGCGACCCATCCGGGTGCGCTCGGAACGCCGTTCTCAGGGGCCGAGCTCGTCTGGGCGCAGGGTTGGTTCCGCGACGCCGCGAGCGCGAAGACCACCGGCCTGTCCGACGGCCTGATGTTCGTCGTCTGTCCGTAAGTCGCGCTCGAGCGCTCGAATCGCGCGCCTGATCCAAGGGCTTCGTGCAACTGCGCGGAGCCCTTGGCCGATCCGGCGCATGCTCTTGCCATTCCGCGGCCCAGGACTGAACCCCGGGCCGCGACACATGGTCCACCAAAGGAGCCTGAAGATGGCACGTTCCTGCGCACCGTTCCTGTTCGTCGTCGCGCTCGCAGCCAGCTGCACGCAACCAAAGCCGCGCGTGTTGTGCACGCTCGAGAACCCCACCACCGGCGAGCGCCTCGAGATGTACGAAGAGATCTGGTTCAAGGTGCCGAGCGACTACGACGAGGCGAAGCACGTCGCGCACTGGAAGGAACAGGCCGCGGAGCGCGGCTTCACGCGGGAAATCCCGTGAGAGCGAAAGCGACGCCCCCATCGCGGATCGAATCCACGACGGGGGCGAGGCGCGGCGACGGTCGCGAGGCGGCGATCGCTAGTCGGACGATCCGGCACCCAGCTCGAACGACTGCAGCGGCAAGTTGGCGCTGAAGAACCAGTAGAACGTGTCCTCGAAGACGTTGTAGCCGTACCCGACCTGCAGGTAGTTGCGCAGCGTCGACACCACGACGCCGAGGCCCGGCTCCGGCGCCTCGTCGTTGTCGAAGTCGAGCGCGGCGACGTTGACGCCGATCCCGAAGTCGAAGAGCGCGTTGCGCAGGCGCGATTCGCGCGAGCCTTCCTTGTAGAGCACGCTGTAGGCGGGTGCGGCCTGGAACTCGTTCTGGACGCCGCTAGCGCTGGTGGGGTTGGCGAAGATGAGCCCGATGCTGGTGTCGAGGTGCGGCAGGACGCGCTCGAGGTCGAGCTCGCGGCTGAGCACGCGATCCTCGGGGCTGTCACGGTCCCCCTCGCCGCGCTTGCCCGTCGCAAGTCGCAGCAGCACGCGGTCGCCGGCCTCGCGGAAGCCGGTGGTGCGCAGGTCGAGCTCCGTGGCTTCGGGGAACTGCGTGATGTCGAGCTTGAGCACCGCCTCGCCGAACTCGGCCGACTCGGCGGCCAGGCGCTCGAGGCCGAGTTCCTGCGCGAGCAGGTGGTACTTCCGCTCGAGCTCGCGCACGCACTCGCTCTCGAGAAGAGACTCGCCGAACGCCTTCGCGTCCGCAGGAAGGGCCGCAAGCGCGGTCCCGAGCTCCTTCGCGGCGACGGTGCAGGCCTTCGCCGCATCCGCGAGCGCCAGCGCGTCGGCATGCAGGTCGCCGAGCAGCGCCAGCCACTGCGGCGCCGAACGCGGAGTGGAACCCGCGCCGGCGTACTTCTCGACCAGCGCGCTCGAGAGCTCGCGCAGGTCGGACACGGCCGCGGAAAAACGATGGAACTGGGCGATCGTTCCGCCGGGCCCTTGCTCGAACTGCCTGAGCCGGCCATCGAAGTCGGTGCGGCAGCGCGCGAAGAGCTCGTCCGCCTGCTCGCGCAGCGTCTTGACCCACGCGCGGAAGACGAGCTTGGGATCTCCGCCGTTGGCGTTGATCTCGGAGGCGAGCTTCGCGATCGATTCCGCGCTGCGCTTCTGCTCGTCGCTCAGGTTCACCGACCAGCGCGCCACCTCGTAGAACTCGCCCTCAGGCAGGTCGTCGAGCCCGCGCAGGTGGATCGGGCGCTGCTCGTCGCTGCGAGCGAGCCACGCGCCCATGCGCAGGTACTGCTGCGACTCCTGCGCGAGCTGCTCGAGCTTGGCCCGTTCCGACTCGACCCACTCGCTCGCGAGCTCCAGCACGAGGCGATCCTGCGCCAGCTGGTCCTGCTCTCCCTCCGCCAGCGACGCCTCCAGCTCGCGGTTGAACCGCGCACGCAACGCCTCGTCCGAACCGACGAGCTCGAGCAGCGGGCCCGCGGCCTCGAACTGCTGCCGGAACGAATCCGTCAGCGCACGATTCGCCGCGTCGCCGTGGTCGGACTGGCCCCACGCGTCGAGGGCCGAGCGCAGGCTCTCCAGCACCTGCGTGGCGGGCTTGAGCGACTTCGAGACCTGCTCGAGGCGTTCCAGCTGCTCCTCGCTCGGCCCGCCGGGGCCGGCGATGCGCTCGAGCTCGGCGGCGAGGGCCGGCTTGTCGAACCGGATGTCGAGCGTGCTGTTGATGTCGACGATGCCCGGTCGGGTCGGCACGACGGCCGTGCCGCCGTCGAGGTCCGACTCCTTGATCTGGAGGAAACGGTCGCTGGCCGAAGGCTGCGCCGACCGGCAGCCGGTCACGAGCGAAAGGCCGAGGGCGAGCAGCGCCGACGCGAGTGCCGGGCGGGCTTGGGAGCTACGCATCGAGGCTCGCCTCCGCCTTCTTGAAGGCCATCATCAGGCGGAACAGGTCGGGCTCCGGCGAGCGCGGCACGATGTCGCACACCGTGTCGGTCAGCGACAGCGAGCAGGCGATGGCGTTCTTCATCGCCGCGCGCCTGGAGCCGCCGACCTTGAGCTGGTCGAGCAGTCCCTTCACCAGCTCCGGATTCCGAACCCACGCGACCCAGCGCGGCTCGCCGGGAGCGCCCGAGAGCTTGTCGGCGCGCTCGACGGTCTTCTCGGCCACCGCGTCACTTCCGAGCACGACCATCAGGACGTGCGCTTCCTCGAAGATGAGCTGGTTCATCAGGCGCAGCGCGAGGGCCTGATCGTCGGTGGGGATGATGGTGGTCTTGCGGAGCATCATGAAAGTTTCCGTGGGTAGGACGGGCGCGCGGGACCTCCGCCGTTCGCGGGTTCCGGCCGCGCGCGCGAGCCGGCGTGCGAAGGTGCGGAGTTCGCGAAGGTTACGCCCGGGCCCGGCGGCGTCCGCCAGTCGCGTGCGAAGAATCGCGCCCGAGTGCCGCTTCCGGGATTCGCGGCAGCGCTCGAAAGAGAGCGCCCCCACCGCGGAAGGACCGCAGCGGGGGCGCGTGGGAGCGAAGGACGGCGGCTCAGAGCGCCTTGAGCTCGGTGATCGTGTCCTCGAGCGCCTTCTTGGCGTCGGCGAGGAACATCAGCGAGTTGTCCATCTGGAAGAGCTCGTTGCGGATGCCGGCGTAACCGGACGCGAGCGAGCGCTTGACGACGACGACGGTGCGCGCGTCCCACACGGTCAGGACCGGCATGCCCGCGATCGGCGACTTGGGGTCGTTGGTCGCGGCGGGGTTGCACACGTCGTTGGCGCCGAGCACGACGACCACGTCGGTGTTCTTGAAGTCGTCGTTGATGCGGTCGAGCTCGTACAGCTGCTCGTAGGGAACGTCCGCCTCGGCGAGGAGGATGTTCATGTGGCCGGGCATGCGGCCCGCGACCGGGTGGATCGCGTAGCGCACCTGGCAGCCCTTCTTCTCGAGCAGGCCCGCGAGCTCGCGCACCTTGTGCTGCGCCTGGGCGACCGCGAGGCCGTAACCGGGCACGAAGATGACGCTCGTCGCGGCGTCGAGCAGGGCCGCGAGCTCTTCCGCCGAGGTCGACTTGACCTTGGTGTAGCCCTCGTCCTTCGCTCCGCCGCTGGCGCCCGCCGTCTCGCCCATGCCGCCGAGCAGCACGTTGCTGAGCGAGCGGTTCATGGCCTTGCACATGATCTGCGTCAGGATGATGCCCGACGCGCCGACCAGCGAACCGGCCACGATCAGCAGGTTGTTCTTGAGGATGAAGCCGGTCGTCATGCCGGCGATGCCCGAGTAGCTGTTGAGCAGCGCGATCGCGACCGGCATGTCCGCGCCGCCGATCGGCAGCGTGAGGCCGACGCCGAGCAGCAGCGACGCGAACGCGAGCAGTCCGTTGGAGAGCCACAGCTCCGTCGGCGTCTTCGCGAAGAAGCCGCCCCACACCGCGAGGCCGATGCAGGCGATCCCGAGCAGCGCATTGACGCCCTGCGAGCCCAGGGGCCCGATGCGGCTCTTGTTGAGCTTGCCCGCGAGCTTCGCGTAGGCGACGAGCGAACCCGTCAGCGTGATCGCGCCGATGATGACGGCGAGGCTGTCGGCGATCGCGAAGTCCGCACCCTCGGCCGCGAGGATCTGGTTGCGCTCCGCCGCGCGCGGCACTTCCGCGAGCCCGACGAACATCGATGCGGCACCGCCGAGGCCGTTGAAGAACGCGACGAACTCGGGCATCGAGGTCATCGGGACCTTGATCGCCATCCACCAGCCGATCACGGAGCCGAGCACCATGGCGCCGACCGCGAGCACATGGCTCTGGTAAGTCCATTCGCCCTCGCGCGGATCCCAGTCGCCGCTCGTGATGAGCAGCAGCATGGTCGCGCCGATCGCGATCGCCATGCCGTAGGCGGCCCACAGGTTGCCCTGCTTGGAGGTCTTGACCTTGCCGAGCTTGAGGATGCCGAGGATGAACAGCAGCGAGGCCGCCATGTAGGCGAGCTCGACGATGTGGGTGGCGTCGATGAAAGCGAGCATCACTTCTTCCCGCCCTTCGCGCTGAACATCGCGAGCATGCGGTCGGTGACGACGAAGCCGCCGACCACGTTGATCATGGCGCACACGATCGCGAGGATCCCGAGGATGCCCGCCGAGAGCGGGTAGTCATTCCCGACGCAGTACAGCGAGCCCACGATCGTGATGCCGCTGATCGCGTTGGAGCCGCTCATCAGCGGCGTGTGCAGCGTCGGCGGGACCTTCTGGATCACCTCGAAGCCGACGAACACCGAGAGCAGGAGCACCCACAACCCGACGAGCAGGAAGGGCATGCTGCTCGAACCGTGCGAGGCCGGCGCGGCCGCGGTTTCGACCACTTGCGTGGCCATGGCGAGAAACAGGGTCATGGTCACTTCGCTCCCGCGACGAGCGCATCCGCCGTCGGCTTGTGGGTCACTTCGCCCGCGTGCGTGAGGAGACAGCCGGCGAGCACCTCGTCCTTGAAGTCCTTGTTCAGCGTCCCGTCCTTCTGCACGAACAGCTTGACGAGGTTGAGGATGTTCTTGGCGTACAGCTCGGAGGCATGGAACGGCACGGTCGCGGGCAGGTTGGGCACGCCGACGATCTTCACGCCGTTGTGCACGACGACCTCGCCGAGCTTCGAGAGCTCGCAGTTGCCGCCGCTCTCGACCGCGAGGTCGACGATCACCGCACCGGGCTTCATCGACTCGACCATCGCGCGGCTGACGAGCTTGGGCGCCGGGCGACCGGGGATCTGCGCCGTCGTGATGACGAGGTCGGCCTCGGCCACGCGCTTGGCGACTTCCTGGCGCTGCTTCTCGAGGAATTCCGGCGTCTGCTCTTTCGCGTAGCCGCCCTTGCCTTCCATGTCGCCCATGCCGGGGACATCGATGAACTTCGCGCCCAGCGAGAGCACCTGCTCGCGCGCCGCCATGCGCACGTCGGTCGCCTCGACCGTGCAGCCCAGGCGCTTGGCCGTCGCGATCGCCTGCAGGCCCGCGACGCCGGCGCCGAACACGACCGCCTTCGCCGGCGGGACCGTGCCGGCCGCGGTCATCAGCAGCGGGCACATCTTCGCGAGGTGCGTCGCGCCGATCAGCACGGCCTTGTAGCCGGCGACCGTCGCCTGCGAGGACAGCGCGTCCATCGCCTGCGCGCGCGTGATGCGCGGGACGAGCTCCATCGCGAGCGTCGACACGCCTTGCTCGCGCAGCTTCGCGACGAGGGGCAAGTTCGCCGACGGCGAGATGAACGAGATCAGGATCCCGCCCTTCTGGAGGCGCGCGGCTTCCTCCGCGGTCGGCGGCGCGACCTTCGCGACGATGTCGGCGCTGCTCCAGCCTTCGGGGCCGCAGAGCTTGGCCCCGACGGCCTCGAACATGGCGTCGGTGAAGCTCGCGGTCACGCCAGCGCCGCGCTCGACCATCACGGTGAGCCCCGCCTTGGCGAGGTTCTTGATGGTCTCGGGCGTCGCCGCGACGCGGGTTTCACCGCTTCGCGACTCCTTGGGGACGAACAGACTGGGCATGGTTGGGGACCCTTCCGGCCGGGTTTTGAGGCCGAAGACTCTAGCAGCGGCCCCCCGCCCGCGTCGCGGCCCGATCCCCCTCTCCGCCCCAGGCACCCCGCCCTTGCGACGTTTTCCGTAGCCGACCGTACCCCGGCCTTCGCCGTGGGAGCCTCGGGGCCCGGCCGCCCGGGCTCAGGGGCGCGTCTTCACGACGCTGTAGCAGCCCCCCGCGACGCGCCAGCCGTCGGGAGTGCGGAACAGCGAGAACGAGTCGATGCCCGTGTGGCTGAGCTTGCCGTCCACATGAAACTCGTAGCTGCACCAGACCGTCGCGATGTCGCCCTCGATCAGCACCACCGGCTCGCCGACGATCGTCTCGCGCAGCGCGCGCTTGTCGGAGGCGCGTTGGGTGGAGAACTCGGCCTGCGTGAAGTGTCGCAGCGCGAACTCGCCCTGCTCGTTGCGGACGGACGCGAAGGCGGCCGCGGGCAGCACGGTCTTGTCCGCGCGCTCCTGCTCCCCCGTCTCGATCCAGTCGAAGAAGCCTTGGAAGGTCGCGAGCACCTCGCGGCGCTCGTCCTCGGCGGAAACGCTGCGGCAGCTCGCGAGGAACAGGCCACACAACGCGGCGACGCGGAATCTGCGGTGATTCATGGGGCGGAAGGTTACGACGCGTCGACACTTGCGCCCCACCTCGCGGGCCTGCGGGCCCGGATTTCCGATTTCGCGCCTAAGATCGGGGCCGCGAGCGCATCCCGAGGGCACAAGGAACGCGCGAGACCCGCGCGGAACGAAGGAAACGGCATGCGGCGAACCCTGGATCCGGCCCTGTTCGAGCGTGTGGTGCGCGAGCACCACGCGGAGGCCTTCCGCGCGGCCCGGCGAGTGGCGCGCGACGAGGCGGCGGCGAACGATGCGACGGCGGAGGTGTTCCGGCGCGTGCTCGAAGGGCGGCTCGACCTCTCGGGCGCCCGCGACCTCGGGAGGCTGTTGCGCTGCGCCGCGGCGCGCGAGGCGTCGATGGGCCTTCGTTCCGAGCGGGCGCGCGCGCACCGGGAAGCGGAGGTCGCGATGGAGCGCAACGAACGGGAACGGACGAAGGGTGACGCGGCGGAAGCGCGCGAGCTGGCGGAGCGGCTCGCGCAGGAAGTCGAGCGGCTGCCCGACGAATTGCGGCACGCGCTCACGCTGCGTTTCGGCGAAGGGCTGACGTTCGCGGAGGTCGGCTCGGCGCTCGCGATCTCGGAGCCGAGTGCCCACGGGCGCGTGCAGCGCGCGCTCGAGAAGTTGCGCGAGCGGTTGGGCAAGCTCGGATTCGCGGCCTTCGTTCCGGAGCTCGGTGAGCACCTCGCGCGCCTCGAGGCGCCGAGCGTGCCGCAGGGCCTCGAAGCGCGGCTCCTGGCGCTCAAGCCGACCGCGTTCGCGTTGTCGTCGCTCGTGCTGCCCGCGCTCGTGCTCGTCGCGGTGACGACGGCGGCCGTGGTGGCGCTGCAAGGCGGCGAGGAGGAACTCGCGAGCGTCGCGAAAGCCGGCGAGACGGCGTTGGAGAGCCCACGCGAGCTCGAACCCGTCGGCGAAGGCCGCGTTGAGGTAGCGAGCGGCGCTGCGTCGGTTGCAACGCCGGAAAACATCGAAGAAAAGGCCCAGAACTTCGCTCCGGCGCGTCTCGCGGGTCGCGTGCTCGACACACTCGGCCTCGCGGTCAACGGTGCGGAAGTCGTGGCGAGTTCCGTGCGGCGCGAAGGGAAGATGGCGCTGCTGGGCGCACGCACGCTCACCGATCGCGACGGGCGTTTTGCGCTCGAACTGCCGGTCGGGATGGAGTCGGGCGAGGAGTACGCGCTCGACGTGCACGCGGGCTCGCTGCACCACGAAGATGGCACGCTGCGAGCGATCGCGGGCGCCGAGCTGCCGTGGCGCACCGTGCAGCTGCGCGAGGAGCTGCTCGACGTGCCCGGCGAGTGGACGCTCGACGTCACGGTCACGGACGAGACTGGCCGGCCGGTGCCGAAGGCCCACGTGTACGTCTACAAGCCCGCGCGCAACGGCGAGTCGACGTGGCTCGACCACGAGACGGGCGCGACCTGTGACGAGCGCGGCTTCGTGCGGCTCGAAGGCAAGCGCGTCGGCCCGAAGGTCCTGCGCGTCGAGGCGCGCGAGGCTGGCTTCGCGATCCTGCGCGAGCGCCTCGAGCTCACCGGCCCCAGCGCGCTCACGCGCGAGTTCCGGCTCGCGCGCGGCACCGAGATCGTCGCACGAATTCTCGACGAAAACGGCGCTCCCGCGGCCGCGAAAGCCGTGCCGAGCTCGGGCTGGGTGCAGATGTACGCGACCGAGAACGACCCCAACGAGTGGTTCGAGGCGCACGTCGTCGACCCGGCGCACGTCGCGATCTCGGCGCTCGCTCCCGTTCCGCACACGCTGCGCTACAAGTCCGAAAGCTACTCGAGCTTCACGCTGCGCGACGTGCTGCCGGGCGGGCCACCGCTCGAGATCACGCTCAAGCCGCGCTGGGAGACGCGCGACTTCGGCACGCACGACGCGGAGATCCATGGCGCGGTGACGAACGCTTCGACAGGAGCGCCCGTGACGCTCGATGTACTCGACATCTACGTCGTCAACATTCCCGACGACTCGCCTGCGCTGCGCGACGGCGACTGGTGGCCGCTCTACGACCGCATGCGCGTCGCGCAGGTCGCGCAGTTCGAGAGCGACGGTGCGCCGCGTCCGCCGCCGCACACGTTCGTCGAGGATGGCCTTCCCGCGGGCCGCTACCTCGTCGCGGTGACCGTCAACGGCTTCGCGCCGACCTTCGCCGGTCCGTTCGAGCTCGGGCCGCGCGACATCGTCGGTCCGCTCGAGTTCGCTCTGGTTCCGGGCGAGCCCGTGCGCGGGCGCGTGCTCGAAAACGACGGAAACCCCGCGAAAAAGGCCTGGATCGCGATCCTCGGCCCCGGCGAGCTCTCGCGCGTCGAGCTCGTCGAGACCGACGCCGAGCTGCGCAAGACCGGCGGCGAGGGCTTCCTCTACCACGAGCCCGCGCCCACCGACGCCGCAGGTTCGTTCACGATTCCGCGCCTGCCCGCGGGCCGCAACCTGCGCGCCGTCGCGCTCCATCCCGAACGCGAACCCGGCCCGCCCGTCCCGTTCGAGCCCGGCGCGAACACGACGCTCGAGCTGCGCCTCGGCGCACCACGCTCGCGCTGAGCCCGGGACGCGCTCAGGGGTTCACGATGAACTCGAGCGCGTCCGTCAGGCCGGCGGAGAAGCTCGCGGCCGGATCGCGGAACCACCACTGGCCGTCGAGCGTGTGCCCGACGCTGACCGGCTGGCTCGGCGTTCCGGTGAAGAACGGCGTGAAGTCGAGCTCGAAGGTTCCCGAGCAGTCGGGAGCGCCGAGGCTGCCTCCGCTCGCCCGGACCGGCGTGCGAACGAGCGGGGTGCGGACGCACAAGGTGCCGCCGAGGTGCGGCAGGTTGTTGCGCCCCGCTGCGCCGAAGAAGAACAGGCCCGTGGACTGGTTCAGCACGTTCGAGGCGGTGACCTTGAACGGAGCCGAGGTGCTGCTCGAGAGGCTGGGGATGCCGGTCCAGCCGATGCTCGGCGAGCAGCCGTTGCTCGAGACCTTCGGGGAGCAGTAGGTCCGCACGAAACCGCAGGGATTCCAGTAGCGCGCGAGGCCCAGCGCCGGCACGCCACCCTGCGAGCGGAACAGGCCGCCGAAATAGAGCCCCTGGGTCGTGCCGTGCTCGTCGACCCACACGTGTGCGCAGGCCGCCGTGTCGGAAGTGACGCTGGGAGCCGCGGAATACGTCTCGAGGGCACCGTTGCGCCAGCGCTGGCGATCATCGAGGTACAGCGCCGGTCCGGAGCCATCGTCGAACGGAACGAGCAGCCCGGCCGTCGGTCCGAGCACGCTCCAGCTCGTTCCGTCGAAGCAGCGCAGTCCGAGGGTGGTCGCCGCATAGAGCTTCTCGCCGGTGCCGTCGTCCCACACGCACAGCCGGGTCACCTGCGGAAAGTCGTGGTTGGCGGTCGGGAGGAAGCTGGTCCCGTCCCAGAGCGCGACGCCGCGGACCAGCGTGTTGCCCGCGATGGAGAACACGCCCCCGACATAGATGCCGCGGGGCGTCGGGCCCGGGGCGTCCCACTCGACGGCGGCGTAGATGCGCTCATTCGGCGGAGCGGGGAAGGCCGACCAGGCTGTGCCATCGAACTTCGCGGCGGTCATTCCGCTGGGCGGTCCCGGGAGGCCGAGTGGCTCGCCGAACGCGCACAACTGCGGCGCACTGGCCCCGGTCGGCACGAACTCGAGCAGCACCCGCGCCTCGACCGGCGCTGGCGTGCCCAGCTGTGTCCACTGCGCTCCGTCGAACGACCACGTTCCCCCGACGCCCGTGATGACGAGCTGCGGCGCCGAGGCGAGAGTCGGGCGCCACTGCCCGAGCGCCTGGATTCGGCCGGCGAACGGCGCGGGCACGGCGTGGAACGCCTGACCGTCCCAGCGCGCGAGGTTGCTCACGGCCGGATCGTCGGCGCTCCCGCCGAACTCGCCGCCCACGTACAGGTCCCGCTCCCCCGTCAGCGGGTTCGTCCAGGACAGGAGCGCGTTCTCGGATGCGAGTTGCGGGGCCCTGCGGTACAGCGCATGCCGCGGCGCCTCGATGGGCTCCCAGCGACCGGCCACCCAGCGCGCCCCGCCCGCGAGGTCCGGACGCGTCGCGTCGGGATCCAGCTGAAAGGAGCCGCCGACGAAGAGCTGCGGACCCGAGCCCGAACCATCGTCGTGGACGCACGTGGCGTAGGCCCGGCCCTCGAGCGACGGAAAGGTCGTGATCGAGCCCGGCGTCCAGCGCGCGACGTACTCGGCGCCGGTGGTCGCACCGGGAAGCGGCTGGAACGATCCGGCGAGGTAGGCCGCGGGGCCCGCGCTCTCCTGCTTCACGAAGATGCGGTCGACGCTGCCGCTGAAGTTCGAGAAGCCCAGGTCCTGCCAGCTCGAGCCGTCCCAGCCCTTGAGCACGCTCGTCGCGCCACCGGCGAAGTTGCCGCCCGCGAGGAGATAACGATGGCCCTGCCCGTCGTCGTAGCTCGCCAGCGAGAGCACGATTCCGGCGAGCCCACCGCCGACCAGCGACCAGCTCGTGCCATCCCAGCGCGCGATGCGCCCGGCAAAGTCCCCGCCCGCGTACAGGGCCGGCCCGCTGCCGTCGTCATGCACCACGACCGAGGCCACGCGCGCATTCTGGTTGAGGAGGCCGAGCCCCGTTCCCAACGGAGTCCAGCTCGTTCCGTCCCACTGCGCCACGCGCAAGGCCGTCTGCCCTCCGGCGCTCGTGAACTCACCGCCGACGACGAGCCGGTTGCCCGCTGGAGTCGGGTACTCGCAGATCGACCAGGACCAGTTGTTGAGGCCGCTGCCGAGCGCGACCCAGTCCGTGCCGTCCCAGCGCGCGATGCGTGAGCACGGTGAACCTCCGCTCGACTGGAAGCGCCCGGCCGCGTACAGCTGGGGTCCCGTGCCGAGGTCGACGCTCGCGAGCTCGAAGACCTCGCTGTTCAAGCCATCTCCCAAGGCCGACCACGACGTGCCGTCCCACTGGGCGACACGCCGGGCGGACACCGAACCGGCCGTGCGGAAGGCGCCGGCGGCGAAGAGCTTCGGCCCGGATCCCGCGTCGTGCAGCTCGAAGTCGTAGACGACCTGCTCGAAGCCGCCGCCCGTGAACTCGGGCGTGAAACCGCCGCAGGACTGCGGCCTTGCGAACGACGGTGAAGCGAGAGAGACGAGCAGAAGCGCGGCAGTGCCGGCAAGTCGGGGAATCACGGCGAGGTCCTCGGATCCGAAGGGACGGCGGAAGGCTCTGGACTGGTTTCAGGCTAACCCGGTGCCGGAAATCCTGGCGATGGGCCGAAAGGGAGACGCGCGGCGCGGGCGAGTCCCCGAGGCTCGCCAGCGCCGCGCGTGTTCCCGGTGCCACTCCTGTTTGGCCCCGGAACTTCCTGAATGAGTCCTAGGGTCGCGCCTGGAACTCGAGCGCGTCGGTGAGGCCCGTGGAGAAGCTCGACTGCGGGTCGCGGTACCACCACTGCACGTTGACCGTGTCGCCGAAGCCGAAGCCGGGGCCGACCGAGCCTTGCAGGTAGGGCGTGAAGTCGAGCGCGAAACTGCCCGAGCAATCGGGGGCGCCGAGCGAGCCGCCGCTCACCCGCACCGGCGTGCGGCGCACCGGCGAGCGCACGCACAGGGTCCCGCCCTGGAAGGCCTTCGCGATGCGGCCCGTCGCGCCATAGAAGAGCAGGCCCGACTTCTGGTTGAGCACGTTCGAGGCCGAGATCACGAACGGCGAACTGCCCGTCGCGCTCGGAACCCCGCTCCAGCCGATCTGCGGCGTGCAGCCGAGGCTGTTGACCTTCGCGCTGCAGTACGTGGTCGCGTAGCCGCACGGGTTCCAGTAGCGCGCGAGGCCCATCGCCGGCGTGCCTCCGAGCACCTCGAACGGCCCCGTGAAGAACAGGCCCTGCGAGATGCCGTACTGATCGACCCAGTGGTGCGCCGCCACCGAATAGGGCGCGTTCAGCGTCGCCGCACCGAAGGGCTCCTGCACGCCGTTGCGCAGGCGCACGCGATCGGAGAGGTAGAGCGCGGGACCCGAGCCGTCGTCGTAGGGCTCGAGCAACACCCCGAGGGGGCCGAGCGCGGTCCAGCTCGCGCCGTCGAAACGGAACAAGCCCTGGTTCGTGTTCGCAAAGAGCGCCTCGCCCGTGCCGTCGTCCCAGACCCGCAGCTCGTAGACCGACTGGAAGGCCGGATTTCCCAGCGCATTCCAGCTCGTTCCGTCCCACAGCGCGACGCCGGACGCCGCCTGGCCGCCGGCGTTGAAGAAGATCCCACCGACGTACACGCCCTCGGGCAACGGGCCCGGCGCATCCCACGTGACGGCCGCCTCGACCCCGAGATTCACGCCGCTGCCCATGGGCAGCCAGCTCGTGCCGTCAAACTGCTGCACGAAACTGCCGGCCACGCCGGGCAAGCCGCTCGAGCTGCCCGCGATCAGGAGCGGCGCACTGGCGCCCGGCGGCGTGAACTCGGCGAACGTCCTCGCCAACACGAGGGTCGGAGTTCCCAGAGTGCTCCAGGTAGTTCCATCGAACGAGCGGACTCCGTCGGTCGTGCCGACGACGAGCTCGGGCGCGCCCGTGGCAGTGCGGCGCCACTCGCCCAGGCTGTAGACCGGGGTCGAAACGGGCCCACCCACCGCGTGGATCGTCGTTCCGTCCCAGCGCGCGAGATGGCGGAGCGAGCTGTCGGATGCGGATCCGAAGATGTGCCCTCCGACGTACAGGTCGCGCTCGCCCGTCACAGGATTCGTCCAGGCGCGGACGACCTGAGCGTGCTGGAAGGAGGCGTTCGGATTGGCGTAGAGCGCCTGGCGAGCGGGCTCGACGGGAAGCCACTGACCGGCGGAGAAGCGCGCGACGCGGTCCAGCTGGGGCACGGGTGCCGAAGGGACGTAGGAGAAAGTGCCGCCTGCGATCAGCTCGACTCCCGCGCCGCTGTCGAAGAACTCGAGGGTGCGCACGCGCTCGAGCAGCGGCGGAAACGAGGTGATCGAGGTCGGCGTCCAGCGCGCGACCAGCCGGACGGTCGAGCTCGCGCCGAGCTCGGGTTCGAAGGAACCCGCCAAGTACGCGGCCGGGCCGCTGCTTTCCTGACGCACGACGATCGAGTCGACGCCGCCGAGGAAACCGGTCAGGCCGAGATCCTGCCAGCTCGTGCCGTTCCAGCCCTTGAGGACGCTGGTCGGGCCGTTGGCGAAGTTGCCGCCGACGAGCAGGAGCCGGTTGCCCTGACCATCGTCGTAGGACGCGAGCGACTGCGGCGTTCCGACAAGGCCTCCGCCGACCACCGACCACTGCGACCCGTCGAAACGCGCGACGCCGCCAGGGAACTGACCCGAGGCGTAGAGCGCCGGCCCACTGCCGTCGTCGTGCATGGCGAGGGCCAGCACGCGTTGCGATGCGAGCTGCTGCCCGAGCCCCGCGCCCATGGCCGACCAGCTCGTGCCGTCCCACATCGCCACGCGCAGCGCCGGCTGGCCGCCCGCGGTCGTGAACTCGCCGCCGACGACGAGCCGGTTGCCGGCGGGCGTCGGGTATTCGCACAAGGCCCAGCCCCAGTTGTTCAGGCCGCTGCCGAGCGCGTCCCAGCTCGAGCCGTTCCAGCGCGCGATGCGGTTGCGGGTCTGGCCGGCGCTCGTCTGGAAGCGCCCGGTCGCGAACAGCTCCGCCCCGCTCCCAAGATCGATCCCCTCGACGTCGAATGCGTCGCCGTTGAAACCCTGACCGACTTCGGCCCAGGCGCTGCCGTCCCACTGGGCGACGCGCCGCGCCTGGACCGAACCGGCGACCGTGAACTCCCCCGCCGCCACCAGCCGCGGCCCCGCCCCGAAGTCGAACAGCTCGAAGTCCACGGGTGAGCGGTCGAAGCCGCCCCCGCTGAATTCCGGGCTGAAAACGCCGCAGGACTGCTGCGTCGCGAGCGCAGGCGTTGCCAGTACGGCGAAGGCGAGGACGAAACGGGTTGCGAGCGGGTGAGTCATCGGTCGATTGCCTCTCACTCGGGCCAGTTGCTCCCATGCGGAGGTGCCGGGAAGCGTTGGCGAGCTCCGGGATTAGCGCGAGACCCGGCCCGAGGTCACTCGAGGGTAGCCAGACGCACGACTTCGCGGGCGCAGCCCCACGAAAGCGTCACGCCGGCGCCCCCGTGGCCGTAGTCGTGGACGAGGGTGACACCGGGCCGGGGCTGTTCCCGCTCCACGCGCACCGAGGTCCGGGCCGGGCGCACGCCGACGGAGACGCCGAGCACCTTCGCGCCGGCGAGGCGGGGCTCGAGCTCGCCGCAGCGCTGCAGGATCGAGCGCGTGTGCGCGTCGGAGGTGAGGAGCTCCTCGGCGCCCTCGTCGGTCGTGCCGCCGACGATGCAGTCGGTCGAACGCGGAATGACGTAGGTGACGCCGCGCGGGTCGAAGTCGTCGAGCACGAAGCGCGCGACGCTGCCGCGTTCGACGCGCACGAGCTGGCCGCGGATCGGGCGCAGCTCGCGGTCGCCGAGGAGCTCGCGCGAGCCGAGCGCAGTGCAGTTGACGACGAGCGGCGCCGCGTCGAGGGCGGGCGCGAGCGAAGTGAG
>JAPLOE010000208.1 GCA_026692705.1 Planctomycetota bacterium
GGAGTTGAGATGGTCGATGTCCGCGCGGCCCGACCTCACGGAGGAGGAGTTGTTCGACGAGTCCATCGAATTGATCGTTCAAGCGACGGACGCGCGAGGCGGTGCCGGTGCGGACGGGCTCGCGAGATCCGGACGCTACACGTACTTCGAGTTCGACAGGAACGACGGCACGCCCTCCGGTATGGGGCGCGATCCGGAGCCCATCATGTTTGTCGAGGGACTGGCGCCGGGCTTCTACCGAGCGAAGGTGACGCAGGGTTCCATCTGGTCGAGCGAGTGGAGCCCCTTGGCCGAGGGGTCGTTCCGCGTGCGCGCCGGGCAACTCACCAAGGTCGCGCTGCGGGACATTGGCGGGAGCGGAGAGCCGCAGTCGCCGCTCCAACTGGCCTTCGAGCTTTCCGAGGACGCGTCCCCTGCGCGCGGCGAGCGTGTCCTGCTCCAGAGGCGCACCGCCGAAGGCTGGAGCCAAGGTCGGATGCTCGATCTGTTCTCGACGTGGAAGACCACAGCGCTTCCAGTGCCGTACGGCACCTTCCGTGTCTCGGTGACGGGCCTGCACAAATTCACGCTCGAGTTCGAGCATTCCGCAGCCTCTGAGCAGCCCGTCCGGTTGCAAGTTCCTCCGCTCCACCAAGTCAAAGTCCGCCTCCGGGGGGATTCGGAGGACGCGGGGGTGCGCAGGGAGCGCGTGATCTGGCGCGCGGTCGGCGAGACCGAAGCCGATGGAAGGGTCGAACGTGTTCCGAGCGAGCCTGGCACGTGCGAGCTCTTCACCGAGCGCCTGCCGGTCGAGATCGCGCTCGAGGACTCTTCCCGCTACGAACTCGTCGGCGGCCCGTGGTTGAGGCTCGATGCGCCCGGTCTTCACGAGGTGGTCGCCGTCGACAAGGCCAGATTCCGTCTGAGGTTCCTCGACGAAGGCAAGCCGGTGCGAATTCCCATCGGCATGTCGGTTTCCGTGCAAGCCGAGTCGAATTCCGGATGGGCCGTCAGCGCTCCGCACAAACGGGTCGCCGTCGGCTCCAGCTTTCCCAACGAGCTTCACGTCTGGTTCACGCGCTTCGGCGAACAGCGGATCACGTTCGGTGAGCTGCCCGGCTTCGAAGCGATTCCGGATCTGGCGGTGGACGTGCAGCGGGGCGATGATCGGGTGGTCGAGCTCACGCTCGTCCGCAAGCGCTGATTCGCAAGAGCCCCCAGGCCCGTCGCAAATGTCCAAAGAGTCGGAAGCCCAGAACCACGCCCGATCCCAACTCCGTTCGTTGTTTGCGTCGTTCACCGTCGCCGTTGCGCTCGCTTGTGTGGCGCGGCGCGATCGCGAGGAGACGTGCGATGTTGTCGTGGAGACCACGACTCCCCCGATCGACAACGAGGTCAGCGCGGTCGAGTTCCTCGAGCCCAAGATCGAACCACCGAGGGCCGAGCCGGCGTGGCGCAGCGTGCGCGTGCGGCTCGAAGGGCTGCCGGAGTTGCCTGAGACCGATGAGGAACTGCGAAACGACGACTGCGCGGTCGTCGCGTGGGAGATGTTTGGACCGGACGGGCATCGCAGCGCGGATCTCGAGCCCATTTCCGACGGGAGCATCGAGATCGATTTGCGCGGCACCCTGCGCGACGCAGAGCGGCTGCACATCCTGAGCGCGTCGTGTCGCGGCCGACGCTTCCGGCCGGTGGCGGGATCGGAATGGCTCTCCCTCGGCACCGAGGGCGAGCCCGTGGCGCAGTTCGAACGGGCGCCGGTCACGTCCCTGGTCGTCAAGAACGACGTCACCGGGGAGCTGATCTCGCCGGTCCAGCTCAGACTCGACGGGGGCGACGAGCCGTTCTCGTACATCAAGGAGTACGTGATCGATCCGATCTACGAGACGCGCGAGGAGTGGTGCTCGCGGGCGGCACAACCGATCGTGCTCGAGGCGCTCGTGCCGGCCGTGATCGGCCAGGGAGGACGCGTGAACTGGCGCGTGCGCGGCGAGGGGTTCGCCGAGCGTCGCATCTCGGTCGCGCTTGATTCCGGCAGCACCCACGAGCTGCGCCTGGCGCCTGTCGCGTCGGTGCAAGTGAAGTGGTACGTGCCGGAGGTGCTCGAGGAAGTCGGGGCTCGCAGTGACCTCCGTCTGTCGATCGTTCTCGATCCGACGAGCGCGACGGACGCGAAGTCAGGAGCTCAGGACGTCGTCCGTGAGCTGCCGTCGCGGACCTTCGAGCACCTCACGCCAAGGTTCGGCAGCGACGAGCGGGGTGCGTACCGCTGGCTGGAGCTGCCGCGGATCGCCGCGGGCAGACACCAGCTCGAGCTTCGGCTGCCACGGCAAGGCGCCGTGGACGAGACGTTGCTCGCGAAGGCGTCGTTCGTCGTGGCCGAAGGAGAAGCTGCGAAAGTCGAGCTGGTGGATTCGTTCGCGGCAGATGCCCTGCCCGCCCGGCTCAGTCTCGACTTCGGGATTCCCGACGACTACGGCGCGGCGCGTCGAGCCGTGGTGACGCTCGAGCGGACCGGCGACTCGCAATGGGGGAGCACGCGCTGCACGCTCGACTTCGATCCTGTATCGGGTCGGACCAGTTCGGTGTACCTGTCGAGCGGCACGTATGAGCTCGACCTCTCCGGCGAGCTCACCTTCCATGCCCAGATCCGTGTCGACGGCGGCATCACCGAACGCCGACGCATCGAGCTCCCGGCTCCGACACGGTTCCGAGTGCGCTTCGTCGCCGATCGCGGCGGCGAGTTGGGTCTGCCGCAGGCGTTCCCGTGGTCGGCGTGCTTCGGGAGCGCGAACTCGCGCAACTTCATCGCCATCTGCGAGAAGGGCGTGCCCGGCACGTTTGAGTTGCGGTCGCCGTCCGACCAGATCGAGCTGCAGCCTCCGCGAGACGGTTCCTTCCATTTCGTGGGCGGAGCCACGAAGCGCCTCACGGGCGGCGGCGAGCATCTGGTCCAGCTCGTCCGCGCACCCCGCGTCCGCCTCCAGCTCTTCCGCGATGGCCGACGCATCGCGATCCCGCTCGGCCTCAAGGTCATCAAGCGCAAGTCGTCCGATCCGAGCCGACCGGAGAGCGACGGCCTTCCGCCGCAGCAGGTCGTGCGCCCGGCACCCGGAACTCCGGAGGAGCTCCAGCTCTGGTTCCCAGGCCCAGGCACCTACGAGCTGCACCTCTCGTCTCTCGAAGGCTACGCACCGCTCCCGCGTGTGCTCGTGCGAGTCGGCGCTTCCGACGATCGCCTGATCGAGCTGCCGCTCGTGGTGGAGCGCTGACATGGCGAACGAACGCGCGAGCGGTGCGGGGCGGCAAAGAACCAAGTGGGGGCGACCGTGAGGTCGAATCGCGAATCATCGGAAGCGCAGCGCGAATCGCGGGTCCTGCTCTGGGGACTCGTGGCGTTGATGCTGTTCGCCGCGGGCGCGGCAATCGCGATCGGTGCGTGGTTCGTGGCGCGGTCCGCGGGAGAGGAGCCTCGGCCCGTGGAGCAGGTTCCGGTCGTGGAGGCGGCGCAACCGGAGAGTGCTGTCGAGGAGCGCATAAGCGACGAGAAGCGGCGGGAGCTCACCGACGACCAGATCTTCACCGGGGACTCGCGTCGCATCGAGGTGGGGCCGCAGCTGGCTGGAGTGATGCGCGCTGGAGCCAATTGGACGGTGTCCGTGCGCGCGGAGGACGAGAGCGGAGAGCCGCTGGAATTCGCGAGCGGCAGCGTGTCGTTCCTGTTCGTCGAAGTGGGCTCGCTGACCCACGTGCTGCGCTGCGACATCGAGCGGGGACTGTGGAACTCGGCGCTGCCGATCGACGGCAGCCAACTGGTGTGGTTCCAGTTCTCCAGCGCGCGCCTCGATGGCCGGCGTTTCGTGCCGAGCAGCCGCCATGACGGGTTCGCCCCGCGTTTCGACGGCGCGGACCTGCTGGTGCTCGAGCCTGCGCCGGAGACGCTCGTGAGCGTGATCGACCCGCGCACGTCGAAGCTGGCGAAGGAGGCCGAGCTGCTCGTCTCGACCAAGGACGACGCGGAGCTCGGCTATCGCTTCTCGTTCACGGTGCCGTTCCGCGGCGAGCCCATCCGGATCGACGAGCTGCGGGCGCGCGACCTCGAGGAGGTGCGCGAGGTCGAGGTGCGCGCGTCGATCGTCGGCGCCGGCGAGGTGAACCGCACCGTCGAGCTCGGCTCGGGGAAACATTACGAGCTGCGGCCGCTGAGCACGGGCTCCGCGCGCGTCACGTGGTTCCCGCCGCAGGGCTTCTCGGCGCGCAAGGCCGAGCTCGTCGTGCATCCCGTGCGGCTGAAGATCGCGGTAGTGTCGGGCAGCTGGGAGGCGACGCGCATCCAGCGGCTGGGGGCTTCCTACTTCGAGGGCCGCGATCGGAATCCGATGCAGGAACTCGACGACCAGCCGTGGACCGAGCTGCTCGAGGGGCTGCCCGATGGCGAGTACCTGGCCGAAATCACGGCCGAGCTGCACGTCTCGTCCGGGCGCAGGACGATCGGCAGCGCGAACTTCTCGGTCGCGAGCGGAACGCCCGCCGAGGTCGAGATCCGCACCGAGCCGCGCGCCGAGGACGACTGGCGGCTGCTCGCGGTCGAGCTCGAGCTGCCACCGGGCTTCGAAGACAGCGACGTCGCGGCGAGCCTCGTGCCCGTGGGCTTCGGCGCGCGCTCATTCTTCAACTACATGCCGGTCGCCGCCGGGCGCAAGCGCTTCGCGACGGCGCTCGTGCTCCGCGGCCGCCACGAGTTCCGGCTCACGAGTCCCGTGCCCTTCGCGACGACCTTCGATGTGTCGGAGCTTCCCCGGCACGTCGAGCGTGTCATCGTGCCGCCGCAGGACGAGTATCGCATTCGCGTCCGCGTGGGGGACCTCGGACTCGCGCTGGCGCGACTTCCGCTCGGCTTGCGGTGGCGCACGCGCACCGGGACGCCGCTCGACAGAAACGAATACCGCGCGAGCGTCGTCCCCGGCGCGAGCGGAGAGATCTTTCGGATCCTCGGGCCCGAAGCGATCGAGGTGGCCTTCGACCCATCCGGTCCGCTGCTGCTCGCCGCGGGCGAGTGGGAAGTGCTGAAGGGTGGTGGCGAGCACGAGCTGCACGTCCGTTCGCAGCCGCTGTTGGAAGTGCAGGTGAGCGCGCCCGAAAGCGTGGGCGAACCAACTGTCGACGCCGTTCCGTGGGTGCGGCGGCTCGAAGGCGGCCCGTGGACGCGCCTCGCCGGATTCTGGGGCAAGAACGACGCGGGCTCGGGCCGCCGGTTCCACGGCTGGCTGCCGTTCGAAGGCGCGTTCGAGCTCGAGCTGCGCTGCAGCGAGGAATTCCTCGTCCCGCCGCGACAGACGGGCACCCTCGCGCGCGACAGTCTGGCGAAGTTCGAGTTCGAGCTCGTCCGCGCGAAGTGACGGGGCGCGCTGACTTGCGCGCTAGCCGAGCTCGAGCTGGCGGCGGGCGTCGACTTCGTCGCGGTTGATGAGCTCGATCGCGCCGGCGAGGCGCTCGAAGACGTCCCACTCGGGGTCGATGGCGCGGCGGGCCTCGCGCATGAGCTGGATCGCCATGCGCAGCGTGCGGCAGACGTCGCCGGGACTGGCGTCGGTGGTTTCGGCGAGCTCATCGATGCTCGCGCCGTCGCACCAGGCGATCACGGCGCGCGTGAGACCGAAATCGGGTTCCTTGATGAGGTCGGGGACGCCGTGGCGGAGCTCGAGCTGCGTGACGCGGCCGATGGTCTCGGCGACGTGCTTGCGGACGCCGCCGTACATCGTGTTCGGGAGGTAACCACCACCGCCGCGGCGGCGCTCCTGGTGGATCAGCGCGACGAAGACGATCGCGAGCGCCTCGGGGCCGAGCGTCTCGAGGGCGCCGTGGTAGAGCAGCTCGGTGACCTGCAGCTCGAAGCCGTTGATCACGCGCGCGATCTTGCCGCGCGGCGTCAGCGTCTCGGGATGCTCGAGGTAACCGAGATCCTCGAGCACGCGCAGGTGCGCGTCGACGACCTCGTCCTGACGGCGGCGGTTGCGGGCCTGCGCGGAGGGCGAGCCCGAGCGGTTCTGGAAGCGGTTGAAGCTCTTTTCCCAGGCCTCGTGCACACGCGCGCGGCCGAGCGACGGCACGAGGTGCAGCAGGCTCGAGTAGGAGAGCTGGAAGCGGCTCATCACGGGCTCGGGATTGCCGCCGAGGATCTTCTCGATCGGCGCCTCGGCGAGCGCGCGCGGGTCGAGCACCGAATAGACGAGGCCCTCGTCGTCGATGCCCTGCCGCCCAGCGCGCCCGGCCATCTGCATGTACTCGCGCGAGCGCAGCCAGGTCATCTCGACGCCGTTGTACTTCTCGAGCGCGTGGAAGATCACGGTGCGCGCGGGCATGTTGATGCCGAGCGCGAAGGTCTCCGTCGTGAAGAGCAGCTTGAGCAGCCCCGACGTGAACATGCGCTCGACGAGCTCCTTGTGGATCGGGAGCACGCCCGCGTGGTGGTAGCCGATGCCGCGCCGGCCCATCGCGAGCAGCTCGCCGTCGAGTTCGCCGTCGGGCAGCTGGAACGAGGCGAGCAGCTCCTTCTGCAGCTCGAGCATCTGCGCGCTCTCGGCCTTGCTCAGCAGGTTGCGCCGGTCGTTGCGGCGCGCGAGCCGCTCGCAGTCCTTGCGGCTGAAGGCGAACACGAGCGCCGGCAGCAGGTCCCGGTCCTGCAGCTCGTCGATCAGCACCTCGGTCGCCTGAGCCGCATCCGGCGGTCGCGGGCCGCGGTCGCGGCCACCATTCTTCCAGCGGCTGTCGCGCGGGCGGCGCGGGGCGAGGTCCCCGGCGCGCTTGCGCAGCTTGGGCAGGTCCGCGAGCTCGCCGATGGTGCCCGGCGGCACGAACACGCGGTGGTGCAGCGGCACCGGCCGGTCGCGCGACTCGATCACCTCGAGTTCCTGCGGCCGGATCGAGCCCAGCCACTTGCCGAGCTCGAAGATGTTGGGCACGGTCGCCGACAGGCAGATGAAGCGCATCGACGGCGGCGCGAAGATCAGCGACTCCTCCCAGACCGAGCCGCGCTCGTTGTCGTCGAGGTAGTGCACCTCGTCGAACACCGCGAACTCGACGTCCTCGAGCTCGCGCGGGCTCTCGAAGATCGAGTTGCGCAGGATCTCGGTCGTCATGATCAGCACCTGCGCGCGCGGGTGCAGCGTGACGTCGCCCGTCAGCAGCCCGACGTCCATGCCCTGGGCGCGGAAGTCGCGGTACTTCTGGTTGGAGAGCGCCTTGACCGGCGACGTGTAGATGCAGCGGCGGCGGCGCGTGACGGCCTCTTCGACCGCGTACTCGGCGACCAGCGTCTTGCCCGCTCCGGTCGGCGCGCCGACGAGCACGTTGTGTCCGGCGCGGATCGCGGCGATGGCGCGGACCTGGAACGGGTTGAGCTCGTAGCCCCGCCAGTGGGTGAGCGTCTGGCCTGCGGAGTCGTGGGGCATCGTGCGCGGAGGTTCGCGGTTTCGCTTGGGCGCGCTTGAGTGCGTGCGTCGCGCGGGGTATCTAAACGAACCGCGCCTCCGATACCAATCGGGAAGCTGCGGCTCTCCTCGGCGCGACCGAGGTCGGGCCCCCGGGCGCGCGCGTCGCAGCTTGCTCTCCACCGTGTCTCCGACCGTTCAACTCGCGGCGCTCCGCCGTCGCGAGATCCAGCCGTTCAAGGCCTTCGCCGCCACGCCATTCAGGACCGCCGCATGGAACCGCTCAGCCCCGCCAAGAGCCAGGCCCTCACCCAGCGCGCTCTCGCCAGCCTCAAGATCGTCTCGCGCCTCTTGAGCCACGAGCTGCACGCCCAGTCGGCCAGCAAGTCGATCACCCTCTCGCGCGACGAAGTCGTCGAGATCCAGACCGTCATCGACGTGTACATCGAAGAAGCCTCGCGCCGCCCCGGCACGCAGCAGAGCTCCGGTGTCATCGAGACCGCGCCGCCGCTGGCGGTGGCGCGCAACTAGCGTTGCCCGGCGAGCCGCGGCGGGACGGGCTCCGTCCCACCCGCTTGCCCGAGCAGCGCGCGCGCGGCCCCCAAGGCCCGAAATCCGGCGCGTGGAACCGCGGTCGCCCAACCCCGCTCCCGATCCCGGCCGCCCGCGCGGCCCCGAGGGGGTGTCGTTGCCCGGCAGTCCGCCGCTCCCGCCGCGGGCGCTGCCGTCCGCCGCGCCTGTGACGGGTGGAGCGCCACTTTCCGCCGGAGTTTCCGGGCCTTTCGCGAGCCCCGACGGCGCGGGCCTGCCGCCCGGCCACGGGCCGAACGCGATGGCCGAAGCGCTGGCGGCCGCGGGCTACGGCCCGAAGGGCGCCGCCGCGGGGGAAGCGCCCGCGACCAAGGGGCCGACGCTGCGCGCCGCCCGCTGGGGCGCGCTCGTCATGTTGCTCTCGATCGGCGCCATCCTGTGGTTCGCGCACCTGCTCGTGCGCGACGCCGAGGCGGCCGAGTTCGCGCAGGTCGACCCGCGCGCGTCGCGTGTCGACTTCGGGCCGGGGTTCAGCGACCCGCGCTGGGAGGCGATCGTCGCCACGCGGCTCGCGCAGTTGCCGCCGCTGCACCCGGAGAGGCCTGAGGAGCTGAAGCAGGTCGAGGCCGCGCTCTACCAGCTGCCGTTCATCGAGCGCGTCGAGGACGCCCGCGTGCTGTGGCCCGACGGGCTGCGCCTCAAGGTGCACCTGCGCCAGCCGGTCGCCTGCGTGCGCGCGGGGGACATGTACCTCGTCGTCTCCGCCGACGCCGTGATCCTGCCCGGGCCGTGGTCCGCGCCGCCGCAGGTCGGCAGCGGCTTCCTGCCGCTCGTCGCGATCGAAGACACGGTGAAGTCGGAAATCTGGGAGGGCAACGTGCTCGACAGCGTCGGTGGGCTCGATGGAGTCGCCGTCGCGATCGCGTTGCAGCGCGAGCTCGCTCCCGACGACTGGGCGCGGCTGGGACGCATCGTGATCGACGCGCGCGACGCCCGCAGCGCGAGCGTCGAGGTGCCCGGCACGGTGCTGCACCTCGAACTCGGCCGCCGCATCTGGTTCGGCCGCAGCCCGAATGCGCCGAGCCCGGGCGAGCTGCCTTACAAGCTGAAGTGCGCCTCGATCGCGAAGGCGCTGCGTGCGCCGGAGAGTCCGGAGGCGCCGATCGACTGGGAACTCGCCGACGTGCGCTGGGACGTGCCGGAGCTGCTCCCGCGCGGCGGCCTGCCGAAGCCGGAAAAGCGCTCGAATTCGCCGCGCTAGGCCGCGGCGCCAGAAAAAAACGCGGTTGAGCCGGGCACGGCGGCGTGCGTTGATGCCTGACACCGCTTCGCGGTCGCGGCGGCGCTCGATGTCGTCGCGGGAGCGGCGCCGCAGGCGGTGGGGGTGCGTTGCGCGGTCGCGCTCGTGGCGCTCGCGTTGTTGCTCGCGTCGGGCGCGCGCGTTCGTGCGGGGCGAGAGACGGTCGTCCACTCTGTGGCGGTGTTCGCGTTGGTGCTGCTCGCGCCGGCGTTCGAGGTCGCGCTCGAGGTCGGAGGCGTGCGCGGCGCGCGAGCGGAGTGGTTCGACGCGTGCGTGGCGGCGGGACCGCTCGGTTTCGCGTGGAACTCGCTGGCCCTCGGAGCGGAGGTCGGCCTGCCGCGCGCCGTCGCGTCGCTGGCGGCGCCGGTGCTCGTGTTCGCGCTCGTGCAGCTCACGCGCGAGAAGGAGCCGCAGCCGTGAACGGCCTGATTCTCGCGGGAATTCTGCTGTCGCAGGGTGCGCCGGGGCGCTGGCGGCAGGCCGAGATCGAAGTGCGCGGGCCGCTGCAAGCGCTCGACGTCGTCGTGCCGGGGCGCGCACGCACGCGGCTCGTGCTCGACATCGCGGAGGGCGAGGTGCGGACGCTGGTGGTGCCGGTGGTGGCGCCGCAGGACGCGGGCGAGCTCGAGCTGCACGAGCAGCCGGAGCTCGCGGGCGAAGCGCGTTGGTTCGGTTGGTCGCGCGAAGGGCTGAACGAAGTCGAGGCCGAGTGGGAGCAACTCCCGCGTGCGCTGCGCGAGCGGCCGAGCGTGTCGCCGGCGGAGGAGACTCCAGGGCGCGGGCCGCAACCGGTGGCACTCGCGTTCGCGGCGGCGGCGACGCTGGTCGTGCTTTCGTTGCGTCGCAAGCCGCTGCTCGCGCTGTCGGTGTCGGCGGCGGCAAGTGTCGGATGGTGCGTGTTCGCGCTCTCGAACGCGACGGTGCCACAGCGGGAGCTGCGTGTGCTCGAAGGCGACGGCGCGAGCGGGCGCTGGATCGTGGTCGACTCGGGCTGGGAGGTGCTGCACGCGAACGCGGACCTGCCGTTGAAGCTCGAGGTCGAGCCCGCGGCGGCGTCGGTCGAGGCCGAGGCGCAGGTGGGTGCGGCGGGCCTCAAGGGGCTGCGGCTGGAAGCGCACCGGGCGCGGCTCGTGCGCGTCGAGGCGCTCGATCCCGGGCCGCGCTCGGTCTCCAACGTCGAGAACCGCTGGGGCGACTTCGAGGAGGCGTGGACGCGCACTCCCGACGGCCGCTGGCAGCGCCACGGGGCCTGGCCGGTGGGGGCGCCGCTGCCCACCGGAGAGCCCGGCGACCCGCCGGGGGCCTTCAATCCGGCCCTTCCGATGGGGCAGGCGGTCCTGATCGGCCGCCTCGCTCCCGGGAGCTTCGCCGGCGCGGACAGCGGCGATTTCTCGGCCCTTTCCGGCGCCGGAACGGCCCCCGAGCGCCCGCTGTGGCTGCGCTGGATCGGAACTTGGCAAGGAGAGGAGCGAGTACCCCGTTGATGCCCGGGGCTCGGCCCGCTACTCTTTTCGGCCCGCTAGAGCTCCGATCGAACGCTCCTCGCGCGAACCCCACAGATGAAGTCGACCCACGTCCGCTCTGCCGACGCCCAGGAGCGTTGGATCCTTTACGACGCTTCCGAGCACAACCTCGGCCGCATGGCGACCCACATCGCGATGCACCTGATGGGCAAGGATCGTCCCTCGTACACGCCCGACCAGCTCACGGGAGCTCATGTGGTCGTGATCAACGCCGCCCAGGCGAAGCTCACGGGCAACAAGAGCGAGACCAAGGAATACCCGCACTACACGCGGTATTCCGGTGGCCTCAAGAACGTCAAGATGTCGGAGATGCGCGTGCAGCGCCCCGAGGACATCGTGGCGCTCGCCGTGCGCCGCATGCTGCCGAAGACCCGCCTGGGTCACGACATGCTGCGCCGCCTGAAGGTCTACCCCGGCACCGAGCACCCGCACACCGCCCAGAACCCGGCCAAGGCCGAGGCCAAGAAGAGCAAGTAGGCAATTCGATGAGCACCACGAACCTGACCTGGGGCCTGGGTCGCCGCAAGAGCGCGACCGCCCGCGTTCGCATCAAGCCCGGCGCCGGCGCGTTCTTCGTGAACGAGCGTCCGCTGGAGAACTTCTTCCCGGTGCTCGAGCACCGCAACCGCGCGACCTCGCCGCTCAAGCTGCTCGAAGGCGTCACCTTCGACGTCTACGCGACGGTCGACGGCGGTGGCCTGATCGGTCAGGCCGACGCGGTGCGCCTGGGCCTCGCCCGCGCGCTCAAGATCGTCAACCCCGCCCTCGACGGCGGGCTGCGCGCCGGCGGGCACCTGACCCGCGACTCGCGCATGAAGGAACGCAAGAAGTACGGTCGTCGTGGCGCTCGCCGCGGCTTCCAGTTCTCCAAGCGCTAACGCGCCGGCCTGTGCGCCCGGGTTGCCGGACGCGCAGGACCCGCAGGATTCGTTTCCGACCCGCGCGGCGCGTTCAGCGTCGCGCGGTGTCGCTTCCGGGGCAGCACCGCTCGTCTTCCACCCGCGCCCGTTCCGCAGGCACTCCCCATGGCAGGTCACAGTCATTCCGCG
The DNA here is from genome assembly GCA_026692705.1 of Planctomycetota bacterium. Lineage (GTDB taxonomy): Bacteria > Planctomycetota > UBA1135 > UBA1135 > F1-120-MAGs118. The sequence goes on from JAPLOE010000208.1 coordinate 11,813, forward strand.
AACATCGCGCGCCGCAAGGGCGCCGTCGACGCCAAGCGCGGCAAGGTCTTCTCGAAGCTCGCGCGCGCGATCATCTCCGCCGCGCGCCAGGGCGGTGGTGACCCCGACGCGAACCTCAAGCTGCGCTACGCGGTCGACAAGGCCAAGGCCGCCAACGTTCCCAAGGACACGATCGAGCGCGCGATCCAGCGCGGCTCCGGCTCGAAGGATTCCGACGCCTTCGAGGAAGTGGTGTACGAGGGCTACGCACCCGGCGGCATCGCGCTGATGGTCGCGTCGCTCACCGACAACCGCCACCGCACGTCGCCGGACGTGAAGCACATCTTCGACAAGGTCGGCGGCAACCTCGGCGCGCCGGGTTCGGTGGCGTTCCTGTTCACGCTGCGCTCGGTGATCGCGGTCGAGAGCGC
>JAPLOE010000209.1 GCA_026692705.1 Planctomycetota bacterium
CCGCGAGGAACTCCGGCCGGCAGTCGGGATAGCCCGAGTAGTCGACCGAGTTGATGCCGAGGTACAGGTCGCGGGCGCCGCGCGCTTCCGCGAGGCCGAGCGCGAGCGACAGGAACACCGTGTTGCGCGCCGGCACGTAGGTCACGGGCACGCCGTGGCCGATCTCGCTCGCGCCGCGATCCTTGGGCACCGCGACGTCCGCCGTCAGCGCCGAGCCGCCGATCTGGTCGAGTTCGACCGCGAGCACCACGTGCTCCACCGCTCCCACGGCCCGCGCGACCCGGCGCGCGGCCTCCAGCTCGCAAACGTGCCGCTGGCCGTAACGCACCGTGAGCGCGATGGCGTCGAAACCGGCCGCTCGCGCCTCGGCGAGCGTCACCGCCGAATCCATGCCTCCCGACAGGAGGCACACGGCGCGCGGGCGGGGTGCGGGGGCGTTCACGGGCCGAGCAGGGTAGCAGCCGGCGCAGCCCTTCCGCATTCGTCCCGCTCGGGCTAGGGAGGCTCCGCGCTAGAATCCTCCCCCCTCTGAACGCTCCAGGCCCCTTAGCCACTTCGCCATGCCCGAGACGACCTCCGCCCAGCTCCTCGACGCCCTCCGCAAGGTCCAGGACCCCGACCTGCACCAGGACATCGTCAGCCTCGGCTTCGTGAAGAAGGCCGAGATCGTGGGCGGCGTCGTGTCGGTCACGATCAACCTGACGACGCCGGCCTGCCCGGTGAAGGACCAGATGAAGGCGCAGGCCGAGGGGCTGCTGCGCGCGCTGCCGGGCGTGAAGGAAGTGAAGGTCGAGATGACCGCCGAGGTGCGTGGGCAGGCGGGCGGAGTGCCGCGAGTGCTCGCCCCCGACGTGCGCCACATCCTCGCCGTCTCGTCGGGCAAGGGCGGCGTCGGCAAGAGCACCGTGGCCGTCAACCTCGCGGTCGCGCTCGCGCAGACCGGCGCCAAGGTCGGCCTGCTCGACTGCGACATCTACGGCCCCGACGTGCCGATCATGATGGGCCTGCACGGCGCGCCGGACCAGATCGGGCGCAAGCTCGTGCCGAAGGAACGCCACGGCATCAAGACCATGTCGATCGGGTACCTGCTCGACGACGAGAAGCCGGCCATCTGGCGCGGTCCGATGGTGCACAAGCTGATCGAGCAATTCCTCGGCGACGTCGAGTGGGGCCAGCTCGACTACCTGCTCGTCGACATGCCCCCGGGCACGGGCGACGCGCAGCTCTCGCTCGCACAGATCGTGCCGCTCTCGGGCGCCGTGATCGTGACGACGCCGCAGGCAGTGTCGACCTTCGACGTCGGCAAGGCGATCGCGATGTTCCGGCAGGTCAACGTCGAGATCCTCGGCCTCGTCGAGAACATGTCGGGCTTCGTCGTCGAAGGGCGCCTCGAGGGCGCCCGCGCCGGCCAGAAGGTGACCTTCGAAGGCGGCAACGGCACGCAGGTCGCGACGACCAACGAGGACGGGCGCTTCCAGGCCGTGTTCAACCTGTTCGGCACCGGCGGCGGCGACATGCTCTGCAAGAAGCACGGCTTCCCGCTGCTCGGCCGCATCCCGCTCAACCCGATCGTGCGCGTCGGCGGCGACGCTGGCGACCCGGTGACGGTCGCCCAGCCCGCCTCGCCCGTGGCCGCCTCGTTCCGCGAGGTCGCCGGCCGCGTCGCGCAGCGCCTCGCGATCAAGTCGATGCAGTCGCTGCCGATCCTGCAGTGAGTTTTGCGTAGGGAGGAGTGCGAGCGAGCTCTCGCGCCCTCCCCACGTTGACAGGCGGAGCCGTAGCATGGTGCGCATGAACCCGCGCACCTCGTCCCGCTCCATCCTGCTCGCCTCCTGCTTCCTCGTGTCCGCCGCTCCTGCCGCCCTGGCGCAGTGGAGCTCCAACCCCGCGCTCAACACGCCCGTCAGCGTGCTGCCCGGCGACCACGCGGTGCCCAAGCTCGCGGTGACGGGCGACGGCCGCACGTGGCTCGGCTGGTTCGACAACCGCAACGGTTCCTACGGCGTCTACGTGCAGCTGCTCGACGCGAGCGGCAACCCGCAGTTCGCCGCCAACGGCCTGCTCGTCTCGTCGAACCCGCAGTCGACGTCGCTCGTCGACTGGGACCTCGAGTGCGCGGCCAACGGCGACGCCGTGCTCGTCTTCACCGACACGCGCGCCGGCACGGACCTCGACGTGTACGCCTACCGCATCACGCAGTCCGGCACGTTCGTCTGGGGCGCCAACGGCGTCACGCTCTCCCAGAATGCCGAGTTCGAGGCGAGCCCCAACTGCGCCGTGCTCGACAACGGCTCGAGCGTGTTCACGTGGGGCCGCACGCCCTCGAGCGGCACCGGGTCGATCCGCGTGCAGGTGCTCGACGCCGCCGGCACGCCGCAGTTCCCGATGGATGGCTTCGGCATCAGCGGCCTGACCAACGAGCGTCCGGGCTTCTCCGACGTCGTGCCCGCGCCGGGCGGCTCCTACATCGTCTCGTTCCTGCGCAACATCGCGAGCTTCTCGAGCCCGCGCCACATCAAGGCCCAGAAGTTCGACTCGGCCGGCAACGCGCTGTGGAACGCCGGCACGCCGGTGATCGTGTTCGACGCCTCGGCCGTGCCGATCGCCTACTGGCCCGTGGTCGAGCCGGACGGCAATGGCGGCGCCGCCTTCGCCTGGCACTACGCGCCGGGCAACGTGTTCCAGTGCTTCGTGCAGAAGCTGAGCGCGACCGGCGTCGAGCAGTTCCCCCACAACGGCGTCGCGGTCTCGCTCGAGCCGAACCTGATGAAGCTCGAGCCCTCGCTCACCGTCCTGCAGCCCTCGGGCGACCTCGCCCTGTGCTTCAACCGCCGCAACACCGGCCAGTCGCAGTGGGGCGTCGGCGCCCAGCGCATCGACGGCACGACGGGCGCGCGCCTGTGGACCGACAACGGCGTCGAGCTCGAGCCCGTCGACAGCAAGAACGAGAGCTTCCAGCGCATCGTGCCCTACGGCAACGGCGTCATCTGCTCGTGGTTCGACAACCCCAACACGCCGATCCCCGACGCACGCGTGCTCGCGCAGCGCCTCGACGGCGCCGGCACGCTCCTGTGGCCGATCGGCGGCGTGGTCGTGAGCTCGCAGTCGCCCGCCCTCGCTTCGAAGGACGACCTCGAGGTCGGCATCGACGGCTCGGGCGTGATGCGCGCCACCTGGGACGACAACCGCTCGGACCCGTCCGGCGACATCTACGCCCAGTCGCTCAACTCCGACGGCTCCCTCGGCCTCCCGCCCTGCGGCGCGAGCACCTACTGCACCGGCGCCCCCAACTCCGCCGGCCCCGGCGCCTCGATCAGCTTCTCCGGCAGCGTCTCCGTCGCGCAGAACGCGCTCACGCTGCAGGTTTCCGGCGCCATCGCCTCCACGAGCGGCATCTTCTTCTACGGCCCCAACGCCACCGCCGCCCTCCCCTTCCGCAACGGCTTCCTGTGCGTCGGCGGCGGCATCCTGCGCCTCCCCGTCGTGCCCACGTCGCCCACCGGCGCCGCGAGCTACTTGGTCGACCTCACCAACCCGCCCGCGCCCCAGGCCCAGATCACCGCCGGCTCCGCCTGGAGCTTCCAGTTCTGGTACCGCGACTCCGTCGCTGCTCCCGGCTTCTCCAACACGAGCAACGCGCTGCGCGTCACCTTCTGCCCGTAAGCGAACACGGAGGTCGGAGCGCGAGAGAGATTGATGAGAGAGGGCCGGCCGCTTGTGGAAAGCGGCCGGCCCTCGCAACTTCAACGTTCGACGATCAGGGGCAGATCGTGAAGGAGACCGCGTTGGTGAGGCCCGTGGTGAACGGGTCGGCCGGGTCGCGGTAGTAGTACTGGGCGCAGGCGAACTGGCCCGGGATCAGGAGCGAGTCGCCGCCCGACTGGATCAGGGCGTTCATGTCGAACGTCATCGTGCCGGTGCAGCTGTTGCCGGAGGCGGCGCCGCCGGTGTTCTGGACCGGCGTGCGGCGCAGCGGGCTCTCGACGCACAGCGTGCCACCCTGGAACGACGCGCTCTTGGTGTTGTAGCCGTAGTACAGGAGACCCGTGCGGTTGTTGAGCACGTTCGCCGCCGTGATCGTGAACGGCAGGTTCGCCGAGGCGCTCGGGATGCCGTCGAAGTTGATCGCCGGCAGGCAGAACAGGCTGTTGAGCTTCGCCGTGCAGTAGGTCGCGACGTTGCCCTGGCAACCGATGGGGCCGAGCGTCGAGACGCACACGTCGTCGATCGCCGCTTCGGTCACCGAGTTGTTCGGGTTGTCCGAGCACGAGAAGCGCACCCGCACCGTGGCCGTCGGCGTGACGTAGGACCCGATGTTGATCGTGTCCGTGCGCCAGCCGCCCTGGATGTTGGTGTAGTTGCGCGCGGTGACCCAGTTGGTGCCCGCCGCGTTCGAGGCCACTTCGACCTTGAGGTAGTCGGCGTCGCCGTCGTCGTTGTACAGCCAGTAGGAGTACGAGATCTGGCCGATGCCGCTCGACACGTCGAAGGCCGGCGAGGTCACGACCGTCGGGCCGCCGTCGACGTCAGCTTCGCCGACGTTCGTGCTGCCCGCGGTGCCCTGGCCCGTGAACATGCACTGCGTGCCGGTGCCGGCCGGGTTGTCCGTGGCCGGCTGGGCCTGCACGCCGCCCTGGGTCGTGCCGATCGGCGCAGCGCGCGTCCAGGCACCCGAGGTCACCGACGTGTTCGTGACGGCCCAGTTGAGGTTCGTCTCGAAGTTGTCGCAGAACACGACCACGACGGCGCCGACCTGGAAGTCGAGCACACCCTGCGCCGGAGCGCTGGTCGGGAAGGTGCCGGTGTTGCCGAGCAGGTCGCTCGCCGACACGTAGTACTGGACGACCTTGGGCGCGATCTGGCCCGGGATGGCGGCCGAGAAGTTGTTGCCGGCGCCCTGGGTCATCGGGAGCGCCGTGAAGCTGCCCGTGGAGCCGATGCGGTAGAAGACCGTCGCCGACGCGACCGACGAACCGAAGTTCGAGGCGATCGTGGCGTTGACGACGTACGGACCCGCCTGGTTGGTCGTGTCCGGCAGGTCGGTCACGTTCGTGAACCCGAGCGGGATCAGCGTGTAGCCCGGGAAACCCTGGGCGCGGAAGCCCGCGTCGATCTGCGTGTAGTGCGGCGTGCCGTTGGCGATGTTGCCGTCGTTGTCATCGAGCGTCAGCCACTGCGTCTCGATGATGCTGCGGATCTGCGTCTGGTTGTAGCTGTTCATCCAGCCAAGGAAGATCGCGTTGGCGACCGCGCCGCCGGGGCCAGTGCCCAGCGCCGTCTTGAGGTTCGCGCGCACCTTCCACGCGGCGCCCATCCAGGGCTCACCGTCGGCGTGCACCTCGCCGTAGCAGGCAGGGCTGCTGTCGCCGCAGAAGGCGTTCGTGTTGAGGCCGGTGCGGATGGCGCCGCCGTTGATGAACTGGGCGCCGACCACCGGGTTGTCCCAGATGTACATGGCCCAGACGTCGGCGTTGCCTTCGCCCATGCCGTCGTTGCCGTTGCCGGTGCCGTAGATCACGTTGAGCCAGTGGCCGTCCTCGTGCGCCACGACCGTCGAGTAGCCCGTGTTCACGCAGCCGCCGCCGGCCTGATAGAAGTTGATCGACGACCCGTTGAAGAACGCGTTGCAGGTCGAGGCGATGTTCGCGTTGGCCGTGTGGACGAAGTCGGCCTTGCTGTCGGTCGGGTTGACCGAGCGGACCCAGTCACGCTGCACGTTGACCGACTGGAACACGTTGGCCTGCGCCGTTTCGAGCGCACCGACGCCGGGGTTGAGCACGATGTTGTTCGCCGTGCCGACCGGGACCGACTGCACGAGGCTGTAGGCGCCGCCAGGCGAGTTGTTCACCTGGTTGTAGGTGCCGCTGTAGTTGAACGTGCAGTTGAGCGCCGAAGCGGCACCGACGTAGTTGAAGAAGCCGTTGGCGTTGGTGAAGGTCGTGCCCGCCGAGCTCGTGACGCGCGCATAGCGCATCGGCTGCTGCGTCTCGGGGTTCGAGGCGACGTCGGGGTTGGTGCCCGGCGAAGCCATCGTGTAGACCGTGCCACCGACGTCGAAGTAGTGGATCGCCTCTTCCTTGGCGACCACCGCGCCCGACTTGGCGTCGAGGAAGTAGGTCGTGCCGAGCGGCTCGAGGCCGTGCGGCAGGTAGAGGACGTTGACGCGCCAGGCGAGCACGCCCGTGCGGGCCTCGGCGGACTCGACCTGCGCGATCACGAGGCGCGGTTCTTCGCTGACCGAACCGACGACGCCCTGGTCCATCTGGAACTGCGCGACACCGCGCAGCGCCGCCTCGTCCGCGACGATGTGCGCGGTCGTGTCGAGGCCCGCGATGCCCGGCAGGGCGCGCGTCTGGATCGAGAGCAGCTCGCCACGCGAGCTGAAGAGCACGTTGACGAAGCCGCCTTCGACCGGCACGCCGCCGACGGCCTGCTGGAACTTGACCGTCAGCTTGTCGGTCGAGCCGACCAGCCCGAGCGGCAGGAACTGCGTGCTCGCCTCGACCAGCGTCGACTGCTCGATGCCGTGGAGGTTCTGCGCGTTCGCGAGCGCCTGGCGCGCGAGGGTGAACCAGTCAGCCTCGACGACCGGCTCGAGCACGGCCGGAGCCTTGCCACCGAACAGGAACTCGGCGCGGCCCGTGCCCTCGTCGAGGTCGACCTGCCAGTTGGAGCCGTACTCGGCGCGCCACTGCGTGAGGGCGTCCTGGGTGCTGGGGGCTTGCTGGGCGTGCGCCAGACCGAACGGAACGCCGGCCAGGGCGATGAAGGAAGCCAGATGCCGCTTCTGCATGGATGGAGTCACTCCGGGGAGTCGGGGATGTCAGCTTTGGGGAGACCGGCCGGGCTCTTCAGGGGGATCCGGACGGTGTGGGAGCCACCCGGACAGGCGGCTCGCCAACGTCCTAGGACGCTGCGAACCTCCGGGAGGGTTCCCAACTCTACGCGGATTCGGGGGCCCGGGCCGGCGGCCCACCCCCGAATGCGCACTCCTTCCAACCCGGCGAGGGGGCGGGCGTTCCGCGCCCTAGCTCGGGGAGCGGAAGTTCCTTCCCGGGCGCGCGCCGCCGGCGAAAGGCGAGGCGCGCGCGCCTTCATGGGCGAGGGCTTCGAGTCCGTGGGAGCTCCAACCGCTCCCCGGTCCGTGGCTCAGACCCGACGCACGGCCGCGAGCACCGAGCGCGTCGCGAAGCTCTTGTTGAGCGTGTAGAAGTGCAGGCCCGGGGCACCGCCCTCGAGCAGCGCGCGGCACTGCAGCACCGCGTGCTCGATGCCGATCGCCATCACGGCCGCCGGGTCGTCCTGCGCCGAGCGCAGGCGTTCGGCCAGCTCGGCCGGGATCTTGGCGCCGCACATCTTGGTGAAGCGCTCGACCTGCGCCACGTTCGTGATCGGCATGATCCCCGGGACGATCGGGACGCGGATGCGCGCGTTGCGGGCGCGCTCGACGAAGGCGAAGTACTCCTTGGTGTCGAAGAAGAGCTGCGTCACGAGGAACAGGGCGCCCGAATCGACCTTGAGCTTGGTGAAGCGCAGGTCGTCGTCGCGGTTGGAGCTCTCGACGTGCCCCTCGGGATAACAGGCCGCGCCGATGTCGACCTGGTAGTTGCTGTCGAGGTACTCGATCAGGTCGCTGGCGTGCGCGAAGCCGCCCGAGACGGCCTTGAAGCTGCCCTCGCCCTTCGGCGGGTCGCCGCGCAGCGCGAGGATGTTCTCGATGCCCTGCCCGAGCAGGTTGCCGATCTCGTTGCAGAGATCCTCCTGCGTCACGCCGGCGCAGGTGAGGTGCGCCATCGCCGTCAGGCCGAGCTCGAGCTGCACGCGGCTCACCGTCTGCAGCGTGCGCGCGCGCGTCGAGCCGCCGGCGCCGTTGGTGACGGACACGAAGTTGGGCTCGAGCGCCGACTTCAGCTCGGCGATGGTCTTGAGCAGCGGGGCGACCTGCTCGTCGGACTTGGGCGGAAAGAACTCGAAGCTGAAGACCGGCTTTCCCCGGCCGTGCATCTCGCTGATCCTCACGCGGCGCTCTCCTCGAAGATCTGTTGGAACCGGGCGCGGAACTCGTCGGGCAGCCGCAGCGGTCGCAGCGTGTCGAGTTCGACGCAGGCGGTGGTATGGCGGGCGTCGACGCACAAGGTCGAGCCGTTGAAGATGCGGTAGCGCAGCTCGAAGGACGAGCCGCCGAGCTTGGTGCACGTGACGCGCGCGAGCGGCCGGTCGCCGAAACGCAGCGGCGAGCGGAAGTCGACTTCGCTGTGCACGAGCGGGAAGCCGATGCGCCGGCCGATGATGAGCTCGTCGTAGCGCACGCCGCAGTGGCGCTCCCAGAGCGACTCGAACACCTCGTGCAAGTAGCCGTAAATGCGCGGGAAATAGGCGATTCCCGCGGCATCGACGTCGCCGAAGCGCACGTGCAGCTCGTGCTCGTAGCTCGTCACGGGAACAGCTCCGGCCAGGCCTCGCGCACGGCGCCGGTGACGGCTTCGGCGAGTCGCTCGACGGTCGCGCGGCCTTCGTCGGCGCTCGCGTGCGCCGGATCGCCGCAGTAGGCCTGATCGATGCCGATGTCGACGAAGTGCAGCGCCCCGCGCTGGATCTCCCCCACCAGATCGACCTCGACCGGCGGCAGGCCCGCGCGCACTTCCTCGCGCACGTTTGCCGGATCGGCGGCGAGCACGAGGCTCGTCTCGTAGCGGCCGGCGTGGTCGCCCTTGAGGAACGCCTCGCCCAGGGTCTGCGCGATGCGGCGGCGCGTGACGTCGACGAGCACGATCCGCGCGCGCTCGCGCGTGATTTCCGGCCGGTCGAGCGCGACTCCGCGCAGGACCTCGACGTGCGCGGGCTCGAGGTGGCCGTTGACGACCACGACGCGCCGCACGCCCCCGGCCTCGAGCCCCTCGACGATGTCCTCGACCATCGACCACAGGGTCGCCGGCTGGATCGAGATGCGCCCGGCGAAACCGTCGGTGAAGCGCGTCACGCCGTAGTTCACCGGCGGCAGCACGACCGCGTGGATGCGCTCTTCCGCGAGCAATTCCGCCGCGCGCCGCGCCTGCGCCAGCGCGATCGTGACGTCCGTGTCGAGCGGCAGGTGCGGGCCGTGGGGCTCCGTGCAGCCGACGGGCAGGAGCGCGACGCAGTCGGGGCCGAGCACGGCCGCCGCCTCCGGCCAGGTGAGCTTGGCGAGGTCCATGAGGGCGCAGAGGGTACCAGTTCGTAGGGCCGCTCG
>JAPLOE010000210.1 GCA_026692705.1 Planctomycetota bacterium
GGCGTCGAAGCGCGGCGTCGTCGGGCGCACGTGCCCGAGGGCGCTGACGTGCGTCGCCGCGAGCGAGTCCGCGACGATCACGAGCACGCTCGGCCGCTCGTCCGCCGCACCGCAGGCGGCGCACAGCGTGGACAGAAGCGCGGCGAGCCAGGCAAGCAGCACTCGCATCGAAGGCACGTTGCCTCCAGACTAGCCGACATGGAACGGACGGAAGGGGTCGAGCGGCTTTCGCGCGACGAGCTGCGGGCGCTCGACGCCCGCGCGAGCGCGGAACTGGGTATTCCCGGGCTGGTCTTGATGGAAAACGCCGGTCGGCAGGCGGCGGAGCGGCTCCTGTGCGCCCTGCGCGCGGCGAACTTCGCGGGCCGCCGACCGCCGCCGCCGTGGCGCATCGGCGTCGTGTGCGGGCCGGGCAACAACGGCGGCGATGGGTGGGTGCTCGCGCGGCACGTGCGCCTTGCGGGTCACGCGGTCGAGGTCTGGGAGAGCGCGCCCCCGGCGACGGCGGACGCGGCGACGAACCGGACGGCGGCGGAGCGCCTTGGAATTCCCATTCACAGGCTCGCGGAAACGGTCGCGCTCGAGCGTGCGCTGGCGAGCTGGAACGAGTGCGACGCGCTCGTCGACGGGCTCGCGGGCACGGGGTTGCGCGGCGCGCCGCGGCCGGAGCTCGCGCGGATCCTCGAAGCTCTCAACGCCGCCGCGCGCCCTTTCAAGCTCGCGCTCGACCTGCCGTCGGGCCTCGACTGCGACCTCGGGCTCGCCGCCGGAGCGTGCTTCCGGGCCGACCTGACGGTCGCGTTTGCTGCCCAGAAGCAGGGATTCGCGGCCGCCGAATCGAGGCGCTGGACCGGAGCCGTGGTGGTGGCCGATATCGGCGTGCCCACACGCTGGGCGAGCCCCTCCCGCCGATCCTGAGGAGCGTCAATCCCCGGCAAGAGCGTCGGGGGCCGCGCTCCCGAACTTGCGGACCCGGAGGCGCTCGTCTAGCGTCCAGTGTTGATCGTCTGACCCAGGTCCGTTCCGGTTCGTCCCGGCCCAAGGAATCTCATCCCCATGCGCACTTCACTTCACTGCACGGCGCTGGCCGCGCTCGCCCTCGTCGGCGTCGCGTGGCTCTCGTCCGGCGCTCCGGCGGGCTCCGCCGGTGTCGATTTCACGTTCCGCGAAGCCCCGCTCAACGCCCGTGGCGTGATGGGCATGCGCGACTTGCTCGGCAAGCCGATCGTCATCGACTTCTGGGGCAAGAACTGACCCAACTGCGTCGGGGGGTCCGTGCCGGCCTCCGTCAAGCTGCAGGAACTGTACGGCGATGATGTCCAGGTGATCTTCATCGAGTGCCAGAACACCGACAAGAACACCTACGAGGCCTTCGCCTGGAAGATGAAGTGGATGGGGAACAACGCGCTGTGGACGAACGAGCGCGTGATCCCCACGGTCGGAGACGGACTGCCGGAAGTCGCCGTGATCGGCGTCGACGGCACCGTGCTGTTGCAGGGTTACCCCGGTGACTTCGGCAAGAAGCTCGAGGAGACCGTCGCGGCCGAGGTGAAGAAGTCGAAGGAAGCGCCCGAGGGCACTCCGGCTTCGCTCAAGAAGGCCTGGACCACGTTCGCCAAGGGCGACGTGAGCGGTGCTCTCGCCGAAGCCGACAAGGTCGGCGGCGATGAGGGCAGCGCGGCCCGCGCCGTGTTCGTGCGCCGCGTCGAGGCGCGCCTCGCGCGCGCCAAGCGCATGCTCGAGATGGGCGACGTCGCCGAGGCCGAGGCTGCCGTCGCTGCCCTGCAGAAGTCCTGCAAGGGCGCCGCCGACCTGCTCGCGCAGGTGACGGAACTCTCCACGCGCATCGCGAGCCCCGAGCTCGCCGCCGAGCGTGACGCCGCGAAGGCGTGGTCGAGCTTCTCCTCCAAGGTCGCCAAGGAGAAGCCCTTCGACGAAGGCAACGTCAAGAAGGCCCAAGGCATCGCGGACAAGCACAAGGGCACCAAGAACGGCGCCCGCGCCGCGCGTTTCGTCGAGCTGTCGAAGATCAACCTGAACCGCTGATCGACGTCTCGTCTTCACTCGATGGGCCGCTCGCGTTCCCACGCGGGCGGCCCGCCTTCATGTCAGTCGGAGGAGAACAAACCAAAGGGGGAGAAGAAGGAGAGTGAGGGGAGGGAGACAGGAGGAGGAAGCGGAGAAAGGGAAGCAGATCTCGCGGGCTCGGGCGGACTTCTTGCCGGCGTCCGTTGCGCCACGACGGCTGTTTCGCCGACGCCCTTCTCCCGGGCGGCTCGGCGTCCCCCCCCCTCTGTTCCGGGTGGCTTGCCTCAGGTCTCCCTCCCTCTGGCTCCTGCTCCTCCCCAACCGGTTCCTTCTCCGGCTTCCTCTGCGCGACTACCGGCGCTGGTCGCCGTTGGTGGGCGGGGCGGAGGCGGGGCGCTTGGGGGCGAGGTCGGCGAGTTGTTTGGGCGTGGCTTCGGAGCCCTTGATGCGGACGGCGCCCTTGGTCTCGAGCGCGGGGTCGATCGCGATCTTGCCGCAGGGGTTCGAGTTGAAGCCGGCGACGGCGACGGGGTCGAGCTCGAGCGCGCTCGAGGCGCCGGCGGTGAAGCGGTTGCGGCCGAGCAGCTGCACGTCCTTGCAGCCGCCGATCGCGACCAGCGGCCGGTCGCCGCAGCCGGGCGCCATCTGGAAGTCGTTGTTCTTGAGGATCAGCGTGCCGTTGGAGACGCCGCCGCCGTCCCAGGCGACGAAGGCGCCGGTGCCGTAGGGGACACCTTCGCGCGTGAGGCCGCGCAGCATCGAGTTGAAGCCCGCGCGATAGCGGTTGTTCTCGAACACGGCGCGGCCGGTGTGGCGGCCCGCGAGCGTGAAGGCGCTCCCACCCTTGAAGTCGTCGCCGCGTGCGATGCAGGCGTCCTCGACGGAGCAGTTGCGCACGAGCACGTTGCCGGTGCCGGGCACTCCGTCGCCGGGGCGGGCGGTGATCTGCAGGAACGTGCGGCCCAGGCGCGCGCCGTCGACGTTCTCGATCGTGACGTCGCCGACGAGGTTCTGGAGGTAGAAGCCGTGCTCGTGGCGGATGTCGCGCACGCTCGCGCGGCCGCGCACGCCACGGAACTCGAAGTCGGAGAGGCTGTGGCCCCAGATGCCCCACTTGGAGTTCGAGCCTTGGCCGGTGGCGTGGTCGAAGCCGCCGATGACGTGGCAGTCGAGGAACTTGAAGCCCTCGTGCCGGCGGTCGGGCGGCTGCTTGTAGAACATGATGCCGGCGCGGTAGCCGCACAGGATCGTCAGGCCCTCGAACGTGATCCAGCCGCAGTGCGTCTCCTGGTTGATCGAGATCGTGTCGCCGCTCGAGCGCGGCACGATGCGCACTTGGCCCTGCGCGCGCACGACGATCGGCTGCATCTGCGTGCCACCGGGGATCGGCGCGTTCCAGTCGGCCTTCTTGGCGAAGCCGACGGAGAAGGACGGGTAGTCGCCGCTCGAGAGCTCGACGCGGCTGCCGGGACCGCAGCGCGAAAGCGCATCGGCGATCGGGTTCTTCGAGGGCTGCTCCTTCGCGCCGAGGCGGATCGAGGTCGGCGTGCAGAAGATGGTCTGCGCCGTGAGCTGGCCACCTTGGCTCAGCGCGGGCGCGGCAAGTCCCGCGAGCGCGAGCGCGAGGGTGGCGAGAAGTCGAAAGAGCATCGTGCGGGGATTCCCGAGGGACGTGAATCGTCGTCGATTGGCGGCGTTCCCGCAACCCGAGAGGCTCGCGCGGCCGCGCTCGCTCGCTATCGTGAGGCGCCCGTCGCGCGAGCGAGCACCGCCAGTCCGGAACTTGAACCGCGCGTCGTTCCTCCCACTTTTCCCCAGCGAAACCCCCGCGCACCACGATGACCCGCCCGTTTCCCATCGCCCTGATCGGCCAGCGCTTCATGGGCCGCGCGCACTCCAACGCGTGGTCGCAGGTCACGCGCTTCTTTGATTCAGAACTGCAACCCGTGCTGCACACGATCGCCGCGCGCGATTCCGAGGGGCTCGCGCCCTTCGCGCGGCGCTGGGGCTGGCTGAATTCGACGACGGACTGGAAGCGCATCGCGCGCGAGGACGCGGTCGAGCTCGTCGACATCGGCACGCCCAACGACGTGCACCGCGAGCAGGCCA
>JAPLOE010000211.1:0-7070 GCA_026692705.1 Planctomycetota bacterium
ATACCGAGCCAGAGCAATTTTTCCGCGAACAGCGGCCTGAGTCGACGGCACTGCCGACGACGCAGGCCGCTGTTCGCGGAAAAATTGCTCTGGCTCGGTATTTTCGCTCGGCCGCGGTGTTTTCGCTCGCTCAGGCCAACAAGCTCTCGCGCGTCACGCCCACGCGCTCGAGGTCGTCCTTGACGAGCTCGAACACGGCCTCGGCATAACGCCGGATCTCGTACTGCGCGTCCGGTTCCATGCGCTGCGACAGGAAGTGGATCACGCCCTGCAGCGACACGGTCCAGTACGCCTGGCTGTAGAGGTTCTGCGGCAGCAGCATGCGCGCGATTTCCTTCGCGACGCCGCGCTGGATGCGCTCCTGGTACTGCTCGAACGTGCGCTGGCATTCGGCGAGCATGCGCTGGCGCTCGCCCTCGTGGTCGTAACCCGCCGGCAGGTCGACCGAGGCCTGCTTGTTGCCGTGCGGCGGATTCGCGCGCATCACGTGCGGCACGTAGAACTCCGGTGCCCACTGCACGTAGCGGCCGGAAATCTCGTTCCACGAGCAGCCCTTGTCGGTGTCGAACATCACGTCGAACACCTCGAGCGACACGCTCTCGCCGTTGACCTCGTACTCGCGCCAGCCGCTGCCGACCTGATACTTGAAGGCCTGGCGGAAGACGAACAGCGGCGCCTTCCAGTGGAACGTGTAGAAGCTGTGGCGGTACGGCGACGTGTGGCCGTGCTGCCACAGGAAGCTCGCGAGCTTGCGGTCGCCGTCGTCGAAGCCCGACTTCTGCTTCTGGTAGCTGATGCGCGCGGCGTTGACGACCTTGAGCGCGGGATCCTGCTGCATGCGGTCGACGCAGGCGACGAAACCCAGGCCGTCTTGCAGGGTCTCGACGGCGCCCGTGGGCACGGAGAGCGAAGTGGCTGCCATGCCACGCAGTGTAGGAAGCGACGCGCGCTTCAGCGACGGAGCAGCGCCTCGAGTTCCGACTGGATCTCGCGGGCCACGCGCGAGTGGCCGAGCAGGCCGGCGGAGCGCTCCAGCGCGCGGGCCGCGGAGTCGCGGTCGCCGCGTTCGAGGCTCGCACGGGCGAGGAGCTGCGGCATGCTCGCCTCGAGCCGGGCGAGCCCGTCGACCCCACGCGCCGGATCGAAGCCGCCGAACTCGCGCTCGAAGGCGCGCCGCGGGCCGCGACCGAGGCGCTCGTCGTGCAGCAGGCGCTGCGCCGTGGCCAAGTACGGCCCGGAGGCCCGCGTGCGGCTCCAGCAGTCGAGCAGGCTGCAGCGCACATCGAAGAGGCGCGCGTCGCGCTCCTCACCTTCCGCCTCGCCGAGCAACCCGACCCCCGCCGCGGCCAGCAGCCGCACCGCCGTCGCGAAGTCGCCCTCGGCACGCGCCCGCTGGCCGATCGACGCGAGCAGGCGCGCGTCGCAGGTCCACCAGTCCGGGGTCGCGTCGAGCACCGCCGCCAGCCGGCCCGTGCGCGCGAACTCTTCCGCGAGCTCGAGCTCGGCGCGCCACGCGAACTCCGTCTCGCCCTGGGCCTGACCGACGAAGCGCGCGCGCACCTGCTCCGGCGCGGCGGCGAGCGGAGCCGCGAGCCACTGCGCCTCCAGTTCGGGCGGAATCGCATGCGCCTGGGCGAGCGCGGTCCAGATCGTCTCGCGCTCCATCTCGCGGATCGTGCGCTGCTCGGGCGTGTCGAGCGCCCCCGCGTGCGCCTTCAAGCGCTCGCGCAGCCACGCCACGGCCCGCGGATCGTCGCAGGACCCGAGCAGGAGCAGCGCGTGGCGCCGCAGGTCGAGGTTGCGATCGACCGCAACCGTCGAAAGCACGTCAAACTGCGCCGGAACCCACTTGGCGAGCAGGTCGAGCGCCAATTCGCGCAGCAATTCGGGCTGTTCGGCCTCCAGCGCGATGCGCGCGAGCTGCGCGCGACCCGCTTCCGCCGCGCTCGCGGCCCAGTCCTTCAAGGCGCGCGTCCGCAGGTCGAAATCGCAGCCTTTCCAGTCCTCGGCGAGCACTTCGATCGCGCGTTCGTCGCCAAACGGCGCGCGGGCGAGCGCCGCTTCGACGCGCAACCTGCGCGGCACGTCCGGCCCGAGCCAAGGTTTCAGGCTCGTTCGCCCACGTTCGTCCTGCCCCAGCGCCCACACGGCGATCTTCGACACTTCGACCCGCTCGCGCGTGCGCTCGAGCACTCGCACCAGCGTGTCGTGGCAAGCCTCGCCCGCATGCAGCTGCAACGCTCGCACGAGCCCCGCCGCGCGCAATTCGTCGTTGCGCGACTCCGCCGTGTTCGCCGGCGAGCGCTCGAGCATCGCGAGCTCGTTCTCCAGCCGTTTCTCGACGATTCCGCGCAGTTCCGCGAGTGGCGCGAGCGGCTCCAGCAGCTCGAGCGCCGACATGCCCGCGCTCCCGCCACTCTCCGCGAGCCGCACGAGATCGGGTTCGAACATCTTCAGCGCAATTCCCCGCGGCAATTCCGCCAGTGCCGCTTCCGCGCGCCGCCGGTCGAGCGCAAGCCAGTGCTGGTGCACCGTGCTCTCCCACTTGGCGATCAGGCGCGCGTCGCACAAGGCCTCGAACGCCGTCGCCGTGATCTCGCGATCTCCGTCGTTCAGGCGATCGGCGACCAGCGCGCCGAATTCGCTGCGCCCTTCGTCGAGCAGCAGCGACTTCGCGAGCTCGAGCATGCCGCGCCGCTGCTCGGTTTCCTTCCAAGCCTCGAGATCCGCCGGTGTCAGTCCGTCGGGATGCACCTCGAGCGCCTGGAACAGGTAGCCGTCGAGTTTCTCCGCGATTTCGTAGTGCTTTCCCGCGAACTCGAGCACCTTCGCTGCCGGCAGCGCCTCGATCGCGCCGCGCAACAGCGACAACGCGCGGAAATCTCCTTCCGCCAACTCGAGCTCCGCGAGCAGGGCCCAGCCCAAACCGGACGGGTTCGCCCGCGACGCTCGCGCCGCCGCCGTGAAGAGGCTCTCGAAACCTTCGGGCCCCGGCCACGCGCGCGCCACTCGTCCCGCTTCCGGCAGGTACAAGGCGCTTTCCGTGAGCGCCTCCGCCACTGCTGGATCGACGGCAATCCACCGCAGCCGCAGCGCCGCGAGGATCGCGAGCCGTTCTTCGTCTGCGATTCCCTTCGCCATTCCGTCGAGCAGCTCGCGGGTCGGCTCGCAACGCTCGAGCCGCGCCGCGAGCGCAAACCATGCGGCGCGTTTTCCGTTGGCACGCCACGCCTCGGCGATCTCGATCACCTGCGGCGCCGAAGCGGGCAACGCGAGGCACAACGCATCGACGGCCGCCTTCGCGACACGTTCGTCGGGATCGAGCGCCAGTCGAACGAACGCCGGCCCCAGCTTCGCCGCGAGCCGCGGCGCCAAGCCCTCGAGCGCCGCGAGCCTCACGCTGGGGAGTGGATGCGCTGTCGCTGCCTCGAAGGCCGGCGCATCGAGCATTCTTCCGCTGGAATCTCGGCCCAATCGCAGCAGCGCCGCCAGCAGCTCCGGCGGTGGCGCGCCCCGAAAGCTCTCGACCGCTGCTTGGCACTCCGCTTCCAGGTCGAGGGCTTCCCCTCGGATCTCGCGGCGCCGCTCGACCGCCTTCAGTCTGACGACGTGCAGCTCGACGCCCGGGTCGCGCTCGAGTCGCAGGTCCCCCTCGTCCCACGCCAACGCCACGCGCCGCAACGCAAATTCGCGCTCGACGGAATCGGCGAACGTCGGTTTCGCCTGCTGGGCGCCCAGTGGCGCCGCGAGCATCAGGAAGAGAGCCGCCGCTGTGCCTGCGCGAGCCATTGGATCAGGTCCGACGCGATCACCGCCCGCTTGCCCAGATGCGCCGCCGCGAAATCGCCCGCGAGCCCGTGCGCTCGCACCGCAGCGCAGGCCGCATCGAGCGGCGTCCACTTCGGAAACGCGCCCGTCGCGCACAACGCTGCGTAAGCGCCGACGATGCCCGCGAGCACGTCGCCCGAGCCCGCCGTCGCCATGCCGCTGTTGCCCGTGTCGTTCGTGTAGACGAACTGCCCGTCGGTCACGACCGTCGCCTTGCCCTTCAAGCACACGATCGCGCCACTACGCGTCGCGAGCTCGCGCGCCGCCGCCTCACGCCCCGCGGGATCACTCGGGATCTCGCGCTCGAGCAACCGCGACGCCTCGCCCGGGTGCGGCGTGATCACCGTCGGCCCGACGCGCGCCTTCAGCTTTTCCGGCGTTTTCCCCAGCAAATTGAGCGCATCCGCGTCGAGCACGAGCGGCACCGGCGGCGCGCGCCCGATCAGCGCCTGCACGAGCGCATTCGCCTCTTCACCCGTCCCCAGGCCGCAGCCCGCGACGATCGAGTGGTAGCCACGCTGCGCGATCGTGAACGGCACGTTGGCGAGGCTCGCCGGCCGCAGCATCACCGCCTCGGGCGCCGCGATCGGCAGCGCGCGCGAGAGTTCTTCGCTCGTGACGATCACCGTGACGAGGCCCGCGCCCGCTCGCTGCGCCGCGCGCGCGACGAGCAACGCCGCACCGGGCATCGACGCGCTCCCGCACGCGACCAGCACACGCCCCGCGTCGCCCTTGTGAGCGTCGTCGGGCAATTCCGGCGGAACCAGCGAACGTTCTTCGCTCTTCACGCGACGACCTCCGTGCGGCCGACCTCGACACCGGCCCAATTGCGGATCGGTCCCTGCCTCCATGTCTCCAAGCGCGCCGCTTCGTCCGGCGCGAGGAAGCCGAAACGCTCGCACAGCGCGACCACGAGCGGCTGCATCGCGCGGTAGTTGCCGTCGTCGATCTTGAGCGCGAGCCCGCGCGACTTGCCCCGCACGCCGAGCACGTACACCGCCTCCGCGCCGAGCTTGGGAAAGAGTTTTCCTTCGCTCGCCCGCAGCAAATCGCTGCACAGGCTGCCCTGCGACGCGCCGATCAGGTCCGGATGCGCCGCCGCGACGCGCACCATGCGCTCGCAGGCGTTGCGCCGCGCCGGACGGAGCTTCTCCGGATTCGCCATCCGCGCCAGCGCCGTCGCCAGTCGCGCGAGCGGCAGGCGGAACGTCGGCGCGCTGCAGCCATCGACGGCGACCGAGAGCTCGCCCCTGCGCGTGCCGCTCATCTCCTCGACCGCCCGCCGCACCGCCGACTGCGCCTCGTTCTCGCGCTCGAGGTAACGCGCCGGATCGACGCCCATGTGAAGCGCCAGCGCGAGGAAACAGGCGTGTTTTCCCGAGCAATTGTTGTGCACCGCCGTCGGTTTGAGCCCGGCCTTCGAGAGCGCCGCCCGCGCACGCGCGTCCGTCGGGGCCTGCGCTCCGCACTGCAGGTGCTCGTGCTTCAGGCCCAGCCGCTCGAGCAGCCCCTGCACGACGCGCACGTGCCGCTCTTCCGCGTGGTGCGACGCCAGCGCGAGCGCGAGCTCCTCGTCCGTGATCCCGAAGCGCTCCGCCGCGCCCGACTCGATCAGCGGCAGCGCCTGCAGCGACTTCGTCGAGCTGCGCGCGAACACCGGATGGTTCCAGTCGCCCTGCCCGTCGACCACCGCGCCATCGGCATCGACCACCACCCACGCTCCGCGGTGCACCGACTCGACGTTCCCCGCGCGCCACAGCCGCACGAGGATCGGGTTCTCGGGCCACGGCGCGCGACCGGGCAGGCCAGCGCCATCCGCGCTCTCGCGCTCGTCGTTCTCGCTCTCGAACAGGTGCATGGTCGCCGGCCGGGGCAGGCCGGATCGGCGCGCATCCTAGCCCGCGCCGGCCCGCTCCGACGGCGTTGCGGACGGATCGTGAGCCCCCACTTCCCCGCATCTCGCCCAAGAATGCGCCGGAAGCGCGCGCGCCCGGTAGCGAGCCTCCGCCACTCGACTAGAATTCGTGCCGTGATTCCTTACGAGCGCGATCCCGGTTCCCGAGGCGACTCCCGCCGCGACGGCAACGTCCCGGTCCGCCGGAGCAGCGTCGATCCCAACCTCGTCTGCGCCACGCCGCTCGTCGAGCCCAGCCCCCAGTCCTCGCGCCTCCACGCCCTCGCCGGCTGGCTCGTCGCCCCCCTCTGCCTCTCCGCCGTCGCCGCCGGCATGCTCCTCATCTTCCGCGGCCCCGACGGCCTCTTCGGCTTCACCTTCGGCCTCGTCCTCGCGCTCGGCCTCGCCTGGATCCTCGCCTGCTCGCTCTTCCCCGCCCGCGCCGACCGCACCTGCCCCCAATGCGGCCGCCGCACCCTCTCCCGCCTCGACCGCCAGGCCACCCACGGCCTCAAGTGCCGCCAGTGCGGCTGGCTCGACGAAGACGCGAGCTCCTTCCTCCTCGCCGAAGACTCCGGCCAACCCTTCGAGGACATCGTCCTCCGCGAGCGCCGCCCGCGCCGGTTCTAGGGTTCCCGCCGCGCGCACCTTCGCGCCCCGCGCCGCTCTCTTCGCTTCGCCCTCGGCCGCGCTCGCACTGCCACCAGCTCACGTCGATCGCGTCACGCTCTCCTGCGCGACATGCTCCTCCGTCGCTCGCTCCCGTCGCTCTTCCGCTCGCCCTCCCCCTCCGCTCTCTACGTCTCTCTCTCCTTCCGCTCTCCGGCGGCGGTCTTCATCGCCGCCCTCTTGATCCGCGCCGTCCCGCGAGCGAGCCTCGCCGCCTCCCCATGAGCCAACCGGCCCGCATGATCGAGCTCGTGCTCGCGCGCATCGTCCTGCGCGACACCGACCGCGCCCAGCAGATCCTCCTCCAGGAACGCGACGGCCCGCGCGGCTTCCCCATGGTCATCGGCCGCGCCGAAGCCGAAGAGCTCCAGCGCATCGTCGACAACCTCGCCCCCGCGCGCCCCCTCACCCATCAGCTCGCCCTCAACCTCGTCGAGGCCCTCGGCTCCCGCATCCTCAACGCCGACATCGTCGACCTGCGCGACAACACCTTCTTCGCCCAGCTCGCCCTCGCCTCCGCCCCCGGCGATCCCCCGGTCCTCGTCGACGCCCGCCCCTCCGACGCCATCGCCCTCGCCCTCCGCGCCCGCGCCCCCCTGCGCATCACCGACCTGATCCTCGACCAGGTCCGCACCGACACCTCCGGCCCCGACCCCCTGCCTCCCCCGACGCCCCCGTC
>JAPLOE010000211.1:7100-9775 GCA_026692705.1 Planctomycetota bacterium
CGGAGGCGTGGCAGAGCGGCCGATTGCAGCGGTTTTGAAAACCGCCAGGGGGCAACTCCTCGAGGGTTCGAATCCTTCCGCCTCCGCCCCACGGCCCTGAAAACAGGGGTCGACCGGACAGTGGCGGACCCAGTCGTGGCAGGGCTGGTGGCAGTGCCGCAGTGCTTCGAAACCGCTGCAACCGGCTCTGCCACCTTGCTGGTCCGAGCCGCCTCCCCGATCGCTTCGGACTTCCGGGGGGCTCGAGCGCGACGCGAGCACCCCGGTCACGTTCAAGTGACTGTCGTCGTTGGTGGAAGTCTAGGGTTCGAGCACGAAGTGGAGGCCCTCGGTCAGGTTCGAGGTGACGGTTGAACAAGGAGTCGAGGGGTCGCGGTACCAGCACTGCACCCAGACGTGGTCGCCGGCGCTCCAAGGCTCCCCCATCTCTCCGGTACGGGTCGAAATCCAATTGTTCCAGTCGATCGAGATGTTCCCGTTGCAAACTCCCGCCGCCCCACCCGTATTTTGTGTCACAGTACGGGTGAGCGGACCGCGGACGCAAAGCAACGAGCCTGCCGCGCCGCACCACGGCAGTGCCTTCGGGCCGCTGACACTATAGAAGAAAACGCCCTGCTTCTGGCCGTCAAGGTTGGACGCGTTGATCACGAAACCACTGGAGTAGATGGAAGCGCTCGGCGGGTTGAACGACCCACTCAGCGAGATCACCGGGATGCATCCGAAGCCTGACGTCCCAGACTGGCAGTACACAGCCGGTGTGCCTCCCCCTCTCTGAATGATCTGGATCCCATTGACCGCCCCGAACGGGTTGCCCCCGAAAATGCCTGAATCAAAGGTCAGGACGCCGGTGGTGCAGGCCGACGCGGTGAGCGTGACCGCTGTTTCGACAACGTAGGCGGTCCCAAGAGCTGCAGCTCCACTGCCGGTCCACGTGCCGCACACGTACTTGCCCGAACCCGCCGTGAAATTCAGGCAGGTCATGAGAGTCGAATTGCTGCCCGCGAGCGGGCTGAGCGAATAGACGTAGACGTCGTAAACCGCCGGTTCCAAACCAGCGATGGTCCAGGTCGTGACTCCGGCAGGCCCGGGAACCAGCGCGAAATCGTTGTAGAGGGCTGCGTCGTTGGGGAAAGACGCGCCGATCAACGGTGCACTGCCACCGGCCGGAATACCGCCAACAGTGGTCGCCGTGATCGTCACGCAGGTAGGCGCGCCATTTATGGTGGTCAGGGGGAGGGCCGTCGGCTGGAATCCAGCGTCGTTCCAGTGGCCTGAGATGCCTGACGCAGCTCCGTACGAACTGTCCGGCGTGGTGCCGAGCGCGCCAGTATCGATATTGAAGGACTGAGCGGAAGCCAGTGACGCCAGTACGGAAGCGGATGTTGCGATCGCGAGCAGGAGGCGCATGTGGATCTCCGAGTTGGTTGCCGGAAGCGGTACCGCTCCAGATTCCCTGGATCGACAAGGGGAGAAGACCACGCTCGCCATGGCTCCGCAAGGCGCCCCGATGGATTCAACGCGCCGCAGGTGGGCACTGGGCTTGCGCTGGAACTTGGCCGACCATGCCGCCACAGCCCGCTGCGTTCCCCGCCCTGCTCGGCCGTCGATCCCCAACCCCGACGCAAGGCCGTCTGGCGATCGAGAGCTCCCGGCGGCTCAGGATGCGCCGCGAAGTTGCTGGGCCGATGCATCGTCTCGACGGTGCGCCGGCACGTTCTCTCCCCGATCACCGAGGCTGAGTTGCCTGCGGTTCCAGGGATCCCCCTTGCCGAGCCTCCGCTCGCCTGTTGAGGTTCACGCCCACGCAATGCGGTCCGGCACTCCCGACGCTCGGCCGCGCGCGCCGAGCTCGCCCCCTCGCTGCCCTCGCCCATGCCCGAAACCAACCTCTCAGCCTTCCTGTGGTCCGTCGCCGACCTGTTGCGTGGCGACTTCAAGCAGTCGGACTACGGCAAGGTGATCCTGCCGTTCACGGTGCTGCGGCGGCTGGACTGCGTGCTGGAGAAGACGAAGGCGGCGGTGCTGAAGGAGCACGCGGAACGGTCGAGGGCCAAGGTGAACCCGGAGCCGTTTCTGATCCGCAAGGCGGGGGTGGGGTTCTACAACACGTCGCCGCTGGACCTGCGGAAGCTGCTCGGGGACCAGGACCACATCGGGGAGAACCTGCGGGCCTATGTGCAGGGGTTCTCGGGGCCGGTGCGGGACATCTTCGAGCGCTTTGACTTCGCGGTGCAGATCGACCGGCTGGAGAAGGCGAAGCTGCTGTATCTGGTGACCGAGAAGTTCGCCAACGTCGACCTGCACCCGGACCGGGTGAGCAACGCGGACATGGGGATGGTGTTCGAGGAGCTGATCCGCAAGTTCGCGGAACTCTCGAACGAGACGGCCGGGGAGCACTTCACGCCGCGGGAGGTCATCCGGCTGATGGTCAGCCTGATCTTCATCGAGGACGACGACGTGCTGGGGAAGCCGGGCGTGGTCCGCACGATCTATGACCCGACGGCTGGCACGGGCGGCATGCTGAGCGTCGCGGGCGAGTACCTGCACGCCCACAACCCGGGCGCGCGCCTCTCGATGTTCGGCCAGGAGCTGAACCCCGAGTCCTACGCGATCTGCAAGGCCGACATGCTGATCAAGGGCCAGGACATCGGGAACATCATCTTCGGCAACACGCT
>JAPLOE010000212.1 GCA_026692705.1 Planctomycetota bacterium
GAGCCCGAGCGCGCGCCCGTCGAGCTGCCAGTTCTCGATGTCGACCACGCCCTTGGCCCACATCTCGAACTCGCCGCGGAACTTCTGGCTCCAGCGGAAGTGCGCGAGCTCGCGCACGTTCTGCGGCACCGCATGCACGTCGAAACACGGCAAGGCGCCGAGCAGCACGACGCCGGAGCCGAGCGCGAGGCGCAGTGCCGGGCTCGCGAGCGTCGCGAGCCACGCCCCGAGCGCGAGCGCGGCGAACGGCATCGCCGGCACGAGCATGCGGTACATCATCATCCAGTCGCCGCCGAGCAGGATGAGGTACGCGAAGGCGCTCGCGCAGAACACGAGCGAGCCGAGCGCGAGGCCCGAAACATCGCGGCGGAATCGCGTGAGCGCGCCACCGAGCGCCAGTGGCACCGACAGCACGCACAGGCACAGGCTCGCGACGTATTGCGCGCCGCGCTGCAGGTATTTCGCGCCGAAAGCGACCTTGATGCGCGCGGTGTTGGGCTGCAGTGCCTCGAAGTAGCTCCAGCGGAACGCGAGGTAGGCGAGCGTCATCCCGAGCGTGACGAGCGCGACGAGCACGAGCGCGCGGAACATCGCGCGTCGCTCGCTCGAACCGGCCGTCGCGAGCGCTGCGACACCGCTCATCGCGACCCACACGAAGCCGTCCGCGCGCACGAGCACGCCGAGCGCGGCCCACAACGCGGCGGCGAACGTCCTCGGCCGGCCCCGTTCGCTCACAAGCGCCTCGAACACGCCGAACACGCACAGCGTGAACGCCATCGTCTCGAGGCCGCCCGTCGCCCAGACCGCGACCGGGGCCGCGGTCGCGCACGCGAGCGTCGCCAGCCGCGCCGGCCATGCGTCGTTCGCCGCGAGCCTGCGAGTCGTGCGTGCGACGAGCGCGACCAGCCCGAGGGCGCAGGCGACACCCACGAGCCGCGTCCACAGCTCCGGCGCGAGCCCGAGAAGCTCCAGCGCCGCACACATCAGGGTCCACAGGAAGTTCGAGAAGCCCTCGACCGGCGGCGTCTCGCCGATGTTCCACACCAGCCCATGCCCGTCCGCCAGATGGCGGCCGTAGCGGTAGGAAATGAACGCGTCGTCGACGAGGAAGTCCATCTTCCACGCGAGCGCGGCGAGGAACGGCGCCGCGAGCCAGAAGGGCGAAAGGCCGCCCCGCGGCGAGGTCGTGCTGGACTCCACGGGAAGAGTCTGCACAGGCGCGAGCGCGAGTGTCGAGGGACAATCCCGTCATCAGGGCGCCCGGGAAGCCTCCGTGGGCATGGAGCCGGGCCGCGCGATCCCTACAATCGCGCCTCGATGCCCCACGCCGTGCGACGAGCCGTGATCGGAGCGCTGTTCGTCCTGCTGGCGAGCTGGGCGTGGCTGCCCGTGTTCCAGTCGGGCCTGCACGGGCGCGAGGCGGCGCTCGCGCACCAGTTCGCCGCATCCGGGTCGGCGCTGCATTTCCTCGCGAACGACGGACACGCGTGGTTCGGCCTGCGGACGCTGCTGCCCGGGCCCGCGCTGCTCGTGCGGCTCGAGGCGGCGCTGTGGCTCCTGCTCGCGGCCTTCGCGCTGGGCCGCACGGCGCACCGGCTGCTGCTGCCGTGGAGCGGTGGCGAGCTCGCCCGCGCGGCCGGCTGGGCCACGTCGCTGTTCCTCGCCGTGCACCCGCTCTCGACCGCGGCCATCGCCGATGCGTCCGCACGCGGCAACCTGATCGCGCTCGCACTCGGCGCCTGCGCGACGTGGAGCTACCTGTTCGCGCGGCAGGAACGGGAACCGCGCGGCTTCTTCGTCGCCGGCGCGTGCACGATCCTCGCGGCCTTTGCCGGGGATTTTGCGTTCTCGCTGCCCGCGTGGCTCGCGGGAGCGGAGTTCCTGTCGGCGAACCGCCAGCGCAAGAGCGCGACCCGCGCGCGTTCAGCGGCTGCGACGGTGGTGGCGGCGCTCGTCGCCGTCAGCCTGCCGGTCATCGTGCACGCCCTGGCCTACGGCGATGCGCGCGTGCCGTCCGCGATCGCGTCGGTGGTGCCCGAGAGCGCGCGCAGCCTCGAGCGCGGCGTCTTCCACGCCTTCGAGCGGTTCGGAACGCTGCTCCTGCCGGTGAATTCGCACACGATCGGCGCCTGGGGCTTCGCGCTCGCCGGCGTGCTCGCGCTCGCCGTGCTGCAGCCGATCCTGATCGCCGCGCGTTCGGCGCCGCGCCTGTGGGGGAGGATCCTCGGCATCTGGGCGGTGGCCCTGCTCGTCGCGGAAGCGCTGGGCCCCAGCGCGCGCGTGCACCCCGGCGACTTGCGCGACGCGGCGGCGCTGCTCGGCGCGGTGGCGGTGGTTTCTGTCGGACTGGGGCTCGGTTCCGTCGCGGTTTCCGGCTCGCGGCGCGTCGTCCTGCCGCTCGTGATGGGGCTGGGGCTCGCGGTGCTCTCGCACTCGGGCGCTTCGGCGCATCGGGCCGCGGCGCGCGAGCTGGCGGCGATCGAGGCGGCGCTCGCAGGCTCGAAGGCGCCGGTCGCGTGGGTGATCGATCCGCCCGACGTCGTGCTGGGCGTGCGTTGTGCGGAAGGAGCGCTCGATGCGCGGCGCGCCGTGGGCCTGACGCGCGAGGCGGCGGCGCTGCGGGCGCTCGAAGGCGACTTCAGTGGCCTTCGCAGTGCGAGACTCGACCTCGTGCGACGCGGCGAGAGCGGTTGGAGCTCGACCTCGCTCGCGGTCGCCACGCCGAGCACGGGCGCAAGCGACTGGTTCCGCGAAGGCCGCTCGCCGGAGCTCGATCTCGATCCGCTCGAGTCGCAGGCGCTGGTCGTGCGCGCGACCGCCGAAGCGGACACTTCGCGCGCGCCGGTGCTCGCGTGGCGCACCACGACGGCGGAAGAAGGCGGCACGAACGAGGCCGGGCGCGTCGAAGGCGCGTGGGCCTACCTCGGCGAGGCACCGGAGGCCGTGTTCGACCTCGCGAGCTCGCTGGATTGGCTCGCGAGCGAGCGCGTGCGGCAGGTGTGGAGCGTCGAAGGCTGGAGCCGCATCACGCAGGCCGAGTTCCTCGAGCGCCTGCCTCAGCCGGCGCTGGCTGGCGACGCGCAGCTCGCGGGCGATCGATTCAGCGTGCGCCTCTCTGTGGAGGGCGAAGGCGCGGACGAGCGGCGCGAGTGGTGGCTGCGCGCGCAGGTCGGCGGTCGCGCGGTCGAGGTGAAGCTCGAGCGCAACGGTGACGAGCTCTCGACGCGCTTCGGCGGACTACCCGAAGGCCTCGGGACGCTGTGGATCGAAGCGCGCATCGGGGGCCGCGCCGTCGAACGCGGCCCCTTGCAGTTCGCGCGCTGACTGGCTCGCGCTACTTGCCGTCCTGCGGCTGAGTGTTGGCCGGAGGAGCCACGGGCGCCTGTTGCGGGGCGGCCGACTGGCCGGCGAGCACCGCGAGCATCATCTGCAGGTTCGCTTCCTGCTGCAGCAGGTCCGTCTGGCCGGGGTTGTGGTAGAGCGCGTAGCGGATCTCGGACAGCGCTTCCTTCAGCAGTTTCGTGCGGCCGGCGCTGTCGCTCAGCGGAAGGCCGTCGGCCTCCATGCGCAGGATCTGCGTGTAGTTCACGCTGGCCTGCCAGTTGCGGAGCTTGACGTCGCGCACGATCGACTCGTGGAAGTACTGCTTGGCCTGCGCGATGTTGCCCTTCTGGCCCACGAGCTCGCCGAGCAGCATCAGCGCATCGCCGTTGTTCTCGTAGGTCACGAGTTCCTCGAGCAACCCGCGGGCTTCCTCGTAGCGTTGCGCCCGGATCGCGAGGCGCGCGAGCACGAGCTTGGCGTCCGTGCGTGTCGTGCCGGCTTCCATCAGCTTGAGGAGCGTGTTGACGCACTCCTCGCCGCGCTTGAGCTGGTCGTAGGCCTGCGCGAGCGTCACCGACGCGCCGCTGTTCTTCGGTTCGAGCGCGACCGCGTGCTGGAGGAACGGCAGCGCCGCTTCCGGGCCATCGGCGGCCCGCACGAACTGCGACCAGTTGAAGGCCTCGGAGAAGCCCATCTGCTCGATGCCGACGCGCTTGCCGCGCGAGGGCTTGCTCGGTGCGCTGGTGTCGGCCACCTGATCGGCGCGCTTGCGCAGCTCGATCGCGAGCCGGTGCTCGCGCGTCAGGATGTTCTCGACGCTCGCCAGCGTCGGCCGCATCTCCTCGACGTGCAGCGGCTCTTTCTGCTCGTCGCGCCAGCGCGTGTAGCGGTCGAACAGCCAGTCCGTGCCGCCCTCGGGCAGCGTGTCGAAGCCCTGGTCCTTCTCGAGCAGGTCGGCGTTGCGGCCGAGGAACATGTTGCGCGCGCCGAGGTACTCGAGACGCTGGTGGTCGTCGGTGTTGATCGGGCCTTCGCCGACCGCGGCCGCAAAATGGCGCGAGTTCACGCCGTGGTAAGCGAGCAAGCCGGCGAGGTTGTAGACGCCGACGCGCGCGAGGTCGCCGCGGATCTCGGGGCGGTCGAAGAGCGCCTCCATGCGCGCGAAGTCGATCGGCAGCGGCTTCATCGACGCGAGGCCGATCGTGTCGGACTCGACCGTCAGGAAGCACTCCACGTGCGGGAAGACCTGATGGATCGTGCGCGTGATGAGCTGGATCGTCTCGTTCGACTGCTCGTAGTGGTGGAACCACACCATCATGATGCCGTCGTCGGTCAGGCGATCGCGGCAGTCCTCGAAGAAGTCGATCGTGAACAGGCTGCCGATGCCGGCGATCCACGGGTTCGACGGCTGCGACACGATCAGGTCGTACTTGCGCGGCACCGTGCGCAGGAACGTGCGCGCGTCGTCGAGGTAGACGTGCGTCTTGGGGTTCGAGAGCACTTTGTGGTTGGCGTGCGTGAAGAGCTTGTCGGCGTCAAGCACGGCGCCGGAGATCTCGACCACGTCGATGCGCTCGACCTCGTCGTAGATCGAGATCGCGCCGGTGGTGACGCCCGAGCCGTGGCCGATCACCATCACGTTGCGCTTCGCGGCCGCGGCGGCCTCGCCGGGCAGGAAGAACATCGGGATGTGGCCCGACAGGAGGAACGTGATCATGTCGAGCGGCCCGGTCGAGGCGTCGCCCTTGCTGTTGATGTAGATCGCGGCTAGGCGCTCGCGGCGCACGCCCATCACGGACGCGTCGGCGTCCTCCTCCATGTAGAACTCGTCCCAGCCGTCGGCCTTGGGATCGGGGTCGCGCAGGTGCTTCTTCTTCCACCAGTCGAAGTTCGACGCCGGGTGGCGCGCGAGCATCAGCTCGTCCGCGTCCGCGGGCGGGCCCTTGCGCAGGCGCAGGTGGCCTTCGCTCTGGCGCAGCGTGCGTGCCCAGATCGGCTGCGTGCCCTCGATCGGGTGCGCGACGAAGCCGTACATCGCGTACAGCGCCGCCGCCGCCGTGGCCGCGAGGCCCGCGACCCCGCGCGCGAAGGCCGAAGCGTCGGTCGCGGCGCCGATCAGGAGCACGATCGCGACGCCGTTGAGCAGCAGGTTGAAGTGGAACGAGCCGTCGACGCCGCCGAGCGGCATCAGCACGAGGCTCGTCACGATCACGCCGAGCACGTTGCCGATCGTGTTCCAGGCGTAGGTGTTGCCGATCGTGCCGCCGATGCTCGCGGCGCTGCGCGCCTGGATCTGGCTGACGAGCGGGAAGCCGAAGCCGATGCAGATCGTCGGCAGGAGCAGCATCAGGAAGCAGTAGGCCGCCTGACCCGCGAGGAACAGCTCGTAGCCGCCCGCGATCTCGCCTGACGGGATCTGGTCCTCGGGGTTGGCGAACACGAGCAGCTCGGTCCGCAGCGAGCTGATGACGTAGGGCAGGCGCTCCATCAGCGGCGTGATCGCGATCAGCGACACGAGCACCGCCACCTGCGAGGCCGCGAGCCACCACAGCGGGCGCTTCACGTTGACCAGCGAGACGATCCAGCTCCCGATGCCGATGCCCGTGATGAAGCACATCAGCATCACGGTGAACGAGTTGTTCGACGAGCCGAAGCCCAGGCCGATCATTCGCAGGAACACGATCTCGTAGCCCATGGCCGCGAAGCCCGAGAGCGCGAGCGCCCAGAGCGTGGCGCGGAACTGGCCGGCGGTGTACTGCGGGCCTTCGAGCGTGGCCGTCGGCTTGCTCTCTTCCGTCGCGACGAACTGCATGCGCGAGTCGGCGAGCCACACCAGTCCCGCGGCGACGAAGTTCATCGTCGAGGCGACGCCCAGTGCCGACCAGATGCCGAGCTCCGGCAGCAGGTAGAAACCCGCGGCGCCCGAGCCGAGCACGGCGCCGATGTTGTTGAGCGCGTACAGGCTCGCGACCGCCTTGCGCGTCTGCGCGACCTCCTGGATCAGGTAGCGCGCGAGCACCGGCAGCGTGCCGCCCATCATCACCGCCGGCGCCATCACGACCACGAGCGCCAGCACGAGGCGCAGCACGAGCTTGAGGCCGGGTTGCTCGAAGGTCGCGCCCGCCATGCTCTCGTACAACGCCCCCGCGCCCTTGGTCAGGAACGGCAGGACGAGGCAGTACAGGCCGATCAGCACCTCGAGCGCCACGTACACCTTGAGCGGCCGCTCGCGCTTGTCCGAGCGCCGCCCGAACCACACGGCGCCGATGGCGAGGCCGCCCATGAACACCGCCAGCACCACCGCGTGGGCCTTGGCCGTGCTGCCCGTGAGGTTGGCGAGCAGCTTGGCCCACACGACCTCGTGCATGAGGCCGGCGAGGCCGGAGAGGAAGAGCGCGAGGAGCACGAGTCCTCGCTGGCGCGATTGCGTGGCCATCGTGGGGGCGGTGGGCGGCGTGGGGAGGGACGGGTCGGTCGGAACGAAAGGCCGTGCGAGGCTACCAAGTCGCCGCACAGCGGTGGAGCGCGAGCGGCGAGCCAGATGCTCTCACGGCTCCGCTCGTGCTAAATTGCCCCGCCATGTCGACCCTCGCGACGAAGCAACTCGACACTTTTTCCAACCCGGCCCCTCAGCGCGACTACGAGATCCGCTTCGAGTGCCCGGAGTTCACCTGCCTGTGCCCCAAGACCGGCCAGCCGGACTTCGCGACGATTCGCATCCGCTACGTCCCTGACCAGCTGTGTGTCGAGCTCAAGAGCCTCAAGCTCTACCTGTGGAGCTTCCGCAACGACGGCGCCTTCCACGAGGCGGTCACCAACCGCATCCTCGACGACCTCGTGCGCGCCACCCAGCCCCGCAAGATGACCGTCGTCGGCGACTTCTACGTGCGCGGCGGCATCACGACCGTCGTCGAGGCGAGCTACCCCTGACGCGAACGTTTTTCCGCCCGTTCAGGGACCGTGACGATTGTCACGGTCTCGCCGTCCTGCGCCGTCAGGCGACGGCGCAACGAGCGTCCTGAGCGCTCGTATCCTCATTTCTTCACGAGCGTTCAGCGCTCGTGGAGGGCGTGGGCGAGGCGCGGGAGCACGAGCTGCCAGCGTTCGGAGAGGCCACGGTGGCCGCCGTCGTGCTCCTCGTGCGTGAAGCCGACGCCGAGGGAGCGCAGTTTCGCCGTGAGTTTCCGCAGGCCCCACTGCAGGTGGAACTCGTCGCGCAGGCCGCATTCGAGGTGCAGAAACTCGAGCGAGCGCAGCGCGTCGGCGTGGCGTTCGCAGGCGAACAGCGGGTCGTGCTCGAGCCAGCGCGCCCACACGTCGCTGCGCCGTGTGCCGTCGCGCAAGTCCATCGGCAGGTCGAAGCCGAGCGGCGAGGCAGGGTTGGGTGAGTAGCAGCTCGCCATCGCGAGCACGTTGAGCACCGCGTGGCGATCGCCGTCGAGCGAGGGCTTGCGCGCGAAATCCTCGAGGAAACGCGCCGGGTCGCCGCCGAAGGGCACGAGGCCGCGCAGGCAGGCGTAGAGCTCCGGCGCGAAACAGGCCTCGAAGTCGCAGTCGCCCGAGAGCGACGCGGCGATGGGGAACGTGCGCGGGTGGCGCATCGCGAGCGTCAGCGCGCCGAAGCCGCCGGACGACTTGCCGACGACGGCGCGGCGACCGGGGCGCGTGGGGAAGCGTTCGTCGACGAGCTGCACGAGCTCTTCCGCGACGTAGGTGCCGAAGTTGCCGTTCCAGGTGCTGTCGACGTACTGGCTGCCGCCGAGGCGCGTCCACGCATCGGGCATGACGACGATCACGGGCTTGCACTCGCCGCGCGCGATGCGCTCGTCGAGCTGCACGATCACGCCACGGCGCCACGGGTGCGTCTCGAGGAAGTCCTCGGGCCGGCTGGTGTAGCTCGCGAGCAGGAACACGACCGGCAGGCGCTCGTCCTTCGTGCCCGGTGGCAGGTACACCTGCAGCGCGCGAATGTGCGGCTCGCCCGCGGGATTTCCGCGCAGCGCTTCGCTCTCGAGGGCGTGCAGCTCGACGCGACCCGCGAGCGCGAGCGATCCGTAGGCCGTGGCCATCGTCGCGATCAAAGCACGAGCCCGAGTTCCTCGCGCAGCGCCGCGTACCCCGGCTTGACGCGGTCGAAGATGATGCGCACGCGCTCGTCGTAGTGCAGGAACGCGCTCTTCATGCCGTTGATCGTGATCTTCTCGAGGTCCGAGAACGTGCAGCCGAACTGCTGGACCGCGATCGTATACTCGTCGGTCATCGTCGTGCGGCTCATCAGCCGGTTGTCGGTGTTGAGCGTCACGCGGAAGCCGCGGTCCATGTAGAAGCGGAACGGATGCTCGGCCATCGACGGCGTCGCGCCCGTGTGCACGTTGCTCGACAGGCAGACCTCGATCGGGATGCGGTGGTCGAGCACGTACTGCGCGAGCGCGCCGACCTTGATGACCTTGCCCTGGTAGATGACGATGTCCTCGATCAGCCGCGTGCCGTGGCCGATGCGGTGCGCGCCGCAGTACTGCAGCGCCTGCCAGATGCTCTCGGGGCCGAAGCTCTCGCCGGCGTGGATCGTGATCGAGAAGTTGGCGCGCTTGACGTGCTCGAAGGCGCGCAGGTGTTCCTTGGCGGGATGGCCGGCCTCTTCGCCGGCGAGGTCGAAGCCGACGCAACCCTGGTCGCGGAAGCTGACGGCGAGCTCGGCGAGCTTGAACGACAGGTCGGGCGCCTGGTTGCGCATCGCGCACACGATCAGGCCGGTGTTCACGCCAAGATCGTTCTGGCCGCGCTGCAGGCCGCGCAGCACCGCGCGCATCACGCCGTCGAGGCCGAGCCCACCCTCGGTGTGGAAGTGCGGCGCGAAGCGCACCTCGGCGTACACGACGTTGTCGAGCGCCATGTCCTCGCAGAACTCGTAGGCGACACGCTCGAGCGCCTCGGCCGACTGCATCACGGCGATCGTGTGGCGAAAACCCTCGAGGTACAGGGGCAACGAGCCCCGCGCGGCGCCGGCGTGGAACCACTCGGCCAGCTGACCTTCCTCTTGGAACGGCAGGGCGTCGTAGCCGATCGCGCGCGCTAGCTCGAGCACGGTGCGCGGCCGCAGGCCGCCGTCGAGGTGCTCGTGCAGCAGCACCTTGGGCACGCGCTGGATCACGGAACGGTCGGGTCGGAAGCTCGCGGCGCTCTTCTTCGTGGACATGTCCGGAATCTAGGGAGGAAGCGCGCGCTTTTCCTGCCCAAAGCTGCGCAGACGGGGCGCGGTTGGACCGGGGGAGCGTGCGGACCTATCCTCTTGCGCCCCAAGGAGTCCTTGGGCGATCGACAGAGGATCCCCGCGTGTCCAAGCAGCCCAGAGTCCGTTTTGCACCCAGCCCGACCGGCAAGCTCCACATCGGTGGGGCCCGCACGGCGCTCTTCAACTGGGCCTACGCACGCCGCCATGGCGGCCAGTTCCTCCTGCGCATCGAGGACACCGATCCCGAGCGTTCGACGAAGGAATTCGAGCGCGCGATCCTCGAAGGGCTGCACTGGCTCGGCATCCAGTGGGACGAGGGCCCGGACCTCGGCGGCCCGTGTGGGCCGTATCGCCAATCGGAGAAGTACCCGCAGTACCGCGAGGTCGCGAAGCGCCTGCTCGCGTCGGGCCACGCCTACCACTGCTTCTGCACGACGGAGCGCCTCGACAAGCTGCGCGCCGAGCAGGAAGCGCGCAAGGAACGGCAGGTCTACGACCGCCTGTGCGCCAAGCTCGATCCGACCGAATCCGCGCGCCGCGTCGCGGCCGGCGAGAAGGCCGTGATCCGCTTCCACGTTCCGCCGGGCGAGACGGTCTGCATCGACCACATCCGCGGCGACGTGCGCTTCTCGCACGAAGAAGTCGACGACTGGGTCATGGTGCGCTCCGACGGCAGCCCGACCTACAACTTCTGCGTGGTGTGCGACGACGTCGACATGGGCATCACGCACGTGTTCCGCGGCGAGGAGCACCTCGTCAACACGCCCAAGCAGGTGCTGCTGTACCAGGCGCTCGGCCAGCCGATGCCGGAGTTCGGGCACCTGCCGCTGATGCTCGGCACCGACGGCAAGAAGCTCTCCAAGCGCACCGGCGACACCGCGCTGCAGGACTACCGCGACAAGGGTTTTCCGCGCGAGGCCGTGGTGAATTTCCTGTGCCTGCAGGGCTGGGCGCTCGACGGCACGAGCGTGCTGTTCTCGGTCGACCAGCTCGTGCAGCACTTCGAGATCAAGGACGTGCAGAAGGCCGGAGCGATCTTCGACCCCGAGAAATTCCGCTGGATGGCGGGCGAGTACCTGCGCAAGGAGCCGCTCGCGACGCTCGTCGCGCACTGCACTCCGTTTGTCGTCGAAGCGGGCCTTGCGACGGCGGAGCAGCTCTCCGCGCGCGCGAAGTGGTTCGAGGAGGTCGTCAAGACCGAACAGCCGCGCATCAACATCTACAGCGAGCTGCCGGCGCGCATCGCGTACCTGTTCCAGCCCGACGATGCGGTCGCGACCAACGACGCCGCGCTCGCGGCAGTGCGCAAGCACGCCAACACGGCTCAGACG
Organism: Planctomycetota bacterium; assembly: GCA_026692705.1. Taxonomy (GTDB): domain Bacteria; phylum Planctomycetota; class UBA1135; order UBA1135; genus F1-120-MAGs118. The sequence continues at coordinate 10,888 of JAPLOE010000212.1, forward strand.
CTGCGCGACTACCGCGAGTGGCTCGCGCCCAAGATCGCGACTGGCGTCGACGCGGCAGCGCTGCGCGACACGTCCAAGGCTTGGGCGGCCGAAAAGGGGCTCAAGCTCCCGGCCTTCTTCCAGCCCGTGCGTTTTGCGCTGAGCGGCGAGGTCCACGGCGCGGACCTGTTCGACGTGATGGTGCTGCTCGGAAGCGAGAGCGTGCTGAGGCGGCTGGAAGCCGCCGCGAGCCGTCTGGCGGCAACCTAGGGCTCCTCCCGGGGCTGGAACGCCCGTCCGGGGGGCCTCTCAAGGACTGGGGAGAACGCGCCGAAAGCGACGGCGTGTCGTCCTCGAACGCGAAGCTCGAAGTGTCCGCCTGCGAGACCTTGCAGGCCCGCTGGTTGACCGCCGGCCTTTCCGGCCACGGCCTCGAGCTCGACGCGCAGGCCCGCGCGCACGTCGTCGAGTGCGAGGCCTGCCGTGGCGACTATCGGGCCGCGCTCGAGGTCGCCGCGCGCATCGGTCGCGAGCGCCGCCTCGCGCGCGAGGAATCTGAACGCAACGCACGCCGGCGCGAGCGGCTGCGCCTCGCCCGCGATGCTCGCGCACGCTTCCCGATGGGCATGGTGCTGCGCACGGTCTTCGTTCCGGCGCTCCTGATCTTCTTCCTC
>JAPLOE010000213.1:0-90760 GCA_026692705.1 Planctomycetota bacterium
GATCATCGTCGCGGCGGTCGCGCTCGATCGGCTGCGCGCGCGCGGGAGCGAAGCGTGACGTTGCTCGAGGTGTGCGTGGATTCCGTGGGCGACCTGCGCAAGGCCGTCGCGGGAGGTGCGCGGCGCATCGAGCTCTGCGCGCGGCTCGATGTCGGTGGCTTGACGCCGACGCGTGGGCTGATGGAGCTCGCGCAGGCGGAAATGAAGCTGCCGATCTGCGCCATGGTGCGGCCGCGCGGCGGCGACTTCACGTACGACGAGGCCGAGCTCGCGTCGATGCGCGCGGACCTCGCGTGGCTCAAGGAACGCAAGGTGATGGCGGCGGTGTTCGGCGTGCTCGGGCGCGACGGGAAGCTGGATGTCGAGCGCATGCGCGAGCTGGTCGCGCTCGCGCGGCCGCTCAAGGTCACTTGCCACCGCGCCTTCGACCGCGTGCCCGATCCGCTGGAGGCGCTCGAGCAGCTCATCGGGCTCGGCGTCGAGCGTGTGCTCACCACCGGCGGAGCGCCGGATGCGTTCGAAGGCCGCGACATGCTGCGCCAGCTCGTCGAGCGCGCGCGCGGCCGCATCGTCGTGCTGGCCGGCGGCGGCGTCCGCGCCCACAACTGGCGCGAGATCGTCGCGCACGCGCGCGTCGGCGAAGTGCACAGCTCGACCGTGTTCCCCACCTGAACGCGCACTTGGTATCAAGAAGGGCGTGAAGCCCCTCCTCACAGCGTTGTCCGTCGTTGTCGCGCTCTTCGTTCCGCTCGTGTCGCCGTCGCGCGCCGCGCCGCAGGAAGAAGCGGCGAAATTGCTCGAGGACGTCCGCACCGTCGAGCGCGTGGGCATCCCCGGGCCTATCGCCGTGTTCGGCGACAAGGCCTTCCCGATCGTCACCGGCGGTCACGGCGGCGCGCAGGCGGCGCTGATCGCGGGCGGTCGCATCGGAAGCGGGCGTGTGCTCGTGTTCGGGCACAACGGTTACGCGGGTCCCGCGGCGAAACGGCCCGGCGAGACCGCGGCGCTGATGAAGAACCTGCTCGTGTGGACCGCGAAATCGAAGGCGAAGGCGCTCAAGGTCGGCACGCTCGGCGGCATGTTCGGCGGCCTGATGGCGGAGACGGGCTACGAGGTCGTCGCGCTGCCGAACGGGCCGGAGCCCGAAGGTGTGGCGAAGCTCGCGATCATCGGTTGCGCGCCGTTGTCGCTGAGCGACGAGGAGACCGACTGGCTGATCAAGTACGTCGCCGGCGGCGGAGCGGTGATCTGCGGCGACACGCCGTGGGGCTGGCTGCAGGGGCATCCGAATGAACGTGTCGAGGAGCGACCGGGGCAGCGGCTGCTCGCGCAGGCGGGGCTCGCGTACGCCGACGGATACACGGAGCCGACGTCGGACAACGGTCAGCTCGCGGCGAACGTGCCGGATCCGCTGGTGCATGCGGGCCGCGCGCTCGAGCTCATGCTCGCGCTCGAAGCGGGCAAGGCGACCGCGACCGATGCGCAACTCGCGCAGGCGCAGGTCTCGCTGCAGCTCGCGCTGCGCTGGATGCCCAAGGGCGATGTGGCGTTCCGCGAGCGGCTGGAAAAGCTCGTGAAGGCGAAGGAAGCGAGCCTCGTGGTCAGCGAGAGCCAGCCGATGAAGCGCTCGAACGCGCTCGGGCGCGCGCTGCTCGCGATCCAGGTCGAGATGCTGCGCAGCGAGCCGATCGGCAAGGTGCGCGCGCACGCTTCGGCGGCGGATTTTCCCGGCGATGTCGACGCGCCGGCGCAGGTGCTCTCGGCGGAGATCGACGCTTCGCTCGGCGGTTGGCATTCGACGGGCGCCTACGCGCGTCCCGGTGCGAAGGTCGAGCTGCAGCTGCCGGCGGAGGCGCTCGGGCGCGGCTTCGCGCTGCGCATCGGCTGCCACGACGACACGCTGTGGCACCTCGACACGTGGAAGCGCGTGCCCGCGATCACGCTCGAAGTCCCGGCGAACGAACGCACGACGCTCGCGGCCAATCCGTTCGGGGGCCCGGTGTACGTCGTCGTCCCCGACGGCTGCACGCTCGGCAAGCTGAAGGTGCAGCTGCGCGGAGTCGTGCCGGCACCGCTGTTCGTGCTCGGGCGCACGACGCTCGAGGAGTGGCGCGACGAGCAGCGCACGCGTCCCGCGCCGTGGGCCGAGCTCAGCTCGCGCAAGCTCGGGATCAGCCTGCCTTCGGCGGCGATCCGCTCGCTCGACGATCCCAAGGCGCTGATGGAGTTCTGGGACCGCGTGCTCGACGCCGAGGCCGAGCTCGTCGGCGTTCCCAAGGCTCGCCCGCGGCCCGAGCGTTTCGTGTGCGACCGCCAGATCAGCGCGGGCTACATGCACTCGGGTTATCCGGTGATGACGCACCTCGATGCGGCCGAGCACGTCGTCGCGCTCGACAACCTGCGGCACGCCAAGGACGTGTGGGGCTTCGTGCACGAGCTCGGCCACAACCTGCAGCGGCCCGAGTGGACCTTCGACGGCACGGGCGAGGTGACGAACAACGTGATCGGCCTGTACGCGATCGAGCGCTGCTGCGACCAACGCGGCGAGGATCCGGGGCACGAGGGCGTGTCGAATCCGCCGTCGGTCGAGGCCTATGTCGCGCGCGGCGCGAAGTTCGACGAGTGGAAGAACGATCCATTCCTCGCGCTCACGATGTACCGGCAGCTGCGCGAGGCGTTTGGCTGGGAGCCGTTCCAGCGCGTGTTCGCCGAGTACCGCGCGCTCGGGCGCAACGAGCGGCCGCAGGGCGAAGAGGAGAAGCGCGACGAGTGGATGCGGCGCATGTCGGAGGCGACGGGCAAGAACCTCGGGCCGTTTTTCCAGGCCTGGGGCGTGCCGACGAGCGAGAAGGCGCGGCGCGGGGTCGAGCGGCTCGCGCCATGGATGCCGGCGGGGCTCGAAAGCAAGGCGAAGTGAGCCGAGAATGAGCGCCATGGATTCGATCGATCGTCGCGGCGTCGTGATCGGTGCGGCGGCACTCGCCGCAGCGTGCGCGGTGCAGGGTTCCGCGGGTGAGGCCGCGAAAGGACAGGAAACTGGCGTGGAGAAGTCACCGAAGACCGGCGGCGAAGTGCAGCAACTGCCGACGTTGTTCGTGTCGCACGGCGCACCGAACCTCGTGCTCAGCGAACTGCCGGTGAAGCGCTTTCTCGCGTCGCTTGGCACGCGCTACCGGCCGCGCGCGGTGTTGTGCGTGTCGGCGCACTGGCTGACGAAGGAAGCGACGGTCGACGTCTCGCCCAAGCCGAAGACGATCCACGACTTCTACGGCTTCGAGGACGAGCTCTACCAGATGCGCTACGCGGCGCCGGGAGCGATCGAGCTCGCCACGGAGATCGCGGACACGCTCGCGACGGCCGGTGTCGCCGCGCGCAAGGAAGAGCGTGGGCTCGACCACGGTGCGTGGGTGCCGCTGATGCTCGCGTACAAGGACGCGAACGTGCCGGTGACGCAGCTCTCGCTGCAACCGGGGCGCAACACCGAGCACCACTACAAGCTCGGGCTCGCGCTGCAGGCGCTGCGCAAGCAGGGCGTGCTCGTGATCGGTTCCGGCGGCGCGACGCACAACCTCGACGAGATCGGCCCGGGCGACACGTTGCCGAAGTGGGCGGCGGAGTTCGACACGTGGCTCGACGAGCGCGCGCACGCCGGCGACGCGAAGGCGCTGATGGAGTACCGCAAGGTCGCGCCGAACGCGGTGCGCAACCATCCGAGCGAGGACCACTACCTGCCGATCCTTGTCGCGCTCGGCGCCGCCGGCGAGAAGGCGAAGGCGAAGACGCTGCACGAGAGCGCCGCCTACGGCTCGCTCTCGCTGCGCGCGTTCGAGTTCGCCTGAGCGAAGTTCAGTCGGCGAGCGAGAGCACGACACGCTCCCCGGCCTTCAGCGTGCCGACGAGATCCGTGCCCTTGCGCTCCAGGACCGCGCCGTCAGCCTTGAACGGCGCTCCGCCGAACGGATCGCGCAGGCGCAGCTCGCCGCCAAGCTCGGACACGACCGTCACGGATCGTGTGCGTCCGGCGATACGCTTCGCGGACACGCGGAACGCTCCTTCGGCGCGCAGGTTGTCGAACTCAACGTCCGTCCAGCGCTCGCTCGTCGCCGGGAACACGCGCACGACGCCGCCCCAGCTCTGCAGCAGCATCTCGTGCACCGCCTGCGCGGCGAGCATGTTGCCCTCGAGCGTGAACGGCCGGTACGTGAACTTCGACAGGCCCTTGCCCGACTGGTCTCCGTTCAGGTGGAAGCCGTTGCGGCCCGTGAAGGCGAGGTAGTTCTCGAGTTGCGCGAGCGCCTTCTCAGGCCTTCCCGTGCGCGCGAGCATGCACGAGAACCACGAGAAGCTGTAGCCGGTCCACCAGTCGCCGCCGTGGCGCTCGAGCTGCTCGAGCGTCGCGTCGATCGTGTGGCGCTCGCTCTCGCTGCCTTCGATGGTGATCGTCCCCAGCGGATGGATCGCCATCGCGTGCGAGAAGTGGCGGTGCGAGCTGTCGTAGGGCAGGCCGCGCGCGAACGTCAGCGCGCCACTCTCCGCATCGACGTCGAGCGGCTCGAGGCGCGCGAGCACGTCGCTCCATTTCGCCGCCTCTTCCGCGCGGCCGAGCTCGTTCGCCTGACGCGCGAGCGCGCCGAACAGCCAACGCAGGAGCGCTTGGTCGTAGTTCGAGTTCGGCGCCAGCCACGAGCGCGGCGAGTTGTCGAAGATCTCCGGACTCGACGAGAGCGGCAGGCGCAAGTGGCCGGCGCTGTCGGGCGCGAGCAACGCCGCGAGCGCGCGCCCCGCCTGCGCGCACCACGGATGCACAACGCTCTCGAGGAACTTGCGATCGCGCGTGTAGCGCCAATGCTCGTCGAACAGCAACGCAAGCCACGCCGTGTTCGTCGGCGAGAGCGAATACTGCCCCCAGCCCCCCATCGCGCGCCCTTCGAGCGTCATCACGCCCGGCACGACGAGACCGTCGACGGCGTAGAAAGAGCGCGCAAAGCGCTCGAACGTCGGCTGCAGGTTCGCGAGGTGCTGCAGGAAGCACAGCCCGGCTTCCGCATGCCCCATCGGCAGTTGCGCGATGTACGTCGTCTGCGTGTTGAGGTCGTTGTGGTAGTCGCCCTTCCACGGCGGCAGGCCACCTTCGTCCGCGGTCCACAGGCCTTGCAGCGCGATCGGTGCGCCGCCGCGACCGAGCTGGTCGACGCGCGAGCCCGCGCCGTAGAGGTAACGCACGAGGTCGTACTGCGCCTGGATGCGCTCGTCCGGCACGCGCACGCTCGAAGCGCCCCAGTGCTCCTTCCACCACGATTCATGCCACTGCTGCAGGAGCCACTCGTACGGCATCGCGACCTGCAGCTGCGCACCGACGCCGAGCCAGCTGTCGAGCGACTCGCCCTCGCGCGGCGCGTGGTCGCGCTTGCCCACGTGGATCAGCAGCGTCGAGCCCTGCTCGTCGTCGTGGCGCACGCACGCGACACCGTACGCCCCGCCCTGCGCCGCTTCCTGCACGTACCACTGGCGTTCGCCGTCGGACACCACGCTCGCGGGCGCGTAGTCGAGCCGCTTCACGGCCTGCGGAGGCACGAGGCGGACTTGCGGCTTCGCTCCGTCGACGCGCACGACCGTGTACGGAAGCGTCGCGCTCACGTGCAGCCGCACCGTCGTCGCTCCGAGCTCAACTCTTGCCTGCGCACTTGCCAGATCGAGCGAGAACCGCTGCACGTTCGTGCCTTCAGGGAACACGAGCTCGATGCGCCCGCCCGGCAGCTTCGTCGGGTACGGCACCGTGTCGTAGGGCACGTCGAAGAGCTCGTGCAGCTTCTGCTGCGGCCCGTTCGCGACGAGTTCCTTCATCGTCGCGTAGGTCCAGTCCTCGCGTTGGAGCATGTCGGGCGTGCGCTCGTCCCACAGGTCGCCGCGGTCGAGCGAGAGCCGCACGACGTTGCCTTCGCCCCACACGAGCACGCCCTGCGCGCCATTTCCCAGCGGCAATCCGTCATCCCAACGCGACACGGGCGCCTCGAGCACGAGCGGCGCCGGAACGTGCGGCGCCTGCGCGACGACGGCCAGAAATAGCAACTCAAGCATGGTGGAACACCTCGCGCATCTGCGCCCACCACTCGCCGGGTTGGCGCGTGCCGACGGGCTCCTGGCAAGGCTCGGTGAGCTTCCACCAGCGCTGCGTCTCCGGATCCGCCGCCATGCGCGCCATGTCCGCCGCGAAATCCGCGCCCACGTGCTCGAAACACGCGAACAGGTAGTCGCGGCCGTCGTCCAGGCGTTGCAGGAAGATCGAGTAGTTGCGCAGGTTGCAGTCGTGGATGCGCGCGAGCACTCCCGGCCAGACCTCCGCGTGCAGGCGAACGTACTCGTCGACCTTCTCCGGCCGCAGCCGGATCACCATTCCGTAGCGCTTCATGCTCGCGACTCTATCGCGCCGCGTTACAACGTTCCCATGCTCCCCCTGCTGTTCCTCGCGCTCCAGGACGCCCCTGCGTTTCTCGACCTTTCCGCGGATTCGGCGCGGCGCGTCGTCGTCGACCGCGAGCCGGGGAAGTACCTCGGCCATCCGACGACGGCACTGCTCGGCGACGGCCGCACCATCCTGTGCGCCTATCCCGAAGGCCACGGGCGCGGCGCGATCCGCTTGGTGCGCAGCGAGGACGGTGGCGCGAGCTGGAGCAAGCCCTTGCCCGTTCCCGCGAGCTTCGCGACGAGCCTCGAGACGCCGACGCTGCATCGTTTCGCGCTGCCCGACGGCCGCGAGCGCGTGCTGCTCTTCTCCGGCCTCAACCCCGCGCGCCTCTCGCACTCAGACGACGGCGGCCGCACGTGGACCGAGCTCGCGCCCGCGGGCAGCTGGGGCGGCATCGTGGTGATGTCGAGCGTCGCGCGGCTCGCCGACGGCACGCTCGGCGCGTTCTTCCACGACGACGGGCGCTTTTTCGCCGCCGGAGGCAAGGCCGCGGGCACGTTCACGCTCTTGCAGAGTTTCTCGAAGGATCTGGGCCTTTCGTGGAGCGAGCCCGAGCCGATCTGGAGCGGCAGCGACGTGCACCTGTGCGAGCCGGGCCTCGTGCGCTCGCCCGACGGCAAGCGCCTCGCGCTGCTGCTGCGCGAGAACCGCCGCGCGAAACCGTCGCAGGTGATGCTCTCCGACGACGAGGCGCGCTCGTGGGGCCAGCCGCGCGAGCTGAATGCGGCGCTCACGGGCGACCGCCACGTCGGCGTCCACTCGCTCGACGGCCGACTCGTGGTGACGTTCCGCGACATGGCGCCGGAAAGCCCGACGCGCGGTGACTGGCTCGCCTGGGTCGGCCGCTTCGACGACCTCGAGCGCGCCGGCGCCGGCGAGCTGCGCGTGCGCCTCGCCGGCAACCACCACGACTACGACTGCGGTTATGCCGGCCTCGAGCTGCTCGCCGACGGCACGTTCGTCGCGACGAGCTACGGCCACTGGACCGAGGGCGAGCAACCCTTCGTGATCAGCGTGCGCTTCACGCTCGCAGAGCTCGACCGCCTTCGCGCGCAGCGGTGAAAGCCCGCGCCGCCGCTCGCGCAACCCGCTCCGGAACTCGGTATCGTCCGCGCGGTCCCGTCCCGCCCCCACGAGCATCAGGCCAGCCATGAGCACGAGCGCGCCCCCCGCACCCGCGATCCAGTCCCGCCTCTCGGTGATGATGTTCCTCCAGTTCTTCGTCTGGGGCGCGTGGTACGTGTCCATGACGGGCTGGATGAAGCAGGTCGGTCTCGGCGGACCCGACGGCGTGGTCGGCTGGGCCTACACCGTCGGCCCGATCGCCGCCTGCATCTCGCCGTTCTTCCTCGGCATGATCGCCGACCGCTACTTCGCCACGCAGCGCGTGCTCGCGGCGATGCACGTCATCGGCGGCGCGATCCTGCTCGCCGTTCCCGCGATCGCCACCGGAGCCGGCGCCGGCGCGACGATGGGCTTCACGCACCCGTACATCCTCGCGCTCTTCGCGCACATGCTCTTCTACATGCCGACGGTGGGCCTCACGACGACGCTGAGCCTCGCCAACATGACGGCGCCGGAGAAGCAGTTCCCGATCGTGCGCGTGTGGGGCACGATCGGCTGGATCGCGGCCGGAATCGTGGTGAGCCAGCTTCCGAGCGGCGACAAGAGCCCGGCGCAGTTCTGGCTCGCGGGCGGCGCGTCGATCCTGCTCGCGCTGTACTCGCTGACGCTCCCCAACACGCCTCCGCCCGGCAAGGGCAAGGCGGTGAGCGCGCGCGAGCTGCTCGGCCTCGACTCGCTCGCGCTGATGAAGTCCGCGCCCTACGCGATCTTCATCCTGTGCTCGTTCCTGATCTGCATCCCGCTCGCGGGCTACTACAACCAGGCGCGCGGCTTCGTCGAGGCGATCGGCGACACGAACTCGACCTTCACCATGACCTACGGACAGATGTCCGAGATCCTGTTCATGGTGACGATGCCGCTGTTCTTCCGGCGCCTGGGCGTCAAGTGGATGCTCGCGGTCGGCATGCTCGCGTGGGTCGTGCGTTACGGCCTGTTCAGCTTCGCCGCGAACGACCACGTGATCTGGATGGCGATCATCGCGATCGTGCTGCACGGCATCTGCTACGACTTCTTCTTCGTCACGGGCTTCCTGTACGTCGACCGCAAGGCGCCGCGCGAGCTGCGCGGCCAGGCGCAGGGCTTCCTCGTGCTCGTCACGCAGGGCCTCGGCCTCGGCCTCGGTGCGCAGGTCGTGGCGCGGCTCCTCGCATCGAACACGAACAGCGAAAGCGTCGTGAACTGGCAGCACTTCTGGGGCGTGCTCGCGGCGGCCGCGCTCGGAGTGTTCCTCATCTTCGTGCTGCTCTTCCGCGACAAGGCCGCGGAACAGGCGGAGTGACGGCGGTGGCGCGCGTCGGCGACGGGCGAGCGGCGTTCGAGCCGCGCCGCGTCGCCGACGACGCACGGAGTGCGCGTGCCGAAGCTGCGCGAGCTCGCGGCGGAGCTCGCGCGCCGCAAGCCGACGCTCGACGAAGCATGCGAGCTGCTGGACGAGCTCGGGCGCGATGCGCAACGCGACGAATTCCTCGTCGGCGTGTTCGTGCTCGCGAAACAGGGCAAGGCGCTCGCGAGGCTCGAGTGGAAGCGTTTCGGGCGCTGGATCGCGAAGCTCGACAACTGGGAAACGTGCGACCAGCTCGCGATGGGCGTCGCCGCGCCGTGCGTCGCGGCGCGCAAGGAACTGGAGCGGGAGCTGCTCGCTCTCACAGGCGCCGCGAGCCCGTGGACGCGCCGTTTCGCGCTCGCGACGGCGGCCGCGCTCAACCAGAAAGGCCGTGAGCGCGTCGACCTGACGTTGCGGATCTGCACCGAGCTCGCCGCGAGCCGCGAACCGACGCTGGTGAAGGCCCTGTCCTGGGCGTTGCGCGAGGCCGGCGGCCACGACCGCGCGCGTGTGCTCGTTTTCCTCGAGAAAAATGCCGCAGTCTTGCACCGCAGCGTGCTGCGCGAAGTCGCGGCGGCCCTCGGCCGCGGCACCTGAATCCGAGCCAGCTTGCGCGTCGACGAGAGGCGCCGCTAACCTCGCCCGCTCTGCGCGTTAGCTGGTCGGGTTCCGACCGCTCGAGCACCCCCACCGGCACTTCCAGGAGCTTCCCATGCGCCCCCATCGCGGCACCATGATCCTCGTCTTCGGCATCCTCGGCCTCGTCTGCTGCGTCGCCTTCGGCATCGCGGCCTGGGTGATGGGCTCCGCCGACGAGAAGGCGATCGCCGCCGGTCAGATGGACCCCGCGGGCCTGGGCTCGACCAAGGCTGGCCGCATCTGCGGCATGATCTCGGTGATCCTGAACATCCTCGGCATCATCGGCTACGCGATCTTCTTCGTGATGCTCGCCGCCGGCGGCGCCCTGAGCCAGTGATCGCGCGCTGAGTGCGGATCGCCTTCCGACGCGTCCCTGCGACACGAGTGCCGCGAGTCCCTTGGTGGGGCGCGGCGCTCGTCTTCCTTTGGGCCGCCTTCGCTGCGCTCGGACTCCTGTTCGGCGACGGCGAAGGCGGCGGTTACGTGGTGTGCCACTTCAAGCGCTTCACCGGCCGCCCCTGTCCGAGTTGCGGTTCGACGCGTGGTGTCGTCGCGGCGCTGCACGGCGATTTCGTCGAGGCTTGGACCTGGAATCCGCTCGTGATGAGCGTGCTGGGGACGCTCGCCGCCCTCACGCTCCTGCGCCTCGTCACCGCGCGCCGCCTCGAGGTCGAGCTCGACCGCGGCGCCCGCTGGCTGCTGTGGTCGCTCGCGCTCGTGGCCCTCGCCGCCAACTGGTGGTGGATCTGGGATCGCGCCTAGCATGGTGCGCATGATCCGACGCCTGATCGCCCTCGCGTTCCTCGCCGCCTGCTCCTCGGCCCCGCAAGCCGAGGCGCCGCGCACGTTCCGCGTGTTCCTGCTCGCGGGCCAGTCGAACATGGAAGGGCACGGCGTCGTCGATCTCGACGACGAGCGTGACTACAACGGCGGGCGCGGCACGCTCGCGCGCTTCCTCGAGCCGGCGGTGCAGCGCGCCCAGTGGGACGAGCTGCGCAACCCCGACGGGAGCTGGTTCGTGCGCGACGACGTCGCGGTCAGTTACCTCACGGCGAACGGCACGCGCAAGGTGGGCCCGCTGACGGTCGGTTTCGGCGTGCACGAAGGCGCGCACCACATCGGCCCAGAGCTCGGCATCGGGCGCGTGCTCGGGCGGCGCTTCGAGGAGCCGGTGCTGCTCGTGAAGACGGCCTGGGGCGGCAAGAGCCTCGCCGTCGACTTCCGCCCGCCTTCCGCGGAAGGCGACACGGGCCCGTTCTACACGCGCATGCTCGAGGAACTGCGCGCCGCGCTCGCGAGCGCCGCTGTCGACCATCCGCAGCTCAGCGGGCTCACGCCCCGCCTCGACGGCGTGATCTGGTTCCAGGGCTGGAACGATGGCTGCGACGAGCGGATGGCCGCCGAGTACGAAGAGAACCTCGTGCTGCTCGCGAACGACCTGCGCGCGGAGTTCGGCGATCCGGCCCTGCCGTTCGTCGCCGGCGAGACGGGCAACATGGACAACACCGTGCTGCGCGAGGGCCAGCGCAAGGGGTGCGAGCGCCTCGAGTTCGCGCGCTTCGTGCCGACGCGCGAGTTCCTGCGGCCCGCGCAGGAGTCCCCCAACACGACCCACGGCCACCACTGGTTCGGCAACGGCGAGAGCTACCTGCGCATCGGCGACGCGCTCGGGCGAGCGATGGCCGAGCTGACCGGGTCGCGCTGAACGCGCTCAGCGCGGCGTCTTCGCGGGCGCGCTCTCGCGTCCGGTGAGCGCGAGGCGCTTGCGCGGGATCGAGAACAGGAAGGCGGTGACGGCGCTCGCCTGCAGCCGCGCGTCGGAGCCGTAACCCGCGTTGTCGCGGTTGGGCTGGTAGTAGAAGGTGCCGTCGTTGCACTGCGCGAGCGTGAACCACCAGCGGTTGGCGTCCATCAGCCGGCGGAAGTTGGTGGGCTCGACCCACGCGGCGAGTCCGGCGTAACCCATGCCGAGGATCGGCGAACCGTGCGTGTCGGGGAAGCTCTCGGGATGCTCGCCGATCACGGCGGAATGGCGCTTCGCGCGCGAGCGGTAGGTCGCGTCGGGCCACGGCGCGAGCGCGTTCGCGATTCCCGCGGCGCCCGTGCGGCCCATGTCGGCCCAGTCCTTGTCGCCGGCGACCTCGTCGCCGTACCAGACGTAGCCGTTCGAACCGGTTCCACGCTCGAGGAACGCGTAGGCGGCGTCGTGGCGCGTGCGGTCGATCTCGACGCCGCAGCGGCTCATCAGCGCGAACGCGAGTGCGCCCTGCCCGGTGAGCATCGCGATCGGGCCGTAGCCCTCGAAGCCTGTGTTGTGGCCCCAGCCGCCGTGCTGCTGGAGCTCGTTCTCCGGCCACGCGTCGGGGTGCGACTGCTTCACGCTCGGCTTGAGCTGCGAGAGCGACAGGTACTGCGACGAGTACAGGAAGTCGCGCACCTCAGTGAGCTCCGCCACGACCCACTTGTCGCGCGTCGCGAGCTCCCACTCGCTCATCACGATCGCCGCGGTCATGTAGCGCCAGTTGATCAGCGAGTCGACGTCGACGGCCTTCGTCGTGCGCGCGTGGAAGCGCACGTTGCGCTCGACGGCCTTGCGGTGCGCGGGCACGTCGCTCTGCAGCAGCGCGAGCGGCGCGAACGTGTCGACGACCGGATCGCCGAAGGACCCGTCCTCGCGCTGCGAGGCGGCGAGGAACTCGAGCAGCTCACCGAGGATGCGCTCGCTCTTCTTGCAATCCGCAGGAAACGTCGGGGAAAACGTGCCGTAGCGCCGCCCGATGTCGAGCGTGACCGCACGCTCCTTTCCTTCGCGCTGCACCGTCAGCGCGAGCTTCCCGTCCGCCTGCGGGCCTTGGCAGGCCTCGAGCGCGTTCGCGAACTCGAGCACCGGCCCGTGCGCGCCGAACTTGTCCATGCCGTAGCCGTCGCGATGCGGCGTCTCGAACCTGCGCCCGGCGGCGCCGACGATCGAGTCCCCCACCTCGATCTTCTTGTGCGCGGGCGAGCCGTCGAACACGTGGCGCACGACGAGCGTCGTCGGCGCGTCCTCGACGAGCTCGATGCGCAAGCCAGAGAGCCCGAGGTTGTAGTACCAGCCCGGCACGACCGCGTCGGGGCCGGAGTCCGCGCGCTGGCTCCACGGCTGGCCATCGGCGCCGTAGTCGACCTGCGCGACAGCGGCGCCAGCGAGCGCGGCCAGTGCGAGGCCGCGGCAAAGGCTGCGAAAAAGAGGCTGCGGCGTGCGCTCACGGATCGGACGGCTCATGCGGGGGGCTCCTCGGCCCCATGACACACCACCCCCTTGCGCGCGACGAAGGGTCGATCCAGAATTCCGCCGTACATCCGGAGTGGCTCGCAGGATCGCGGGCCCGGCAACCTGGGAGGACAACCCAAGGTGCCCAGATGCGCCCTGCTAGGGGCGCGCGATGTGGCGGGAGCCCCCGAGGCTTGCCGCAACGAAGTGTCCCGCGTCGGTCGCCGAACGACCCCGCGCTCCGGTGGTTCCAGAATTCATACGGAGCTCACCACCGATGAAGGCCCGTCCGCCCGGCTTCACCCGCGTCCTCGCGGCCTGCACCGACCCCGACCACCACCTCTGGCTCAACGGCAAGCTCTGGTGGATCGCGTTCACTTACCACACCACCGACGGCCGCAAGCGCCGTCTGCGCGCCTCGCTCGGCACCCGTGACGTGCGGCTCGCGCGCCAGCGCCGCGACGAACTGCTCGACAGTTTCGAGCGCGATTTTGGCCACCGCCCGTCCCTGCGCTACGCGGCGCGAGCCGAGGGTTTCCGTGAAGACGCCGCGTAAGGCTCGTGGAAGTTCGCGGTGACGCTCCCCAAGAAATGCCGCCCGTGGCATGCTCGCGCCACGCCCTTCGGCCTCTCGAATCAGGTTGAGAGGCACGACTCGCAGGGCGCAACCCTCCTCGGAGAATTTCATGAGAGCTGCACTTCTCGTCACCTCTGTTCTGGCCCTTGGCTCTGCGGCATTCGCGCAGAGCGAGGACCGCGCTCCGGCCTCTGGCTCGCCGAGCGCGATGCCCGTCTCCGCCCCGCAGATGGCGCTCGGCACGCTGCTGCAGGGACCGCTCGACGTCCAGACCGGCATCACGCTGGCGCCCGCTCCGGGCGCCGGGTGGAATCGCCTCCTCGGCACCGCGCGCGCGTGGGGCTACATCTGGGTTTCGGGCGGCGCCGGCACCGCGGGTGCCTTCGCGATCCACCAGTACAACCTGAACGGCGTCTACATCCAGTCGTTCCTGCAGGACATGACGCAGGCGACGGCCTCCCAGTGGGGCGTCCGCGACTTCGCCGTCGACCACGCGAACTTCACGCTCTGGGCCGGCATGGAAGGCCGCGTGATGAAGCGGTACACCTTCAATCCCGGCGCCGGCCCCAACGGCACGCTCGCCTACACGAGCACGTTCATCCTGCCGACTGGCGGCACGTTCCTCTCGACGCAGACGGTGCGCGCGCTGGCGCTCGACAACTCGGGCACGTTCTACGTGAAGAACTTCAACACCGCGATGTGGAAGTTCACGTTCAACGGCACGGCGTTCACCTATGCGGGTGAGTACGCCGGCAACGCGGGCGCGAGCTACGGCATGGCGTACGACTCGTTCAACGACACGCTCTGGCAGTTCGACCAGAACGCGAGCACGGGCACGGGCTCGGGCACGAACGACCTCGTCGTGATGAAGGAAGTCAACAAGACCACCGGCGCGCTGACGGGCCGCCAGTTCGACGGCAACCTGACCGGCACCGCCAACGCGAACCTCGCCGGCGGCGTCGAGTTCTTCAACGACGGCTCGGGCAAGACGAAGCTCGTCGCGCTGCACCAGGACACGCTCGACAGCGTGTACGTGTACGAGCTCGACTCGACCGTCTTGCCGCCGACCAACTACTGCACGGCCGGCACGACGACCAACGGCTGCAGCGCCTCGATCGCCGCGAGCGCTCAGCCGAGCGTCACGGCCGCCAGCGCCTGCAACATCTCGGTCACCAACGTCGAGGGCCAGAAGTCGGGCCTCGTCTTCTACTCGATCACCGGCCAGGCCTCGGCGCCCTGGAACGCGTCGAGCTTCCTGTGCGTCAAGGCTCCGACGCAGCGCACCGGCACCCAGACCTCGGGTGGCACGGCCGGTGCCTGCGACGGCACCCTCGCGCTCGACTGGAACGCCTTCCAGGCCGCGAACCCGGGCGCGCTCGGCAACCCCTGGTCGGCGGGTGACACGGTTCAGGTCCAGGCGTGGTTCAGGGATCCGCCGGCCGGCAAGGCCACGAACCTGTCGAACGGTGTGGAGCTGACTTACCAGCCGTGATTTCGGCCTGAGCTGATCCGCTCTTTCTCTCAGGGGCCGGCCACTGATCGCAGTGGTCGGCCCTTTCGCGTTTTCCGGGTGGTCTGGCGCCGAAAGAGAGGCGAAGCGCACCAACCAGTCCCGCCGGAAACCACTGCGCCGAAGAGGGAACTGCAAAGAAGCCCCGCCCCGGCCTAAGAATGGCGCTCATGGAACGTCCGTTGCGAAATCCTTGGCTCGTCGCCGTCTGGCCCGGCATGGGTGGCGTGGCGCAGATCGCGGGCACGTACCTCGTGCGGCAGCTCGAGATGCAGCCCCTCGTGGAGCTCGACACGCAGGGTTTCTTCGAGTCCGTGTCGATCAGCGTGCGGAACGGGCTCGTGCAGCCGGCGGAGCGGCCGCGCAGCGTGTTCTACGTGTGGCGCAACCCGGGCGAGGGGCGCGATCTGGTCGTGCTGCTCGGCGATCGCCAGCCCAACGTCGACGGCGCGCGCTACTGCCAGGCGCTGCTGGAGCTCGCGGAGAAGCACGGCATCGAGCGCGTGTACACGTTCGCGGCGATGGCGACGCCGATCCATCCGGCGGCGGAGCCGCGCGTGTTCGCCGCGGCGACGAATCCGGAGTGCGCGAGCGAGCTCGAGGGCGCGGGCGCGACACGCATGCGCGACGGCGACGTGACGGGCCTGAATGGCGTGTTCGTGTCGGTCGCGTCCGAGCGCGGGCTCCCCGGCGGCTGCCTGCTCGGCGAGTTCCCGTTCTTCGCGGCCACGGTGCCCAACCCCAAGGCCTCGGTCGCGGTGCTGCGCGTCTTCGCGCAACTGTCGGGCGTCGCCGTGCCGCTGGCCGAGCTCGTCGCCGACGCGCGCAAGTTCGAGCGCGGGCTGGTCGAGCACCTCGAGAACCTGCAGAACGCCGCGCGGCTCGCGGCCTCGCGCGAAGGCAACGACGAGGCGCGGGAGGCGAGCGAGGGCGAAGGCGCCAAGGAGACTTTCAGCGCGCCCGAGGAAGGCCCGTCGAAGGGCGTGCTGCGGCGCATCGAGGCGCTGTTCAAGGTCGCCAAGGGCGACCGCTCGCGCGCGCTCGAGCTCAAGACCGAGCTCGACCGCCACGGCCTGTTCCGCGACTACGAGGACCGTTTCCTCGACCTGTTCAAGCAGGCGAACTAGCCGTCGCGAGGTGCGCGCGGTCGAGCTCGAGCAGGAGCCCCATGTACGTGCGGTCGTTGATGCGGCCGCCGTCGCGCAGGTTGAGCAACGCGCGCCGCTGGGACTCGACGACCTCGCGGCGCACGTCCTGGGTCACGTCGAGGCGCGAGCGTGCGGCCTTGCGCGTGGCCTCGTCCTTGTCCTCGAGCGTCCGCAGCTCGTCCGCCATCAGCTCGCGCCAGTGGTGCACCGACAGCGGGCAACTGGTCTCGCTGCAGTAGGCGTCGAGGCGCGCGATGCCGGCGGAAAGCAGCGCCTCGCGGGCGGAACGGATCTCGGTCACCGAGTCCTCCTCGCCGCGGATGCCTAGCCACTCGATCAGCGGCTGCAGCGTCAGGCCCTGCACCAGCAGCGTGGTGAGCACGACGACGAGCGTGCAGGCGACGATCTCCGCGCGCCCGGGGAACGGCGTGCCGTCGGGCAAGTTCATCGGCAACGCGAGCGCCGCCGCGAGCGAGACCACGCCGCGCACACCGGCCCACGACACGACGACCACACCCTTCGCCGGCGGATAACCGCCCTCGCGCTTGCGCAGGCGCGGCGAGAAGACGAGCGGCAGGTACGCTCCCGGCACGCACCAGCCGATGCGCGTCACGACCACGACGAGAGTGATGACGAGGCCCGCGACGAGCCACTCCGGCCGCGCCTCGAGCACGAGCGGCGCCGAGAAGCCGACCAGCAGGAAGCACAGGCCGTTGAGCAGGAACGTGAGCTTGTCCCACGACGAATACAGCTCGAAACGCGTGTCGCCGTCGAGCGAGTGGATGCGCCAGGCGACGACGAAGCCGGCCACGACGACCGCGAGCACGCCCGAACCGCCGAGCATCTCGGCGGCGGCATAGGCGACGTAGGGCGAGAGCAGCGACAGCGTGAACAGCGTGCGCACTTCGTGGAACCACAGGTTCAGCCGCGCGAACACGAGCCCGATCACGAGGCCCGACAGCACGCCGAGGCCGGCGACGCGCGCGAACGAAAGACCCGCGACGGCGGGATCGAAGCTGCCGTGCAGCACGACCGCGATGCCGACCTGCACGCCGACGAGGCCGGTCGCGTCGTTGACGAGGCTCTCGCCGCCGAGGATCGCGGTGATGCGGCGCGGCACGTGGAGGCGCTCGATCACGGCCTGCACGGCGACGGTGTCGGTCGGCGAGAGCACGGCGCCGAGCAGCAGGCACGAGGCGACGCTCAGGTGCGGCAGCATCTCGTGCGCCGTCAGGCCGACCGTGACGATCGTCGCGAGCACGAGTCCGATCGCCAGCATCGCGATCGGTCGCAGCCAGCGCTTGAAGTCGATCCACGACGTCTGGAACGCGTCGGCGTACAGCAGAGGCGGCAGGAACGCGACGAGGATCAGCTCCGGGTCGAGCTCGATCTCGGGCATGCCCGGCGTCATCGCAGCGAGCACGCCGATCAGCGCGAGCAGAGCCGGCGCGGGCGCGCGCAGCCGTTGCGCGAGCAGGCTGCCGGCCGCGAGCAGGGCCAGCAGCACGACGAGGCGCGGGAGCAGATGGTGCATCGGGCGAAGATCCTGACGATTGCGCGGCCGGATTCCATAGGCGGCTGTCACCGCCCCTCCCGCGTCCGCTAGCTGGACCGCGCCCCCATCGCCGGTTGCTACTCTCCGAACCATGCTCCTCGCCGCCCTCGCCCTCGCCTGCCTCCCCGCCGCCCCGCAGGACCTCGAAGTGCGCGACGAGGACTCGGTCGTCGTGCCGGCGCCGTTGGAAGTGGTGTGGGAGACGTTCCGGCAGGCGCCGGAGATCAATGCGAAGGACGGGGATAGTTTCCGGCCCTCGAGTGCTGTCCCGGAGTCGATGCTGCGACTTCGTTCTCCGTGGGAGTTCTCGATCAGTAGCCTGCCGGAGGGGCACGAGGTCCACCTGACCTTCACGCAGCTGCAGTCGGATCGCACGCTCGTGCGTTACGCGATCTTGGGGCAAGGCAGCGTCGAGGCCCATGAGCACTGGCTCTCGGTGTGCGATGAGAAGGCCCTGAACTTGATTCGAGGCACTCTCGCCAAGTTCGACGAGGCGCGCGCGCAAGCCGAAGCCGAGTCGCGCGCGGCTTGGGAAGTCGTGAAGAGCTGGAGCGGCGGCACGTGGATCGCCGAGGCCCGCGACGCGAAGGGCGAAGTCGTCCGCGCCTGCGCCCGTGTCGAGCCGATCCTCGGCGGCACGTTCGTGCGCGAGGACTTCTGGGAAGGCAACGCGGAAGCGCTCACGCTTCACTCGCGCTCCATCTACGGATTGGACCCGAAGACGCGCAGCGTGCACTCGTGGACGTTTGGCGCGAGCGCCTGGCAGCGCGAGGCGAGCGTGCACCTCGACGGAACTGCGGCCATCGAGCTGCGCTCCTTGCGCGCCTCGCGCCGCGATCCGCGGCCCGTCGTGCGCGTCGAACTGCGCGGCAACGATGCTCACGCCGAGCGTGGGCTCGAGTACAAGCGCGTCGCGGAGCTGCCGACGGGCTGGACGCTGAAGGCACAAGACACCACTCAGAGCGCTTCGGCGCTCGCCGAGGAGCCGCTGAAGGCCCCGGAAGACGTGCTGCGCGCGTCGGCGACGCTCGGACTCGACGTGAAGGACGCTTGCAGGCACCTATACGGGGATGTCGAGCTCAGCAGAGCCGCACTGCACGGAACTGACGTCACGGTTCCCGAAGGTGAGTTCATGCCGGTTGACATCGAGACGATGGAACCCGAGCGGTCGTTCTTCCTCCATCTGTCGTCGAGCATCGAGAACGGCGACATAGGTACGGAACCGCTGTTGTTTCAGTTCGAGCCCGCCGACATCGACACCTGCACGCTCACCATCTCCGTTCGCGTGGGCCCGGAGATCGCGGCAGATGCGAAGAAGGCCCTTTCGGCCCGGCTCCAGCACGTGCTCGCCCGCGCCCGCGAGCTCGCGCCGTACACGCCGCAGCCCGAGACGATCGAGAGGTTGAGGTCACTGGTCGGACCGACGTACGAGGCGACGACGGTCGTGCCGACGGGAGAGACGCTGCGCGCGCGCACGACTTGGGAGAGCTGGAGCCACTCGACGTTCGTCTGGCACGGACGGCTTGGGCCCGTGGACGCGACCGAACTGCCCGAACACACGCTGATGCTGTACGCGGTCGACCCCGAGCGCGGCCCGCGCTTCTGGAAGTTCGGCGCCGATGGTTCGGTCGCGACCGGCGCGGTGCTCGCCCACGGTCCGGGCGGCGTCGCGCACGACTGGCACAGCTCGTCGCCCTCGGGCCAGGAGCGCCACATCTTCGTGACGCTCGTGCCCGGCAAGTTCGACTACCGCTACGTCGCGCAGCCCAGCCGCTCGGAAGCGACGACGCTCGTCGACCTCATGTACGTGCGCCAGTGAGCGCGGCTCAGCGCCGCCCGCTCCACTCGAGCATCTGCGCCTCGAGCGAGGCCGGGTAGCTGAGCTTCGCGTCGACCACGTTGCCCTGCGCGTCGCGCACGGCCTCGAGCTTGGGGAACACGAAGGCCGACAGCGCCGGTACGTCGAGGCGCGCGTAGCGGGCGACGATCTCGTCGCGCAGGCGTGGGTCGAACTCCACGCCGTAGCGCTCGATCAATTCCTTGGCGCCCTCGTAGTCGCCGGTGCTCTTGATCTGCTGCACGAGCGCGAGCAGTTCGCCGCAGGCAGCGCGGAAGCTGCGCGCGTCGAGCACACGCAGGAACGTGCGGCCTTCGCGCACGACCTGCTTGAGTGCCTCGGGATGGCGGTGCTCGATCCAGCGCACGATCAGCTGGCGGTTGCGCAAGTGGTCCTCCTCGAGGCGCTCGCCCTCGGGCGCGCGGCGCAGCTGCTGCAGACCTCCGTTGCGCACGTACTGCTCGTAGCAGGCGAGCGAAGCCTCGGACACGTCGGACAGAAGCCCCAGCTCCTGCAACTTCGGATCGCCCATGAACCACAACGCGACGAGGTCGGAGCGTGCCTCCTCGAGCGTCGAGTAGTGCTCGCGAATCCACTCGGCCGGGTCGCCCTGCCGCTCCGGCGACTGGCGGCCCGAGGCGTGACCGATCACCTCGTGCAGCGCGACGAGCAGCTCGTGCGTCGCGGCCTGCCAGCGCTCCGCACGCGCGAGTTCGGCGGAATCCCACGTGAATTCCGCGCGCGCCGACGGCGAGGCCGAACGCTCCTGCGCCTCGATCACGTTGGCGAGGCTGACCGACTTCGAGCCGTGGTTCTCGCGCACCCACGCGTCGTTGGGCAGGTTGATGCCGATCGGCGTCACGGGCCCCGAGTCGCCGGTCTCGACGATCACGTCGATCGAACGCGCGCTGATGCCGACGACGTCGGGCTTGCGGTATTCGGCCGCGTAGGGCATGTGGTCCTCGAACCACTGCGCGTTCGCGGCGATCGTGCGCAGTTGCTCGGCCTTGCGCGGGTCCTCGTAGCTCACGATGCCCTCCCACGCGCCCTTGCGGCCGCGCGGATCGACGTAGACCTCGACGAAGGAGTTGACGGTGTCGACGGGCGAGGTCGTGTCGGCGACCCAGGCGATGTCGTAGGCGACACGATCCTCGCGCTTGCCCGTGCGGTAGAAGCGGATCTGCGCCTCGAGCGCGCGCCGCGTGGCCTCGGGCGCGAGCGGCAGCGCGGCCTCGAGGTGCTCGACGACCTTCGTGAGCTCCTCCGCGTACATCCCCGGCTCGACGCCTTCCGCGGGCAAGCCAATGCGCCACGGGCGCTCGACGAGCTTGTCGTCGGGCCCGAGTTCGACGTTGGAATTGAGCGAGTACTGCTCCTCGAAACCCTCGAGGCGCCGCATCGAAACCCCGGGGCCGTAGAAGTTCGCCGCGGAGGCCTGCACGATGTCGAGCCCGCCGACGCCGCTCTTCGCCGTCACCATCGGCTCGTGCTCGGGATCGAACAGCAGCGGCCCGAGCCGCTCGACCAACCCGCGCACGCTTTCGCCCTCGCGCAGCGGCAATTTCGCGCCACTCAGGCGCGCCGCGTCCGCCGCATCGGCGAGTTCGCTGGGCTTGAGCCGCAGGCAGAACTTGCGCGCCGTCGTGTTGTGGTACGGCGAGCTGTGCACCCACAGCAGTTTCGTGTAACGACGAATCTCCTCCTGCGCGCGCGTGCCAATCGAACCGGAGTGCGTGTAGAGCTCCTCGAAGAGCTGCAGCAGCTCGGGCCCGTCGGCGCAGCGCTGGCGGAAGTAGATCGTGCGGCCCGCGACGGCGGCCTGGTAGAGGTGCCAGCTCAGCGCACGCTCGCGCGGCGTCAGGCGCTCGAAGCCGTCGGCGTACACGCGCACAATCGCGACGTCGTCGACACGCTCGAGCAGGAACTTGCGCTCGGGCGTGGACGTCGCGGTCGGGGCCGACTGGCAGGCGCCGAGAACGCCGACGAAGGCGAGAGCGAGGGCACGGTGCTTCATCGCCGCATGGTAGCGACGACGGGCGACGCTGGAACGCTAGGATGTGCGCGTGAAACTCCTCGTTCCTGCCCTCCCGCTCGCTCTCGTCGCGCTCGCAGCCTGCGACAAGACCGCGACGCCGCCCGCTCCGGTCGCACCGGCTTCCGTCCCCACGAACACCGCCGCCACGCAGGCAACTGCGAACGGCGGGCTCGCGCTCGAGCTGCGTGGCCCGGCGGAAGTCGAGGAAGGCAAGTCGTTCGACGTCGAGTGCGTCGTCACGGGCGGGGGCGACGCGCCGGTGAAGTACCTGTGGACCTACCAGGGCGTGCAACCGCGCCTCGTCGTCGCTCCGAACGCGGGCGCGAAACAGACACTCGCGGCGCCGGAGTGGGTGCAGGACGTCGAGCTCGTGATCGCGGTGAAGGCGAGCGCGGGCGAGGCGTCGGTCGAGCGCGAGCTCAAGGTGCGCCTGCGCGCCGACGACGACCCGCCGGTGGCCGAGATTTCCGCACCGAAGGCGTGCGAGTGCGGCGAGCTCGTCGCGCTCGTCGGCCAGAGCCACAACGAGCGCATGCAGGAGATCACGCCGCGCTGGTCGCAGCTCGGGGACGGCCCGCGGGTCGCGCTCGACGGCGCGGATCGGCTTCAGGCGCAGTTCCTGGCGCCGGAGCACGACGGCCCCTACTCGCTCGAGGTCGAGCTCGCGGTGTCCGACGCGGGCGGCGGCGTCGGCAAGGCCACGGCGCGCATCGACGTCACGTGCGATCCGGCGTCGGTGCCGTTGCCGAAGGGCTCGGAGCTCGAGCTCGTGGCGTCGCAGGGCGTCGAGAATCCGCTGCCGCGTGGCGCGTGGGTGCTCTCGGGCTCGGTCGAGCTCGAGCCGACCGGCACCGGCCCCGTCGAGTCGTTCGTGCGCTTCGGCGTCGAGAAGACCGGCGCCGCGCTCAAGCTCGTGCGCGAAGGCAACACGACCCAACTCTCCGTCGTCGTGCTCGCGAAGAGCCCCGAAGGCGCGTGGATCCAGCCCGAATTCAACCGCGTGATGCCGCTCGGGCCGTTCCCGTCCGACGTCCCGCTCGGTTTCGAGTTCGAGAGCGACGGCCGCGAGGTCAAGGTGCGCATCGGCCCCGCCGGCGCGCGCGAGCAGTGGCAGGAGATGCCCTTCGACATCTACCTGCTGCTCGACCGCCGCCCGCGCCACTTCGCCGTCGATGCGCTCGGTGGCACGGCGAAGCTCGGACGGCTCGTGCTGAAGAGCTGAGTCAGCTCCGCAGCGCCTCGAGCTCTTCCCAGCGCGCGTAGGCCTTCTTGATCGTGGCCTCGAGCGCCGTGCGACGCACTTTCGCCGCCTCGAGCGCCGCGCGCGGCCCGGCGTAGATCGCGGGATCGGCAAGTTCAGCGTCGAGCGCCACGAGCTCGGCCTCGAGCCGCGGGATCTCGCCCTCGAGCTTCTCGAGCTCCTGCAGCTGCCACGGCGTGATGCGCTTCTTCGCCGCGGGCGCGGCCTTCGAGTCGCTGTCCTTCGCCTTCGCCGCCGGCTTTTCCGAACGCGCCGCACGCTCGGCCTCACGCTCCTTCGCGAGCAGCTCGAGCAGGCCCGACATGTCGCCGTGGTGCAGGCGCGCGCGCCCGGTGCCATCGAGGTACAGCACCTGCGTCGCGACGCGGTCGAGGAACCAGCGGTCGTGGCTCACGAGCACCGCCGCGCCATCGAACGCGAGCAACGCCTCCTCGAGCGCGCGCAGCGTCTGCAGGTCGAGGTCGTTGGTCGGTTCGTCGAGCACGAGCACGTTGCCCGACTGCAGCATGAGCTTCGCGAGCATCAGGCGGTTGCGCTCGCCGCCCGAGAGCTGGCGCACGAGGTTGCGCTGCACGGACACGTCGAAGCCGAAGCGGTCGAGGTAACTCTCCGCGCGCACGACACGCTCGCCGATCTTGACGACGTCGCTGCGGCCCGCGAGTTCCTCGAGCACCGTCACGTCGAGCTGCACGCCCGAGCGCATCTGGTCGACCGACGCGAACTTGACCGTCTCGCCGACGCTGCGCGAGCCGGTGTCGGGCGCGAGCTCGCCGAGCAGCATGCGCACGAGCGTCGACTTGCCCGCTCCGTTGGGCCCGACGATGCCAAGGCGCGTGCCCGGCGCGAGCTCGAGGTCGAGCTTCGGCACGACGACGCGCTCGCCAAAACGCTTCGAAACGCCTTCGAGCTTGAGCACGCGCGCACCCAGCCGCGGCCCGGCCGGGAACTGGAACTCGAGGTCGTCGGTCAGCGCGATCGGCACCGCCGAGACGGTCTGCTCGAAACGCCGGATGCGCGCCTTCTGCTTGGTCGTTCGCGCCGGCGCGCCACGGCGCATCCACGCGGTCTCGCGGCGCAGCAGGTTCAGGCGCGAGCCTTCGGCGCGGCGCTCGCTCTCGAGCCGGTCCGCACGCTTCTCGAGGTAGTCGCCGTATCCGCCCTGGTACGAGAACAACTCGCCGCGGTCGAGCTCGACGATGCGATCGCACACGCGGTCGAGGAAATAACGATCGTGCGTGACGAGCAGGAGCGGCGTGCGCGTCTCGAGGAACCAGTCCTCGAGCCAGTCGGTGACGAGCGCATCGAGGTGGTTGGTCGGCTCGTCGAGCAGCAGCAGCTCCGGGCCCGCGAGCAGGAGCCGCGCGAGCGCGACGCGGCGCCGCTCGCCGCCCGACATCGTGCCGCAGCGCGCTTCCGGATCCGGCAGACCGAGCGCTTCGAGCGTGCTCTCGACCTTGTGCTCGACGTCGTGACCGCCCAGGCGCTCGAGCTCCGCCTCGAGGCGCGACGCGCGACCGATGGCCTTCTCGAGCGCCTCACCGTGGGCCTTCGCCATGTCGTCGTGGACCTTGGCGAGGTCTCGCAGGACACGCTCGCGCTCGACCAGCCCGGCGCGCACGACCTCGCGCGCGGTCGCGTTGCCGTCGAGCGTCGGCTCCTGCTCGAGATATCCCAAGCGCAGGTCGCGCCGCACGATGCGCGTGCCCGCGTCCGCCTGGTCGAGCCCGGCGAGGATGCGCATCAAGGTCGACTTGCCGCCGCCGTTGGGCCCGACGAGGCCGACACGCTCCTCGTCACCGATCATCAGCGTGACGTCGCGCAGGAGCACGCGGTCGCCGTGGCTTTTCGTCACACCGTCGATCGAGAGCAGCGTCATGGGCCGCAAGAGAATGACGCGGGCCAGCGCGCGGCGCCACCTCCGACCCTACTCCGGCGGAGGCGTGCCGGCCTTGAGACCGTAGCGTTCGAGCTTGTTGTAGAGCGTTTTCAGGGCGATCCCGAGGGTCGCCGAGGCCGTGCGCTTGTCGCCGCCGTGGCGTTCGAGCGCGTCGAGCACCGCGCGACGCTCGAGCTCGTCGAGGTTGAGCGTCGGCAGTTCGCCCGACGGCCCGCCGCGGCGCAGCACGTAGCGGTCGACGAGTTCCGGCCCGATGCGCTCGCCGTCGCACATCACGCACAGGCGCTCGGCGGCGTTCTCAAGCTCGCGCACGTTGCCCGGCCAGTCGTGGCTCTCCAGCCGCGCGATCGCTTCCGGAGCGAGCTCGAGCTGGCGGCCCAGGCGCCCGCCAGAGCGCTGCACGAAGCGCTTCGCAAGCTCGGCGATGTCCTCGCGGCGCGCGCGCAGCGGCGGCACCTCGAGCACGAGCGGGGCGATGCGGTAGTACAGGTCCTCGCGGAACTCACCTTCCGCGATGCGCTTCTGCAGGTCGCGGTTGGTCGCGCTCACCACGCGCACGTCGACGCGCCGCACGCGGTCGCTGCCGACCGGACGGATCTCGCCGAACTGCAGCGCGCGCAGCAGCGCCGGTTGCACGGCCTTCGGCAGCTCGCCGACTTCGTCGAGCATCAGCGTGCCGCCGTGGGCCGCCTCGAACAGGCCGACGCGACGCTTGTCGGCGCCGGTGAACGCGCCACGCTCGTGGCCGAAGAGCTCGCTCTCGACGAGCGTCGCAGGCACGGCGCCGCAGTTGACGACCACGAACGGCTGCGTCGAGCGCGCGGAGATCGCGTGCAGGTGGCGCGAAACGAGTTCCTTGCCGGTGCCGTTCTCGCCGACGACGAGCACGTGGCTGTCGCTCTTCGCCACGCGCTCGATCTCGCCGCGCAAGCGCGCCATCGCGGGGCTCGCGCCGACGATGCCGCTGCGCGTAAGGTCGAGCTCGACCACGCGGCGCAGGCGTTCGTTGTCCTCGATCAGGCCGCGGCGCTCGACTGCGCGGCGCAGCACCTGATCGAGCACGTCGAGGCTCGCGGGCTTGGTCAGGAAGTCGTAGGCGCCAAGGCGCATCGCCTCGACGGCTTCGGGGATCGCGCCGTGGCCGGTGAGCATCACGGCCTGCGCACGCTCGTCCGCCGCGCGCAACCGGCGCAGCAGCTCGAGCCCGCCGATGCCCGGCAAGCGCAGGTCGATCAGCAGCGCGTCCGGAGGTTCCGCGCGCACGGCCTCGACGACGCCCTCGGCCGAAGGAAAGGCACGCACGTCGAAGCCGAGCTCGCCGAGCTCGATCGACAGCACGCGCCGCAGGGTGTCGTCGTCATCGACGAGGAAAAGGCGGGGTTTCATGGGTCATTCCAGAGGCAGCTGGATGCGGAACAGCGCGCCGTGGCCGGTGTCGAGCACATCGACGCGCCCCCTGTGGGCCGTGACGATGCGGTGCACGATCGCGAGACCGAGACCGGTGCCCTGGCCCGGTTCCTTGGTCGTGAAGAACGGGTCGAAGATGCGCTCGCGCAGCTCGACGGGAATGCCCGGGCCTTGGTCCTCGACCTCGGTGCGCACGTCGCCGCCTTCGCGGGTCCAGCGCACCATCACGCGCCCGCCCTGCGGGCTCGCGTCGATCGCGTTGTGGATCAGGTTGAGCAGCACCTGCTTCACTTCCGAGGGATTGCCCGAGAGCCGCGGCAACTCAGTCTCGATCTGCACGTCGAGCTCGAGCTGGCGCGAGCGCAGCCGGTGCTCGAGCAGCACGCGCAGCTCGCGCATCAGCTCTTCGGCGCCGAAACTGACGCGCACGCCGTTCTCCGCGCGCGCGAAGTCGAGCAGGCGCGACGTGATCTCGTGCGCCCGGTAGGCCTCCTTGGCGATGATGCGCAGGTATTCACGCTGCGCTTCGCCGTCGACCGCGCCCTTGGCCAGCCGTCGCTCGAGCCCTTCCGCGCAGGAGGCGATCGACGCGAGCGGGTTGTTGATCTCGTGAGCAATGCCGGCCGCCATCGTGCCCAGGCCCGCCAGCCGCGCCGCACGCACGAACTCGCGCGTGCGTTCCTCGACGCGCTGCTCGAGCCCGGTGCGCATGCCGTGCAGCTCGTCGCTCATGCGGTTGAACTCGCGCGCCAGCTCGCCGACCTCGTCGTTCGAGTGCACCGGCACGCGGTGGCCGAGATCGCCGCCAGAAATGCGCTTCACGCCCGCGCGCAGCGCCTGCACGGGCTTGACGACCGAGCGCCAGAACATCCAGCTCAGCAGCGCGAGCACCGCCAACGCCACCGCCGTCGTCGCCAGCACCGCGAGCCGCACGCGGCGCGCCTCCTCGCGCATCGCCGTGCCGGTGTTGCGCGATTCCTCGCGCATTTCCTCGTTCAGCACGTAGGCGTGGCGCCGCGCGACCTCGACCAGCTCCGCCAGTTCCGGCGAGTTCGCGTCGATCGCGCGCTGGAGCGTGCCGATGTCGTCGCGCAGCGCGCCGAGCAGCCGCGACTCCGACTCGACGTGCTCCTCGCGCGACGGGTCGTCGCCGATCGGACCGCTCTCGAGCTCGATCAGGCAGCGCTCGGCCTCGCGCATGAAGGCGCGGAACGACTCGCGCTGCTCGTTCGACGGCCGCGAGTCGCCGAGGCTCTCCATGCGGCCCTTGAACATCGTCATCTCGTGCAGGATGTCGCGCGAGAAGGCCTCCTCGCGGTGCTCCTCCATCACGCGACGCACTTCGATGTGGATGTCCTCCACCGAGAGCGAGACCTCGATGCCCAGCGCCACGAGCAGCAGCGCGAGCGCACCGAACGCCGCCGCCACGCGCGCGCCGAAGCCGAAGCGCACGACCCTCATTTCGCCGCCTCCGCAGGCGCGAACTCGAGGTCGAGCGCGAGCGTGTCCTGGCCCGCGAGCTCGTCGTAGGGATCCCAAACCATGCCCGGCACCGCGATCACGCCTTGCAGTCTGGCACCGCCGCCGGGCAGGCGCATCCACGTGCAGTCGAATTGCACCTCGCGGGCGTGGCTGCGCTCGGCGCAGCGGCCGTGCATCGTCGCCACGAGCACCCCGGGCACGGCCGAACGGCGCGTCTCGTTGGCCTGCGCGCGCAGCGCCACGTGACCCAGCCGCGTCGCGAGCACCTGATCCCCGACCCGCTCGAGCCCGAGCGTCAGCGTCCAGCCCTCGTCGCGCGCCAGCGTCTCGACCTGCCCCGCGGGCACGAACACGACCGCCTCCGCGCCCGGCCCGAACACGACGCGGCTGCGATCGGGGACGATCGCGAGCGTCTGCGCGACGCCGGGTGCACGCGAACCGAGCAAGTCGAGCGCGGTCGGCAGCACCTCGGTCGAGCTCGCGCGCTGCTCGGGATGCGGCGTGTGCGCGCGGGTCGCCTCGCGAACGCCGAGTGCCCCCAGCGCGATCGCCAGCGGAACGTACGTGATCCACGCCGGGGAGCTCACGCCGGACTCCTCTCGCTCGCGAGAGCGTGGACCCACACGCGCGGTCGCCACAGCTCGCGCGTCGGCACGTAGTCGCCCGCCACCGACACGATCGTGTCGACGAGGTGCGGATGCCCCGCGAGCAGCCGGAACGCTGCGCTCACGAGGCGCGGATGCCGCAAGCCTCGCTGCAGGAGCGTCGAAACGGCCGCACGCGGCGCGATCTCGCGCTTGCGCCCCGCGAGGTACGGCGCGAGCGCCGCCGCATCCGTGCGGTAGTCGTGCAACGCCGGCTCGAGCGCGCTCGCGAGCATCTGGCCACCCTTGATCGCGAAGAAGATGCCCTCACCCGTCACCGGGTCGACGTAACCGGCCGCGTCGCCGACGAGCGCGACGCCGTCGAGCACCTGCGCGGAGGTCTTCATCGCCATCGAACCCGTGCCACGCACCGGATCGATGCGGCGGCCGCGCGCGATGCGCTCGCCGAGCAGCGGCGTGCGCGCGAGCCAGGTCTCGAGCAGCTCGTCGCGTCCGAGCTTCTCGCGCTCGTATTCCGCGCGGTCGAGCACGAGGTTGAGGCTCACCGCACCACCGTCGATCGGCGCGCAGGCGAAGAAGCCGTGCTCGAGGAAGTGCACCTCGGCGCGGTCGCCCCACGGCACGCCCTCGTAGCGCGTCGTCAGCGCGATCTTGCGCAGCCAGTTCGATTCCTTGCGGACGCCCAGCGCCGTCGCGACGCCGGAGCGTGTGCCGTCGGCACCGATCGTCCAGCGCGCGCGGAGCGCGATCGGACTGCCACCCGGCTTGCGCGCGAGCACGCCCGCGACCTCGCCGTCGGGACCGCGCAGGAGCTCGTCGACGCGCCAGCCTTCGTACAGGCGCGCGCCAGCGCGTTCCGCCGCGCGCAAGAGCACCTCGTCGAACACTTCGCGCCGCACGGCCCAGCCGTAGTCGAAGGGAGCGTGCGCGCGGCCGACGTCGACGAATTTCCCGCACACGCGGCGCCCGTGACCGTGCAGCACCATGCCACGCACCTCGCGCACGCCGCGGGCCTCGAGCTCCGGCCGCAGCCCGAGTTCCTCGAGCATCGGGATGACCTCGGGGCTCATGAACTCACCGCAGGCCTTGAAGCGCGGGAAACGGCGCGCGTCGACGAGCGCGACCGAGAAGCCCGCGCGCGCGAGCCGCAACGCGGTGGTCGAGCCCGCGGGACCGGCACCGACGACGACGACGTCGTGAACGTGCTCACCCACGCGCCACCTCCGCCGGACGGGCCTCGATCAGCAGCGCGGGCAGCAGGAGCACGTCGCACAGCAGCGCGACGACGATCGTGATCGCCGCCATGCCGCAAAATTCCGAGGTCGTCGAGAGCCGGCCGAACATGCCGATCGAGAAGCCCAGCCCGAGCACGACCGAGGTGATCAGCACGGCGCGACCGGAGTGCTGGTACACGCCTTCGAGCGCCGCCAGCCGCGCGACGCCGCGCGAGCGCGCCTCGCGGAAGCGGTGCAGCAGGTGGATCGTGTCGTCGACGATCAGGCCGAGCAGCACGGAACTGATCATGGCGGTGGCGACCGACAGCGGCCGCCCGAGGGCCGCGAGCGCGGCGTACACGACGATGCACGGCAGGATGTTGGGCACCATGGCGAGAAGCGCGTAGCGCAGCGAACGGAAGCCCGCCCAGAACAGGAGGAAGAGCGTCGCGAGGCTCGTCAGCGTGCCGGTGAAGGCGCTGCGGATCAGGCGGCCGGAGTCGCGCGCGACCTGCACGGATGCGCCGGTGACGCGCACCTCGTGAGCGCCGAGCGCGGTGGCGTGCGCCTCGATGCGATCGAAGAGCTTCTCGCGCGCCGTGCTGCCCGAAGGCTTGAGCAGGAAACGCAGCAGCCAGTCGCCCGCTTCGGAGCGGCGCGGATAACCGGCGGGGCCGGCGACGCCCGGTTCCTGCAGCAGGTTCGCGCCGAACAGCGCGAGCTCGGCAGAGCCGGCGAGCGGCGAGCGCGCGGGCACGAGCACGTCGAACACGTCGCTGCCGCCGACGAAACGCGCGATGCGCTCCGATTCGCGCCGAAACTCGTGCTCCTCGGGCAGCACACGCTGCGGATCGTTGTCGACCTGCACGTGCGGCCAGAGCGCGAGCCCACCGAGCGCGACCAGCAGCGCACAGGCGCGGATCGCGAGCGCGCGGGCCGCGAGCCAGTCGGCGACACGGCGGCCGAAGAGCTCCGACAGCGAGCCCTGGCGCTCGACGATCGCGGGCGAAACCTTGCGCGCGAGGCGACCGAGCACGATCGGCGTGAGCGTGGCGGCGAGCGCGTACGTGAGCGCGACTCCGAGCGCCGCGAAAACGCCGAAGTCGATCACGGCCGGAATCGAGCTGAACGACAGCGACAGGAAGCCGACGACCGTCGTCAGCGCCGCGAGCAAGGCCGGCCGCCGCAGCTCGAGCACCGCCTGTTCGGCCGAGTGGCGCGGCTCGCGTCCCGCGCGCAACCCGTCGAGGTAGGCCTCGACCCAGTGCACGCCTGCGGCGACGCCGACGGTCAGGAGCACCGGCTGCAGCATGACCGAGATCGGATCGAGCTCGCGCCCCAGCAGCGCGAACGCGCCCGAGGTCCACAGGATCGCGATGCCGGCCGGCGCGAGGATCGCGAGCACGAGCCCGAGGTGGCGGTAGTAGACGAGCAGCAGCAGCACGAATCCCGCGACGACCAGCGGCAGCACGCGCCCCTGCTCCGCCCGCACCTCGCGCGCGATCACGACTTCGCCGACCGCGAGGCCGGAGAGCGACGAACGCAGAGTCGGCGGCGTGCGCGCGGCGAGCAGGCGCTCGAGCGACTCGACCGAGGGCGCGAAATTGCCGCCGGGAGCCGCGAGGTCGATCGCCCACACCGCGCTCGAGTCCGAACGCGACGGCCACGGCTGGATGCGCGCGATCGCCGGCTCCGCGAGCAGGCCCTTGCGCAGCTCCTCCAGCGAATCGAGCTCGACCCGCGTCAGCGTCCCCACCCCTTCCGGCACCGCGCGGAAGGCCGCGACGACCGTCACGTCCGGCCCGAACTGCTCGACCCGCCGCGCCAGCGCGACCGTCTCCGTCGAATTCGGCGACTTCAGCGAGCGGTTCTCGATGTCGACCTCGAGCCCCCGCTGCGCCCAGACGAACGCCAGCGTCACGAGGAGCAGGGCGGTCACCACGAGGGCGTCGCGCAGGCCAGAGGTACGGACAGGAACCAAGGTGTCACCCCTCCTGCATTCCCCGTGCCGGGCGCACCCGGCCCGCCCGCCCGCGCGGCTGCGGATCGGCCCTCGCGCGCGTTGTCATTCCTTCCAACACCTTGCAGGTCCTACAACGCCGGCGCTTCTTTCCGGTTTGCGCGAGCCTCCGGACCCGCTTTCGCCCCGTGGCCCGCTCCTTGCTTGGTCTCGGTCTCCTACCCGCGGACCCCCGAACATGACTTCACGCTTCCTTCAGGCTTTCGGCGCGCTCGCGCTCGCCAGCCTCGTGCTCGGCTCGGTCGCGGCGCTCAGCGTCGTCAAGAGCCGGCTCAACATCACCGTCTCCGAGGCGGACGAGAGCCCGGCCCGCGGGCCCGATCCGCTCGAGCTGCTGCGCGCCGACGTCACGGAACTGCGCGGCGAGGTGGGAGCGATCGGCACCGCTTTGCCCGAGCACCTGCAGGTCCTCCACCAGGCGCTTTCGGACGCCGCCGACCAGCGATCGCAGACGGCCGCCGCCGAGCTGGCCGAGCTGCGCCGCCAGGTGAACGCGCTGCAGTCGCGCCTCGACGCGTCCGCGGCCGAGCTCACCGCGCTGCGCACGCAGAACCACGACACGCTCACGCGCCTCGCCGGCGCCGTCAACGAACTCTCCGCCGCCGTGCAGTCGAGCGCGAGTCAGGCCGCCGCGCTCGCGAACTCCGCCTCCGCCATCGAGAGCAAGCCGATCGAGGTCGTCGCGGTCGAAGTGCCCGTCATCGCGAGCGAAACGCCGGCGCCCGCCGCGCAACCCGTCGTCGCCGAGCCGGCCGCAGCTCCCGCGGAACCCGCGAAAAAGGGCTTCCTTTCGTTCAAGGTGCCCGAGAAAGGCTTCCGCTTCGAAGGCCGCCAGAAGCTCGGGATCGTCGCGAGCCTCTCGCGCGTCGGTTTCGACGCCAAGAGCACGCTGCACGACTTCAGCGGCGTCACGCAGAAGGTCGAGGGCGAGCTGATCGTCGATCTCGCGCAGCCGGGCGCCTCGCCGTCGGGCAAGCTCGAAGTCGATGCGTCGTCGCTCGACACCGGCCTCGCCGATCGCGACGAAGGCATGCGCGAGCTGCTCAAGACCAAGGAACACTCCAAGCTCGTGTTCGAGTGGACCGGCTTCGAGCCCGACAAGGTCGACGTCGCCGCGCAGAAGGTCACGGGCAAGGCGCGCGGCAACCTGACGCTGCGCGGCAAGAGCCGCGAGGTCACGCTGCCGGTAACGGTCACCGTCGATGCGAGCAAGCGCGTCGGCATCGAGGGCGAGCTCACGATCCAGCTGACCGACTTCGGCATAGAGCCGCCGAGCCAGCTCGGCATGATCTCGGTCGAGGACAAGCTCAAGCTGTGGATCTCGCTGCGCGCGCGCACGCTCGGGCCCGTGGAGGTCGCGAAGTGAGCCGCGGCGCCGCTCCGTTCGCGCTCGCGAGCCTCGCGCTCGCTCTCGCGCCGGCCTGCATCACGCCGAGCGTGGTCGCGAGCTCGGGTCGCTCCGTGCAGGCCGAACCTGCCGCGCTCGACTGGCAACCGGCCGGTCCCGAGGCGCTCGACGGCTTCTTCGAGTCGGTCTCGATCGAAGGCGAGGCCGCGGCCGCGCTCGTGCGCATCTACTACCACTTCACTCGCACCGGGACGTACACGGGCGCCGCGCTCGTGATCGGCGGAAACGAGCCGGAATTCCAGACGCTTTCGGGGCAGTGGAAGTTCGGACCCGAAGGGCTCGACCTCGGCGACGGAGTGCCGGTGCGGCTGCTCGCGGCGCCGGAGCACCTCCGCATCGAGAGCGAAGGCGGCGTCGTCACCCTGCGGAAACGAGCGCTCGAGTAGTGGCCAAGGCGAACGATCTCACGCTCTACGACACGCACGCGGACCAGTGGTGGGACGCGCGCTCGCGGGCGTTCCGTTCGCTGCACCGCGTCAACGAGTTCCGCACCGCGCTGCTCACCGCGTGGCTGGGCACGAACCTCGAGGGGCAGGTCGCGGTCGACCTCGGCTGCGGCGGAGGGCTCCTGTGCGCGCACCTCGAGAGCTGCGGAGCGCGCTGGATCGGCGTCGACCTGAGCTTCGAGAGCCTCAAGACGGGCCAAGGTCGTCTCGGGCGCCGTTTTGCGCGCGCGGACGTCGCGCACGTGCCGCTGAAGTCGGGCTGCGCGGACCTCGTGCTCGCGGCGGACGTGCTCGAGCACGTGCAGGACACGCGCGCTGTGCTCGCGGAAGCCGCACGCCTGCTGAAGCCGGGCGGTGCGCTGTACGTCAACACGATCAACCGCACGCGGCGCGCCAAGCTGCTCGCCGTCGATCTCGCCGAGGGCGTCGGGCTCGTGCCGCGTGGCACGCACGATGCGGCGCTGTTCGTCGATCCCGACGAGCTGCGCGCGGAAGCCTGGCACCTTCGACTGAGCCTCGAGGAACTGCAGGGCGAAAGCGTCGACGTGATCCGCACGGTGCGGAGCTGGGCCATCGCGCTGCGCCGAAGCAACGACATCTCGGTCGGGTACAGCGCCCTCTTTCGAAAGGTTTCGAGCGCTTGAGCCGCGCCCGCCGAATCTCCCTCGCGCTCGTGTACGGTGTCTCGTCGCACCTGACTTTTGCCGTCGCCGTCGCGTGGATGATCGTTTCGCTCTACGACGGGCTGCGCCCGGGCCGTGGCCCGTTGCAGGGCACCTGGGCCTGGATCGCGAACCTCGCGCTCGTCGCGCAGTTCCCGCTGCTCCACTCGTGGCTGCTCGCGCCATCGGGACGCGCCGCGCTCTCGCGCCTCGCGCCGAAGGAGTTCGGGCGTGACCTCGCGCCGACGACCTTCGCTTGGCTCGGCAGCCTGCAGGTGCTCGCGACGTTCGCGTTGTGGTCGCCGACCGGCATCGTGCTGCACGAGGCCGAAGGCGCGAGCCTGTGGTTCTTCCGCGCGCTGTTCGCCGCGAGCTGGCTGTTCCTCATCAAGGCGCTCAGCGACGCTGGGCTCGGACTGCAGACCGGCTCGATCGGCTGGACCGCGGTGCTCAAGGGCGAGCGTCCCCGCTACGGGGAAATGCCTACTCACGGCCTGTTCCGCGCCTGCCGCCAGCCGGTGTACCTCGGTTTCGCGCTGACGCTGTGGACCGGACCCGTGCACACGCTCGACAGCCTCGTGCTCGCGGTCCTATGGTCGCTCTACTGCGCGATCGGCCCGCTCCACAAGGAGCGTCGTTATCTCCGCATCTACGGGCAACGTTTCGAGAGCTACCGCTCCAGCGTGCCTTACTTCCTGCCTCGAATCCGCCCATGAGAATCGCTTCCGCCGCCAGCGCCTTCCCCAAGTACTACTACGACCAGAAGACGGTGCAGGCGCGACTCGAGCGCATCTGGGCGCACAAGCCGGAGATCGTGCGGCGCCTGCCGGCGCTGATGGACAACTGCGGCGTCGAGGGTCGTGCGTTCGCGCTCGAGATCAACGAGTACGAGAAGCTCGAGAACTTCACCGACTTCAACGACCAGTGGATCCGCGTGGCGCTCGAGCTCGGCCAGCAGGCCGTGCAGAAGGCGCTCGATCGCGCGGGGCTCAAGCCCGCGGACGTCGACCTGATCCTGTTCTCGACCGTGACCGGCCTCGCGGCGCCGTCGATCGACGCGCGCCTGTGCAACAAGATGGGCTTCCGCTCGGACGTGCGCCGCATGCCGTTGTTCGGGCTGGGCTGCGTCGCGGGAGCCGCGGCGCTCGCGCGCGCGACGGACTTCGTGCGCGGACGGCCCAAGGGCGTTGCGCTCGTGCTGACGATCGAGCTGTGCTCGCTGACCTGGCAGCGCGATGACATCTCCCTCGCGCATGTGATTTCCTGCGGGCTTTTCGGCGATGGCGCGAGCGCCGCGGTCGTCGTCGGAGCCGAGCACCCCGCGCGCGGCCTGACGGTCGTCGACACGCGCTCGGTGTTCTACCGCGACACCGAGGACGTGATGGGCTGGACCATCGGGGCGCACGGCTTCAAGATCGTGCTCTCGCCTTCCGTGCCCTCGGTCGCGAAGTAGCGCCTCGGCCCCGACTGCGCCAAGTTCCTCGCCGACCACAAGCTCACGCCGCAGGACATCGCGTTCTGGATCTGCCACCCCGGCGGCCCCAAGGTGCTCGAGGCCGCGCGCGACTCGCTCGGCCTCGACGACGAAGCGGTCGCGATCTCCTGGGACTCGCTGCGCAACGCGGGCAACCTCTCGAGCGCGTCGGTGATGCTCATCCTCGAGCGCACGCTCGAGCAGCGCCCGCCGAAGCCCGGCACCAAGGGCGTGCTGCTCGCCATGGGCCCCGGCTTCTGCTCGGAACTGCTGCTCCTGCAGGCCTGAGCGCGCGACGTCAGACGGCGCGCGATGCCTCGCGAGAGGCGCAGTCGTAGTAGGCCTCGACGAGGCGGCGCACGCGCGGGCCGACCTTGCCGTCGCCGAGCAGTTGCGTGCCGATGCGGACCACGGGCACGGGGCCGCGTGCGGAGCTCGAGAGGAAACTCTCGTCGAAACGCGCGATTTCGGCCACGGGGACACGCTCGCGGCGCACGCGGAAGCCGAGCTTCGGCGCGAGGTGCAGCAGCACGGCCAGCGTGATGCCTTCGAGCACGCCGTCGCCGGCGGTGACGAGCTCGTCGCCCGCGAAGAACGCGAGGTTGGCGCTCGAGCACTCGAGCACGCGCTCCTCCTCATCGACGAGCACGTGCTCGTAGCGCTCTTGCGCACCCAGCGGCAGCGGCTTGCGCTCGCGCACGAAGTCGGTCGTCTTGATCTTGGGCGCGCGACGGTGCAGGTGCGGCGCGAAGTCGAGCGTCACGCCTTCGCGCAGGAACTTCTCCGGGACGGCCACGAACGGCGAAAGCGCGACGAACATCTCGGCGCGTTGACCCTGGATCTCGAACGGCTCGCGCAGCACGTCAAAGCGCACGCGCGAGTCGGCACCGGGATAAGCGCGCACGAGAGCATCGAGCGCGGCACACAGACGCGTGCGATCGAGCGGCTTCGGCCAGCCGAGGCCCGCCATCGAACGTTCGGTGCGCGCGAGGTGCTCCTCGAGCCACAGGAAACGCTCGTGATCGAACGTGCGCAGCGCGGAATACACGCCGCCGGGGAAACGCTCGAGCAGGTCGTGGACGTTGCCGCTGCCCGCCTCGACGGCGAGGGCGCGCGGGCCCGATTCGGTGAGCGCGTGGAGCTGCAGTTCGGCGGCCATGCGCGGAAGCGTATACGATCCCGCGATGCAACTCGCGCCCTCGCTGCTCCTGCTCGCGCTCGCCACCGCTTGTGTCGCGACGCCGCCCGCCGATCCCGCCGCGCACGCGCGCGCGCTGCACACGGAACTGCCCGTCATCGACGGCCACAACGACCTTCCCGGCCGCATGCGCGACCGCACGCGCGAGAACTTCGAGTCCTGCGACTTGTCGCAACCGCGCCCGGAGTTCCACACCGACCTGCCGCGCCTGCGCACCGGCGGCGTCGGCGCGCAATTCTGGTCGGTGTTCGTTTCGGCGAGCACGGAAGCGAGCGGCGACGCGCTCGAACGCACGCTCGAGCAGGTCGACCTCGTGCACCGCATGGTGCGGCGGTACCCGGAATGGCTCGAGCTCGCACCGACGGCCGACGACGTCGAGCGCATCCGCGCGAGCGGCAAGCTCGCCTGCATGCTGGGCATCGAAGGCGGCTACTCGATCGAATGTTCGTTGCCCGCGTTGCGCATGTTCCACCGCCTCGGTGTGCGCTACATGACGCTCACGCACACGCTCACGACGGCCTGGGCCGACTCGTCGACGGACGAGCCGCGCCACGGCGGCCTCGCGCCCTTCGGCGAGGAGGTCGTGCGCGAGATGAACCGCCTCGGGATGCTCGTCGACCTGAGCCACGTGTCCGACGACTGCGTGCGCGACGTGCTCGCGCTCTCCACGGCGCCCGTGATCGCCTCGCACTCGTCCGCACGCGCGCTCGCGAACCATCCGCGCAACCTGCCCGACGACCTGCTCGCGGCCATCGGTGCGCACGGCGGCGTCGTGATGGTCAATTTCGGCTCGAATTTCATCGATCCGGTATCGGCGGAACAGGCGGCGCGCACGCTGGTCGTGCAACGCGAGCTCAAGGCGCGTTTTCCCGACAAGGCCGACTACGACAAGGCGCTGGCCGAGTTCCGCGCGACGCTCGTGACCAGCCGCGGCACGGTCGAGCTCGTCGCCGACCACGTCGAGCACATCGCGCGCGTCGCCGGAGTCGACCACGTCGGCCTCGGCTCCGACTTCGACGGCGTGAGCAGCCTGCCCGAAGGCCTCGACAGCGTCGATCTCTACCCGAACCTCACGCGCGTGCTGATCGAACGCGGCTGGAGCGACACCGACCTGCGCAAGCTGTGCGGCGGCAACGTGCTGCGAGTCCTGCGCGAGGCCGAACGCGTCGCGCGCGCGTCGAACTAGCGCAACACGACGCGCTGCCAGATCGAGAACGACTTGACCGCGCCGTGGTCGCCGCGAGCGGCGTCCCAGATCGCGAAGGCAACGACCAGCGGCTCGCGGGCGAGCTCGACCGCCCGGCCATCGTCGGACGCGAGCGCGCGCACGAACACGACGTTCCATTCCGATCCTGTGTGGCATGCGACGGTGCGCAAGTCGCCCTCGCGCTGCTCCGTCGCGCCTGCACCAGTGCCCTCGAGCTCGGCCGCGTTGCCTCCGGAGAGCGCTCCGCCAGGCGCGGGCAGGTACAGCGGCGCCACGTCGGCGCGCGCGGCCTCCGCGAGCGGATCCCGCAGCAAATGCGGCGCGGACTCGACGAGGTCGAGCACTCCGAGCAGGTCGACGGCGCTGCGTGCGCGCCAGTGCCACAGGTTGATCGGATGCTGTTCCGCGCCCATCCCCGCGAGCGGAGGCGCGGCCTCGTTCGAGAGCGCGACCGCCGCGCCATCGAGCCGCGGCTCCTCGCGCTCGACCGACAGGCTGTCGTCGCGCGTCGGATCGCTCCAGCGCAACCGCAGCGCAAGCTCGCGCCCGTCGTGCAGCGCCGCCACGCGCACGCTGAACACGGCGTCGTCGCGCCACGCGATCGGCGCCAGCGTCACCTCGAGTTCCTGCGCGTCCTTCCAGCGTTCGTCGAGCCCGTTCGTCGGCAGTTTTCCGTCGCTGCGCCGCGCGACGAGCTCTCCCGAACGCTGCACGAGCCGCTCTTCGCTGGCCTGCGGGATCAGGCTCGCCGTATAGGTCGCGAGCGCCGCCAGATCAGCCTGCGGCAACTCGAACGACGGCATCGCGCTGCCCGGCATCCCGCATGCGATGCGTGTGGCGAGCGCCTCGAAGCTCGCACCGCCCTTCAGCGCGCCCGCGGTGAAATCCCTCGGCCAGTTCAGCGAGCCGTCCTCGTTCCAGCGCGGCTCGAGCCCGAGCCCACGCCCGTTTTCCCCGTGGCAACGCGCGCAATTCTCGCGGTACAGCGTCTTGCCACGCGCCAACACGCCCGCGTTCGGCGTGACTCGCGCCGGAGCGGCGAATCGCGGCCCCGCGTGCACCAAGTGCGTCGCCCGTTCGCGCGCACCTTCGAGATCGAGCGCCTCACCCGCCGCGAGTGCCTCGACCTCGAAACGCCGCTCGGCACCGAGCTCGACCAGCTCGAGCACGTGCCCCGCGAGCGCCTCGACGGCCTCGTCACCGAGCCACTCCCACGACGGCATCGCGCTGCCCGGCATTCCGCGCCGCAAGGTCGCCGCGATGTCCTCACGCACCGGTCGCCCGTCGCGCGCGCTCGTCAGCCGCAGGCGCCCGTCCGAGAACCGACGCGGCGGCGGGAACAACGAGGCTGCGACCCGACCGTCGGCTTCGCCTGCGGGGCCGTGACAAGCCGCGCAATGCTCCGCAAACAGCCGGGCCGCAAGCTCGCGCCGATCCTCAACACCGCTTCCGTCGGGAGCCAGCGCGACACAGGACGCGAGCGCGATGACCCACGGAACGGCAAGTTGGAACGGACGCGAGCGCAACATCGGAGTTCCCCCCCGCACAAGCAGGCAGTTGGAGCCTCATCGTCCTAGAATGCCCGCCTGCCGAGAGCAGGATTCGAAACTTCGGACCTTGCCCGGCGTTCGTACGAACTCCGCTCCCCCTCGCGAAGGCCCGTCCCCCTTGGAGCTCGACTACCGCAAGAACCCCGCGCTGCTCGCGCAAGTGATCGACGCGATGGCCGACGGCGTCTTCACCGTCGACCTCGCCGGTCGTTTCGCTTCGTGGAGCGCGGGCGCCGAGCGCATCACCGGCTGGACGCGCGACGAGATCGTCGGCAAGCCGTGCAGCTCGCTCGAGGGCCCCGATTGCCGCGGGTTCGGCAAGATCGGGCAGCTGCTCGCCAATCCCGGCGGCCGCGACGGCATCCAGGACGAGCAGTGCCGCATCGTCGCGAAGGACGGGCGCCCGCTGCACCTGCTCGGCAACCTGCGGCTCCTGCGTGGCGACGACGCTGGCGTGCGCGGCGCGGTTGGCACGTTCACCGACCTGACGGCGTGGATCGTGCAGCAGGCGCCGGCGCCGCACGCGAGCGACGCGGGCGCGCGGCGTTTCGCGGGCCTCGTCGGCAAGTCGAAGCCGATGCTCGATGTGCTGCGGCGCATCGAGCTCGCGGCGCAGAGCGACGTCAGCACGCTGGTGCGCGGCGAATCGGGCACGGGCAAGGAGCTCGCCGCACGCGCGATCCACGAGAACTCCGCGCGGCGCGCGAAACCATTCGTCGCGATCAATGTCGCCGCGATCCCCGAGTCGCTGCTCGAGAGCGAGCTCTTCGGCCACGTGAAGGGCGCCTTCACCGGCGCGCTGCGCGACAAGCAGGGCGTGTTCGCGCAGGCCTGCGGAGGCACGCTGTTCCTCGACGAGATCGGCGATCTCCCGCCCGCGCTGCAGGTGAAGCTCCTGCGCGTGCTGCAGGAACGCAAGGTGCGTCCCGTCGGCGCCGAGCGTGACCTCGACGTCGACGTGCGCCTCGTCTGCGCCACGCACCGCGACCTCGCCCAGCGCATGGACGAGGGCCTGTTCCGCGAGGATTTCTACTACCGCGTGCGCGTCTTCGAGATCGAGATGCCGCCGCTGCGCGACCGCCGCGTCGACATCCCGCTGCTGGCGCAGCACTTCATCGATGAGCTCTCGCCGCGCTACCGCCCCGGCGTGCTCGGCCTCACGCGCGACGCCCTCGAGTGCCTCGTCGAAGCCCCGTGGCCCGGCAACGTGCGCGAGCTCCGCAACGCCATCGAGCACGCGCTCGTCGTCGTCCACGGCGAGCGCATCGGCCTCGTCGACCTGCCCGCGGAGATCCGCGAGGCCCGCGACGCGCTGCGCAGCCCCGCCACCGCAACCGTTCCCGTCGCCGACGTGCGCGCCGGCCTCCCGCAGCTCACGCCCGATCAGGCCGCCGAACGCGCCTCGATCCTCTCGACGCTCGACCGCACGCGCTGGAACCGCACGCTGGCCGCCGAATTGCTCGGCATCAGCCGCATGACGCTCTGGAAGAAGCTCAAGAAGTACGGCCTCTCCGACGCGCTCGAGTGAGCGCGCGCGTCACGGCAAGTACGTGACCTCGATGGCGCCGGAGAGGTTCGAGCCGGAGCCGCTGGGGAGGTTGTCGCGGAACCAGAACTGGTAGAACCAGCTGCGGCCGGCGGTGATCGGGCCGACGGCGGCCGTGCCGGCGAAATCGATCGTTTGTGAGGTGAAGCCGGTGGAGTCGGTGGTGTGCAACGAGCCGAGGCGCTGCAAGCCCGGAGAGAATGGCGAAATGCAGAGGTAGCCGTCGCCGAAGGGAATGCGCGTACGGCGCATGCCGAACAGGAACTGGCCGGGATGTGCGGGAGGTGCGGCGTGCACTTCCAGCAGGGCGTTCGCGGCGCTGATCGAGAGACTTCCCGAGAGGCGCAGGGTCGCCATCGCACCCGAGGAATTCATCGTGCTGCTGCAATAATTCGTGCCGAGGCCGCTGTCAGGATCGAGCGGCGCCCCGGAGCTCTCCCAGGTCGGGTCGCTCGCCTCGGCGGAACTCGTCCAGCCCAGTCGACCGTGGTGCCCGAGTCCGGAGGAATCGCTCGCTACCTGCCCGGCGCCTTCGTCAAAACGCCAATAGGCAACGAGCCCGGCCTGCGGCACGACGAGCGAACGATTCCAGTTCGCCGCGATCTCCGTCTGCGTGCGCGGATGGTTCCAGATGCGCACCTCGTCGATGCGGCCGCGGAAATACTCGTTCTGGAGCGTGACGGGCAGGCCGGCGCCGATGCACAGGTCCCTCGGCGGGTTGTGCGTCAACGCTCCCATGCTGTGGGGCGTGCTCGCGACCCGCACGCCATCGACGAAGAACTCCGCGTGGTCGGTGGCCCAGACACCGGCGAAATGGTGCCACTGACCGTTGTAGACGGTGTGCGGCTGCGGGTCGGTCGCGCTCTCAAGAAATTGCGAGTCGCGGGTGGCCATGATCTGCATGCGCGCGTCGTTGTCCTGATCGGCCGCCAGGAAGTAGGCGTCGATCTCGCCCTTGCGCAAGAGCCGCGTGTTCCAGTCCTGCGGGCCATCGAGCCGCGCCCAGAGCTCGATCGTGATCTGGCCGGGTTCGAGCGCCGCCGTGCGCCCGACGTTGACGAAGTCGTTGACGCCGTCGAAGGCGAGGCAGCCGCCGCCGCCCGATTGCGCGAGACCGGGGAGCGCGAGGCCGAAAGAGCCGACGAGCGACAGAACGATGTGCGACGAGCGGAACATGGTGCGATTGCCTCCCGACTCTCTGTATGCGGCAGGCGGTCAAGACGCAGAAGCTGGCGGAAGTTCGCAGGATCCACGCACGTCGCCCGGACGCCGCGCCGGGGCGAGCCGGGGGCAAGTGGACGAAACGTAAAGCGTCAACGCTGGACGAAGTGTCAACAGGGGCGCGGGAACGGTCCCCGCGGGGCCTGGAAGCGTGCTCGGGGCGTGGCACGGCGCTTGATTTGGAAGAGGGAGCGACTGGACGGTCGCACACCCTTCGGAGACCACGCCACGATGATCCTCAAGCAGTACTACCTCGGTTGCCTCGCCCACGCTTCGTACCTGATCGCCGATGAGCGCACGAAGGTCGCGGCGGTGATCGACCCGCAGCGCGACGTCGGACAGTACATCGACGAGGCGGCGAAGCTCGGGCTCGAGATCCGGCACGTGATCCTGACGCACTTCCATGCGGACTTCGTCGCGGGGCATCTCGAGCTGCGCCGGCGCACGGGCGCGCGCATCTACCTGGGCGCGCGGGCGAAGGCCGAATACGAATTCACGGCGCTGAAGGACGGCGATGCACTCGAGTTCGGCGACGTGCGGCTCGCGATCCTCGAGACGCCGGGCCACACGCCCGAGGGCATCTCGATCGTCGTGCACGACCTCGCGAAGAGCACGCGCGCGCCACATGCGGTGCTCACTGGCGATACGCTGTTCATCGGCGACGTCGGGCGGCCGGACCTGCTCGCGTCGATCGGCGTGACGGCGAACGAGCTCGGCTCGATGCTGTACGACTCGCTGCACGAGAAGCTGCTGAAGCTCCCGGACGAGACGCTGGTGTATCCGGCACACGGCGCGGGCTCGATGTGCGGCAAGCGCCTGTCGAGCGAGAGCGTGTCGACCCTCGGCGAGCAACGCCGCTACAACTACGCGCTGCAACCGATGAAGCGCGAGGAGTTCATCGCGCTCGTCACGGCGGACCAGCCCGACGCGCCGGCGTACTTCGTCTACAACGCGACGCTCAACCGCAAGGAACGCGACGTGCTCGACCAGCAGCTCGAGCAGGCGCTGCGGCCGCTCGCGATCGACAGCGTGATGCTGCTCGTCAACCAGGGCGCTCAACTGGTCGACGTGCGGCCGGCGGCGGATTTCGCGGGCGGGCACCTCGTCGGCAGCATCAACATCAGCCTCGAAGGCAGCTTCGCGACGTGGAGCGGTTCGCTGCTCGATCCGGCGAAGCTCGTGGTCGTGATCGCGGAGCCCGGGCGCGAAGGCGAGGCCGCGCTGCGGCTGGGTCGCATCGGGTTCGAGCGGGTCGCGGGCTTCCTCGACGGTGGCATGGCAGCGCTCGCGGCTCGGCCGGAGCTCGTCGCGCGCACGCGCCGCGTCACGGTGCAGGCGCTCGCAGAGCGGCTCGCTCAGCCGGAGGCGCCGCTCGTGCTCGACGTGCGCACGCCGGCCGAATGGAACTCCGGCCACATCGACGGTGCGGTGCACATTCCGCTGCAACGGCTGCAGCAGCGTCTGTCCGAGCTCGACCGCTCGCGCGAGCTCGCGATCATCTGCCGCACGGGCTACCGCTCGTCGGCCGCCGCGAGCCTGCTCGCGAACGCCGGCTTCACGTCGCTCGCCGACGTCGTCGGCGGAATGGAAGCATGGAATCGGCGGAACGGCGCGACGCCCGCGGTCGGCGCCTAGAGAACCTCTCCCCTACCCAACTCGAGGAACTCCTCTCATGACCCTGGATTGGCCTTTCTGGATCGCCGGAGCGTGCATCGGTGGCTTCGTGCCGCTCTTCGCGCTCGTTTCCGGCAAGTTGCTCGGCATCTCGTCGGGCTATTCGGAGCTGTGCTCGATCGCGAAGCCCGC
Source organism: Planctomycetota bacterium (assembly GCA_026692705.1). GTDB lineage: Bacteria > Planctomycetota > UBA1135 > UBA1135 > F1-120-MAGs118. The sequence goes on from JAPLOE010000213.1 coordinate 43,874, forward strand.
GGGACCGGAGCGCTGGAAGCTCTGGTTCGCGCTCGGGCTGCCGCTCGGCGGTTTCGCGGCGTCGGGACTCGCAGGCACGCACAGGCTCGAGACGGTCGCCGAACCGGTGCGAGCCGCGCTCGGGGTCGGTGACGTCGCAACTCTCGCGTTGCTCGTCGTCGGCGGAGCGCTGATCGGGTACGGCGCGCGCACGGCCGGCGGCTGCACGAGCGGCCATTCGATCGTCGGCCTCGCGCTCGGCGCGAAGTCGAGCCTCGTCGCGACGCTCGGCTTCATGGCAGGAGGTTTCGCGGCGACGTGGGCGTTGGTCGCATTGACCGGAGGTGCCGCGTGAAGGCGCTCGTTTTCGTGGCGAGCGGAGCCCTGTTCGGCTTTCTGCTCTCGGCCGCACGCGCGACGGACTACACCGCGATCCACGGCATGTTCCTCCTGAAGGACCTGCACCTGTTCGGCGTGATCGGCGTCGCGGTGGCGACGGCCGCGCTCGGGCTGTGGCTCGTGAGGAGAGCGGGAGTTCGCGCGCTCGGTGGCACGCCGATCTCGCTCGCGCACAAGCCCTTCCACAACGCGGTTTTCGCGGGGGGAATCGTGTTCGGGATCGGCTGGGCGCTCTCGGGCACTTGCCCAGGCACGGCGCTCGCGCAACTCGGCGAAGGCAAGGCGTACGCGCTCGCCACGGTGCTCGGCATCGTCGGCGGCACGTGGCTGCGGCAACGACAGACCAGTCCCCCGAAGGTCGCGTAGGAGCGCAGAACGATGCTCGTCTGGCTGGGTGCACTGGCGATCGGACTGAGCCTCGGGTTGCTCGGCTCGGGCGGCTCGATCTTCACGGTTCCGGCGCTGGTGTACCTCGCCCATCAGGACGAGAAGGTCGCGATCGCGAGCTCGCTCGGCATCGTCGCGGGCATCAGCCTGTTCGCCGCGATCCCGTACGCGCGGCGGCACGAGATCGACTGGCGCAGCGTGCTGCGTTTCGGCCTGCCCGGAATCGTGGGAACGTTCGGCGGAGCGTGGCTCGCGAAGTACGTCAGCGCGCACACGCAGCTCGCGCTGCTCGGTTTCGTGATGCTCGCGGCGTCGGTGCTGATGCTGCGCAAGCCCACAGAAAACGTCGTGGCCAAGCCGCATCCGACCTGGATGATCGCGCTCGAAGGTCTCTGCGTAGGTGTGCTGACAGGACTCGTCGGCGTCGGAGGCGGTTTCCTGATCGTGCCAGCGCTCGTGCTGCTCGGTGGCCTGCCGATGCGCCGCGCGATCGGCACGAGCCTCGTGATCATCACGCTCAAGTCGCTCGTCGGCTTCGCGAAGTACGTCGAAGTGCTGGCGGAGCTCGATCTCAAGGTCGACTGGAATGTGCTCGCGCTGTTCACCGCGGTCGGCATAGTCGGCAGCCTGCTCGGGAGCCGCGTCTCGACCGTCGTGCCCCAACGCGCGCTGCAACGCGTGTTTTCCGCCGTGCTCGTGCTCGCCGGCGCCGGAATCCTGCTCACCCGCTGGAACTGAGGCTTGGACAAGATGAAATCCCAATTGCTCCCGCTCGCACTAGCCCTGCCGCTCACGGGTTGCACAACGTTTGCGCCTGAGCAACCCGTGCCGCGTGCGGAGCTGCGCGCCGTTCCGGCCGTTCCCGCGGCGGCGAAGCCGGAGCCCGTGCGCGACGGAACCGTGCGCACGTTGCAGCAAGCGGTCGCACTGTGCCTCGCACGCAACCCCAACCTGTTCGAGGCCGAGGCGCGCGTGCACGGTGCGGAAGCGGCGCTCGCGCAGGCCCGCGCGGCGCTCTACCCGATGGTCGGAGCGCAACTCGCGGTCCTGTGGGCCGACGCACCGTCGACGTACCTGTTCAAGTCGATCGACGCAGGACGATTGGGCCCGAACACGAACTTTAACGACCCGGGCTCGCTGCGCAACACGGAGGCATCGCTCGGCGCGAGCTGGAACCTGTGGCGCGGCGGCATCGATTCCGCCGGGATTCGCGCGGCGCAGCTCGGCATCGATGCCGGCACTGCGGCGCAGGACGCGGCCCGCAACGCGCTCGTCGCGGCAGTTTCGAGTACGTGGCTGGAACTGCGTGCCACGCGTGAACTCGCGGCGTCCGACGATGCGCGCGTTCGCACGCTGGAAGAGCAACTCTCGAGCGCGCGCAAGCGACTCGAGAACGGTGCGGCGCTCCGCATCGACGTTCTGTCGCTCGAAGTGCGGCTCGCGCAGGCCCAGGAACGCCGCACGCGCACGGAGCTGGGGCGCAAGCTCGCGCTCGCTGGGCTGCGGCAGCTGCTCGCGCTCGACGATGCCGCGCCGATCGAGCCGGATGAGAGCTTGCCGGGCTCGATCACGTTGCCCGCGACACGCGAAGTCGCGCAAGGCGACGCGAAGCAGCACCGCGGCGAGCTGGTGGCGGCCCTGAGCGAGCTCGATGCTGCGAAAACCCGCGTGGAAATGGCTCAACGCGCGTGGACGCCGCGCTTGGATCTCATGGCGCGCGTCTGGGGCGGAGAGACCGACGTCTCGCTCGACCTGCAGCGCACGAACTCGCAAGTGGCGCTCGTGCTGTCGGTCGATGCGCTCGATGGCGGAATGCGCTCGGCGGGGCTCGCCGGTGCGCGTGCGCAGTTCGTGGCAGCCGACGCGCGCATGCGCAGCACGGAACTCGCCGTCGCCAACGACGTCGACCGCGCGTGGTACGCGCTCGAGGAAGCCACCGCGATGCTCGACGTTGCGGAACGTGCGGAGCGGGCGGCTGCCGAGGGCCTCGGACTCGCTGCGACGTCGCTCGAGGGCGGCGCGACGACGGTCTCGCGCTATCTCGACGCCGAATCGGATCAGGCGCAGGCACGTGCCCAGCTCGTGCTCGCGCGAATTCATGTCCAGCGCGCCGGCTTCGAACTGCGTCGCGCGACGGGAACCCTGCAGGAGGTGACGTGGTGAGCGCTTCGAACCGTTGGCTGTCGTGGGCTGGCCTGGGCATCGTGCTCGGTGGCGTCGTGCTGTACGCCGGTGGTTTCCTGTCGGGCGAGCGCATCGCGCCGGGTGAAAGCGGAGCACGGCCGAAGCTCGATGCTCCCACGGAGACGACGACCGTCGTGAAGCGCAGCGTCGCGATCTTCGAGGAATCGGTGGGCACGGTGCGTTCGCGCCGCACGGTCGCGGTTTCGGCACAAGTGCCGGCGCGTGTCACACAGGTTGCGGTCGAGGCAGGCCAGGCCGTGAAGGCCGGGGACGTGCTCGCGACGCTCGACGATCGTGAATTCGCCTCGCGCGTCGCGCAGGCCAGGCAAGCCGTGCTCGCAGCCCAGAGCGGGATCGCCCGTGCGGAGCAGGCGCGGACGCAGGCGCAAGCGCGTGCGACGCAGGCCAAGTCGGCGCGCGAGCGCACGAAGGTCCTGTTCGAGGGCGGAGCGGCGACGAGCGAGCAGCTCGAGGCCGCGGAAGCGGCGTTTTCCGGCGGCGAAGCTGCGGTGGCCGAGGGCGAGGCCGCGGTCGCGATGGCGAAGGCCGAGCACGCGCGCGCGCTGCAGATGACGAGCGAGGCGGAGGTCGCGCTCGGCTACACGCGCCTCGTCGCACCGCTCGACGGCGTCGTCGCTGAACGCAGCGTCGAGGCCGGCGATCTCGCGTTGCCGGGCCATCCGCTGTTCGTCGTGCTCGATCCCGCGCAATTGCGGCTCGATGCGCGCGTGCGCGAGGGCCTCGTCGGACGCCTGAAGTCCGGGGATGAGCTCACGCTGCAGTTCGACACGCTCGCGGTGACCGCCAAGGGACGTGTGAGCGAGGTGCTGCCGTCCGCGGACGCGCGCAGCCGCACGTTCGAGGTGCGCGTGGACTTCGATGAAATCACCGGTGCGCGGCCGGGCATGTTCGCGCGCTTGCGCATTCCGGCCGGCGAACGCGAGGTCGTGCTCGCGCCGGCCGAGGCGATCGCCCACGTCGGTCAGCTCGCCAGCGTGATCGTCGAGGACCGCGGCGAGTGGAAGCGGCGACTGGTCACGGTCGGAGATCCGCTCGAGGATGGGCTCGTCGAGGTGCTCTCCGGCCTCGCAGGCGGCGAGCGCATCGGCCGCGGAGGCACGCGATGACACGCCACGCGAGCGCGCCCTCGAACGAGGGTTGGATGTCGCGCATGGTGCGCGCGTTCACGACCGGGCCGCTGTCGCCGGTGCTGCTGATCCTGTCGGCCGCGGTTGGACTGGTCGCCGTGCTCGCGACGCCGCGCGAGGAAGAGCCGCAGATCGTCGTGCCGATGGCCGACGTGATGGTGTCGTTCCCCGGCGCGAGCGCCGAGGAAGTCGAGCAGCTCGTCGCGACGCCGCTCGAGAAGCTCATGTGGCAGATCGACGGCGTCGAGCACGTGTATTCCGTCTCGCGTCGCGGCGGTGCGGCGATCACCGTGCGCTTCTTCGTCGGCGAGGACCGCGAGCGCGCGCTGGTGCGCTTGCAGTCGAAGATCGAGGCCCACCGCGGCGAAGCGCCCCCGGGCGTCGCGGGTTGGGCCGTGCGCCCGGTCGAGATCGACGACGTGCCGATCGTCGCGCTGACGCTGTGGTCGGAGAGCGCGGATCCGGCGGCGTTGCGGCGCTCCGCCGAGGAACTGCTCGCGCGGCTCGAGGAAGTGCCCGATGTGTCCCGCACGGAGATTCTCGGCGGGCTTCCGCGCGAAGTGCGCGTCGAGCTCGATCCTGAGGCGCTCGCGGCGCGCGAGTTGTCGCCCCTGGAAGTCGCGGGCGCGCTGGCCGCGGCGGATTCTGCGTTGCAGGCGGGTGCCTTCGACCGTGCGGACCGGCACATCGAGCTGCAGGCCGGGCCGTTCCTCGGGGACAGCCGCGAAATCGCCGAGCTCGTGGTCGGCGTGCACGGCGACCGGCCGGTGCACGTGCGCGACGTCGCGAAGGTCGTCGACGGTCCCGTGGAGGCGCGAGCGCTCGTGCGACTGGGTTTCGGGCCGAATGGCGCCGGGCCGCAGGGCAAGTCCTTCGACGCGGTCACGCTCGCGATCTCGAAGAAGAAAGGCACGAACGCGGTTCACGTCGCCGAAGCCGTCGTCGAGCGCGCGCACGAGCTCGCTCGCGAGATCCTGCCGAGTGACGTCCACTTGCAGGTGACACGCGACTGGGGCGAGACCGCCGACGAGAAGGTCAACGAGCTGCTTGGCCACCTCACGCTCGCGATCGTCACCGTGATCGCGCTGGTCGCCTTCGCGCTCGGGCGCCGCGAGGGCCTGATCGTCGCCGCCGCCGTGCCCGTCACGTTCGCGCTGACGCTCGGCTTCAACTTGCTCGTCGGCTATTCGATCAACCGCGTGACGCTGTTCGCGCTCGTGTTGGTGCTGGGACTTGTGTGCGACGACCCGATCGTCGACGTCGAGAACATCCATCGGCACTTCCGCCGCGCCGCGAAGGCGCCGCTCGAGGCCGTGATCGAGGCGGTGAACGAGGTTCGCCCGCCGGTGATCGTCGCGACGCTCGCGGTGATCCTGTCGTTTGTCCCGCTGTTCTTCATCACCGGGATGATGGGGCCCTACATGCGCCCGATGGCGTTCAACGTGCCGGTCGCGATGGCGATGAGCCTGCTCGTGGCATTCACGGTGACGCCGTGGATGAGCTACAAGCTGCTCAAGCCGCACACGGGCGAGCACGACGATTCAGGTGGCCTGCTCGAGCGTGGTTACGTCGGCGCGTTGACGGCGCTGCTGCGCAGCAAGGTCGCGCGCTTCTCGCTGTGGGCCTCGATCGCGGTGTCCGGAGCCCTTGCCGTTGGCCTCGGAGCGAGCGGCGCCGTGCCGCTGAAAATGCTGCCCTACGACAACAAGAGCGAGTTCGACCTCGTCATCGACTTGCCGAACGGCTCGACGCTCGAGGCGACGGATGCGGCCGTGCGCGACATCGAGGCGCAGCTCGCGACGGTCGCGGAAGTTACGGATTTCTCGGCCTTCATCGGCACCGCCGGCCCGATCGACTTCAACGGCCTCGTGCGCCGCTACAACCTGCGCGCGTCGCCGGAGCTGGCGCAAGTGCGCGTGCGGCTCGTGGGCAAGGGCGAGCGCGAGCAGCGGAGCCACGAGCTCGCGCTGCGCATCCGCAACGAGCTGCAGGAGATCGCGGGTCGCCACGGCGCGACGTTGAAGATCGTCGAGCTTCCGCCAGGGCCGCCGGTGCTCGCCACGCTGGTCGCCGAGGTGCGCGGACCCGCGGAGCGCACGTGGCCGGAGATCGTCGCCGGTGCGCGCGAAGTCGCGAAGTCTCTCGCCGCCGAACACGGCGTGGTCGACGTCGACGTGATGACCGAAGAGCCGCACGCGCGCCTGGAATTCGAGCTCGATCGCGAGAAGGCCATGCTGCACGGCGTCTCGTCGGAGCTCGTGACTCGCACGCTCGCGCTCGCGCTCACAGGCGCCCCGGTCGCGACCGTTCATGAGCCGCACGAACGCCAGCCGCTCGTGCTCAAGCTCGGCCTCGACCGCGAGCACCGCAGCGGGGCGGAAGAGCTCGGGCGCCTCTCGATGAAGGGCGCCGACGGCTCGCTCGTGCCGCTCGCGGAGCTCGGCCGTTTCCGCGAGGTCCAGAGCGAGCCCTCGATCTACCACAAGGACCTGGCGCGCACGGCCTTCGTGCTCGGCGAGGTCGCAGGCCGTCCGCCGGCGGAAATCGTGCTGTCGCAGCAGGCCTTGCGCGAGCGCGAACCGCTCCTCGGTGGCCTCGCCGCCGACTGGTCGGGCGAAGGCGAGTGGCAAATCACGCTCGACGTCTTCCGCGACCTCGGCCTCGCCTTCGCGGGCGCGCTGGTCGGCATCTACGTGCTGCTCGTGCTGCAGACGCACTCGTTCCTGCTGCCGCTGGTGGTGATGCTCTCGATCCCGCTGGGCGCGATCGGCATCCTCCCGGGCTTCTGGCTGCTCAACCTCGTCCTCGACGAGCCCGTCGGCGGCTACGGCACGCCCGTGTTCTTCACCGCGACGGGCATGATCGGAATGATCGCGCTCGCCGGCATCGTCGTGCGCAACTCGATCATCCTGATCGACTTCATGTCCGAGCGCGAAGCGGCGGGAGCGTCGCTCGACGACGCCGTGCTGGAGAGCGGGACCAAGCGCCTGCGCCCGATCCTGCTCACCGCTGGAGCCGCGATGCTCGGCGCCTGGCCGATCACGCTCGACCCGATCTTCTCCGGGCTCGCGTGGAGCCTGATCTTCGGCCTCGTGGCCTCGACCGGATTCACGCTGCTCGTCATCCCGATCGCCTACCGCTGGCTCCGGCAGCGCGCGCGGGCCAAGGTCACGGCGTAGGCGCGAGCGCACCGCCGCTGGCGCGGGCGAGCTCGAGCCGACTGCGCGCGAGCACGGCCTGCGCCGCGACGACCGCGCGCTGCAGGGCCACCTGTCGCGCCTGCGCGTCGAGCAGGTCGAGTGCGGTCGCGTGGCCGGCCTCGAAGGCGGTGCGCGCAAGTTCCGCGGCTCGGTTTGCCTGCGGCGCCGCCGAGGACGAGAGCGTCGCGAGCGTGCGCTCGGCTGCGAGCGCGTTGGCGTGCGCGGCACGGATCTCCTGCTCGGCCTCACTGCGCAGCGCCTCGCGTTCCTCCTCGGCCTTGTCGCGCAGGAGCTCCGCGCGCCGCAGCTGCACGAGGTTCTGGTCGAAGATCGGGATCTCGATCGAACCGCTGAAACCGCCGACGAACGGCGTGTTGGTGCCGCGCTCGGGGTGTTCGGTGTCGAGCCCAAGCGAAACGTCCGGCGTCGTGCGGCTGCGCTCGAGCGCGACGATCGCTTCGGCGCGCTGCACCGAGAGGTTCGCCGCGCGCAGGTCGAGCCGACGTTCACGGGCCGCGGCCAGCAGCTCGTCGAGCTGCGGCACGAGGAAGACGTCGGACGGGTCTTCACCCAGGACCTCGATCCGGGCGGGATCGCCGTCGAGCGACAGGAGCGACGCGAGTTCGCGACGCTGCTCGATCACGGCGGATTCGAGCCGCTGGTGCTCGACGAGCGCGAGAGAGACGCGGCTTTCGGCCTGGTTGAGCTCGACGGAGCGACCCACGCCGCGTTCGACGCGAATGCGCACGAGATCGCGGGCGCCGAGCGCGACCCGGATCTCGGAATCGACCGCCGCGCGGGCCGCGAGCGCTCCGCGGAGCCCGATGTACGCGCGTTCGACGTCGTAGGCGAGCTTCGCCGCCTGCCCCGCGACCGCTGCGACCTTCTCGCGCAGCTCGGCCTCGGCGAATTCTCGGCGGAAACGGATCTGCCAGAGCTCGCTCAGGCTCTGCACGAGGTCGGCGCCGATGCGCTCGCGACCGCCGCCATCCGGCCACAGGTAGCTCAGGCCGAGCGTCGGGTTGCGCAGCAGTCCCGACTGCTCGTAGTCGGCGCGCGAGACGCCGATCTCGAAGAACGCCGCGCGCAAGCGACGGTTCTGCAGGAGCGCGAGCTGGCGCGCTTCGGCGAGCGTGAGCCCGTCCTCGAGCACGCGCTCGACCTCCACCGTCGACAGCCCCGGTTCATCGGGCCGCAGGACCTTCTCGACTCCGGTCGCCTCGCGGATCGCGACTTGGGCGTCCGCGTAGTCCGCGCTGGGATCGACCGTCGTCCGGCACGCCGCGACGAGCGCGACACCCGCCAACACCACGAGATCAAGCTTCCGCACCGGTCACCTCCATTGGCATGTCGTTTTCCTCGCCGGTTTCCGCCGGAATCGCGAAACGCAGGAACAGGCTCGGAACGAGCAGCATGTTGAGCAGCGTCGACGACAGGAGTCCCCACAGGATCACCACCGCCATCGGCGTCAGGATCTCGCTGCCCGGCTTGTCGCCGCGCAGTGCGAGCGGAATCAGGGCGAGGCCCGCAGCCAGCGCCGTCATCAGGATCGGAGCGAGGCGCTCGAGCGCACCCCGCCGCACCGCCTCGCGGAAGTCGCGCACGCCCTCGTGGCGTTGCAGGTGGCGGATGTGCGACACGAGCATGATGCCGTTGCGCGCCGCGACGCCGAACACCGTGATGAACCCGATGATCGACGCCACTGTCAGCACGCCGCCGGTCAGGTAAACGCCGAGCACGCCCCCGATCAGCGCGAGCGGCAGGTTGAGCAGGATCAGCGCCGCATCGCGCACCGAACCGAACGCGAAGTACAGCAGGAACGCGATGCTCACGACGATCAGCACGCCGAGCACGCTCAGGAGCTCGCCCGTGGCCTGCGCGCTCTCGAACTGGCCGCCGTACTCGACCCAGTAGCCCGACGGCAGCTCCACCTGCGCCTCGATGCCGCTGCGGATCTCCTCGACGACGCCGCGCAGGTCGCGCCCGGCGACGTTGCACATCACGACGATCTTGCGCTGCGCGTTTTCGCGACTGATGAAGTTCGGCGTGCGGTCCTCGCGCACCGAGGCGAGCGCGCGCAGTGGGATTCGCTGCCCTTCCGGCGCCTCGACGAGCACGTCCGGCAGGTACTCCGGATCGAGCTGCCCCGCCCCGGTCGTTCGCACGACCAGCGCGACGGGGTTGGTGCCCTCGAGCACTTCGCTCGCGACGCTGCCTTGCGTGGCGAGCTCGACCGCGTGCGCCACGTCCTCGATGTGCAGCCCGTGCCGCGCGATCGCCGCGCGATCGAACTCGATGCGCATCGTCGGCACCAGCGCCTGCCGCTCGACCGACAGGTCGACGACTCCCGGGACGGTTCTCATCACCTCCTCGATCTTCGCGCCGAGGTCGCGCAGTTGCCCCAGATCCGGCCCGAACAGCTTGACCGCGATGCTCGCGCGCGTGCCCGACAGCATGTGGTCGATGCGGTGACCGATCGGCTGCCCGAACGAGGCCTGGATCCCCGCGATGCTGCCCAGCCGCTCGCGCATCGACTCGAGCAGCTCCTCCTTCGTGCGCCGCGGCTTGCCCATGCGCACCGGAGCTTCCATGTCCAGCGTGAGGTCGATCTCGCTCGCCTCGACGCCCTGCACGTGCTCGTCTTCCTCGGCGCGCCCGGTGCGACGCCCCATCGCGACGACTTCCGGTTCCTGCATGAGCTGCTGCTCGACCATGTGCGCGAGCTGGTCGCCCTGCGCGATCGACGTGCCCGGCAGGCTCGCCACCTCGACGACCAGCGCGCCCTCGTTGAATTCCGGCAGGAATCCGCGCCCCATCGTGGCCGCGCTCCAGGTCGCGAGCGCCAGCATCGCCGCACTCGGGATGCCGACGATCCACGGGTGATTCAGCGCCCACTCGAGCGGTTTCGCGTAGAGCTTCTGCAGAAGGTGCACGAGCGGCGGCTCGCCGCCCTTGGTCACGATGCGGCTGTTCGGCAAGAGCAGGCTGCACAGCGCCGGCGTCAGCGTGAGCGCCGTGAGCAGCGAGGCCGCGAGCGACACCGTGAACGCAAGACCAAGCGGCCGAAGCAGGCGTCCTTCGACGCCCGACAGGAAGAACAGCGGTGCGAACACGAGCAGGATGATGAACGTCGCGAGCACGATCGAGCCGCGCACTTCGACGCTCGCCGCGTAGATCACGCTCGCCGCCGCCTTGCGCCGCCCCTCGGGCAGCTTGCGGTTCTCGCGCAGGCGCCGCAGCACGTTCTCGACGTCGATGATCGCGTCGTCGACCAGTGCGCCGATCGCGATCGCCATGCCGCCGAGCGTCATCGTGTTGATGTTCGCGCCCATCAGCTCGAGCGCGAGCACCGTGATCAGGAGCGACAGCGGCAGCGCGAGCAGCGTGATGACGCTCGCGCGCGTGCTCGCGAGGAACGCCGCCACGACCAGCACGACGAACAGCGCGCCCTCGACCAGCGCCGACACCGTGTTGTCGACCGAGTTCTGGATGAACGAGGCCTGCCGGAACAGGTTGCGGTTGATGTGCATGCCCGCCGGCAGCACGGCCTGCAGCTCGTCGAGCGTGCGGTCGAGGCGCTCGGTCAGCTCGAGCGTGTTCGCGCCCGGCTGCTTCTGCACCGCGAGCACGACGCCCGCCTCGATGATCGGCTCCCAGTCCTCGCCGCGCCGCGAGGCCGCCGCCGTGCCGCGCTTGAGCGCCGGCCCGATCACGACCTCGCCGAGATCGCGCACCGTCACCGGCACGCCGTCGCGCCGCGCGACCTGCACCGCCGCGATGTCGTCGATCCCGACGACGCGGCCGATGCCTTCGACGAGCACTTCCTGCGAGCCCATGTGCAGCACGCCCGCGGCCACGTTCTGGTTCGAGCCCGCGAGCGCCTCGATCACCTCGTCCGCCGTCACGCCGTAGGCGCGCATGCGGTCGGGCTCGAGCAGCACCTGGTACTGCTTCGTGTCGCCGCCGATCGGCGTCACCTGCGACACGCCCGGCACCGACAGCAGGCGGCGCTTGAGCACCGTCGTCGCCGTCGTGCGCAGCTCGAGCGGCCCGTGGCGATCGCTGGTGAGCGACACGAACAGGATCTCGCCCATCACGCTCGACACCGGCGCGAGCTTCGGCGCCTCGACGCCTTCAGGCATCGCGCCCGAGATCGTGCTCAGCCGCTCCGCCACCGTCTGGCGCGCGCGGTGGATGTCGGTGCCCCACTCGAACTCGACCCACACGACGGTGATGCCGAGCGCCGTGCCCGAGCGCACGCGCCGCACGCCCGAGGCGCCGTTCATCACGCTCTCGATCGGGAACGTGACCTGCGTCTCCATTTCCTGCGGAGAGAGGCTGTGACCTTCGACGAGCACCGTGACGGTCGGCGCCGTCAGGTCGGGGAAGACGTCGACCGGCATGCGCAGCGTGACGAACACGCCCAGCGCCATCGCGAGGATCGACAGGACGATGACCGTGAGGCGCTTCTCGAGCGCCCAGCGGATCAGGAGGTTGATCACTTGGTTTCCTCCCGATCAGTGGTCGTGGTGTTCCATGGACGCGGGCGCCATGGACGAGAGCCGCACGATGTAGGCGCCGCGCGTGGCGACACGCTCGTTCTCCGCGAGTCCCTCGAGCACCTCGACGGTCGCGCCGTCGCGCACGCCCAGCCGCAGCTGGCGCTTCTCGAACAGCTCGCCCGAGCGCATCACGTAGGCCGTCGGGACGCCCTGGTCCATCACGATCGCCTCGTGCGGGATCGCGAGCGCGCCGCGGACGACTTCCGTGCGCAGCTCGAGCTCCGCTAGCTGGCCATCGATCAGCTTGTTGTCCTTGTTTTCCGCGGCAAAACGCACGAGCACGGCTCGGGACTCCTCGCTCACGCGCGGAGCGATGTACGGCGCTCCCGCGAGCTCGAGGCGCTCACCCGCGAGTCCGAGGAACGTCGCCGTCGCGCCCAGCTCGCGCGACAGACGGTGCAGGTCGAACTCCGACACGCGGCCTTCGATCCACACGCGCGACGTGTCGACGATGCGCAGGAGTTCCATGTCCGGCGTCACGCTCGCGCCCGCCGAATTCGGGGCCCACGTCACGACGCCGTCGATCGGCGCGAGCACCTGCACGCGCACCACGGGCGAGCCCGTCTGCGCGTCGAAGGGCACGCGGTCGGCGAGCAGCCGCTCCACCGTCTGCTTGCGGCCGAGCGCGAGCTCTTCCTCGTGGATCGTCATCTCCACCTCGAGCTCCGCCGCGTCGAGCTCGGGCAGCGTGCTCAGGCCATCGGGCCGCAACGTCTTCAGCCGGTCGAGCTCGCGCTGCGCGAACGAGCGCCGCAGCTTCGAGTGCTCGACCTCGTGCACCGCCTCGACGAGCCGCATCTCGAGCTCGAGCCGCAGCGCGTGCAGCTGCGCGATCGTCGCCGCGTCCGCCGGCGGTTCGACCGTGCAGAGCACTTCACCCGCCTTCACTCGCTCGCCCGAACGCGGCAACGTGCGTCCCGCGACCGGCGCGAGCCTGCCGCCCACCGGCGCGTGCACTTCAGCGCTCGCACCATCGGGCAACCGCACGCTCGCCGGCACGACCAGCCGTCGCGCGAGGTCCTTGCGCTCGACCTTCGCGAGCAGGAGCCGCAGCGGCCACTGCTGCTGGAACGTGAACGGCACCTGGTTCGACGCGATCACGGGCTCGACGACCGCCGCCGCCGCCTCCGCCGCGCCCGCGTTGGGGTGCACGTACAGCTCGCCGCACTCGACCGTCTCGCTCACCTGCTCGCTCTCGATGCCGATCGCGAGCGGGAAGCGGCCGGTCGCGTCGGGAGTGACGACCACGGGGAAAATCCCCGGTGATTTCGGGGCTTCGATCCGGAACTCGCGCGTGCCAACGCGCACCTTCGCGACGCCCGAACGCACCGGCTCGCCGGTGGCGAGCACGCTCAAGTGCACCATGAACGTCGCCGCGCTGCCGGCCGCGACATGGGGATGTTCCGCGAACACGAGCACACGCTCGCCGAAGCGCGTGACGAGCTCGGGCTGCAGGTGCGCTTCGGCGCTCTCCGCCGCCTTCACCGCAGGTTGCGCAGGCGCCAGCTTGTCGCAGGAAACGAGGGACGTGACGAGGAACAGCGAAACGGGCAGGAACGGACGATGCACGGGCAGACCTCAGGCAGGATTCGAAGCTAGTTCGACGACCGCCACACGCGGCCATCACGCCCGCGCAACCGCGCGAGCGCAGCGACGAAACCGCTGGCTAGATCCGCAGCGGCAGACTGCCGCCCGGAGACGGCTCGCCGCTGGGCTCGTGCGACGCCGTACGCGCCGCCACGACCGCTTCGAGCCCTTCGTTCGCCGGCACCGCGAGCGCCAGCGTCACGAGCGCTTCCCAGCTCGGCAGCGCCACGCCTTCCGACGGTCCATCGACCACCGGCGGCGCCGTGGGGAACGCGAACACGACGCGCTCGACATCCTCGTGCGAGCCCTGCGCCTTGCCGTCGCGCCCGGGCGTTTCGCCGTGATGGTGCGTGTCAGCGAGCCCCGCGTGCTGGCTGCGATGCCAGCTCTCGTGCCGCGCATGGTCCGGCTGGTGCACGCCACCCGCAACCAGATGCAGGTGCCCACCGAGCCCACCGTGCGCATGGATCAGCGCCGCCGTGCCGCTCAGCATCTGCACCACCAGCATCCACGCAACCAAGGCCGCCGCCATCCACCGCCCGCGCACGCGAGCGGCGTTCCGACGTCGATCCTCAGCACCCGTGCCCATGGGGCCTCATCCATAGCACGCCCTTTCCGGACTTCACAAGCCCCCAAGTCACCGCAACCTCTCGCGCGCCCCGAATCACTCACGGCATACGCACGAGCAGCGGTTCGCTCCCCACTGTCACCCGGCGCTCGTGCTCGCCCACACGCACCACGTAGGTCCCGGAGACCACGCGGAACGCGTGCGGCGATCCCGGTACGAGACGCGTGTGGCCAAGGCGTTCACCAGCGACGGAAAGCACGTCGAGCCAGTCGGCGGGCTCGGCGTCGCGCGCGAAGATCACGCACAGGTCCGCGCCAGGTGCGAGCTCGAGCTCGACGTTCTCGATCGGAACGTCTTTCACGTCCACCGTTCGCTGCACCAAAGGAAGCCCTGCGCCGCTGAACGACAGCCTGTACTTGCCTGGGATGAGCCCGGCGGCGACGAACCTGCCTTCCGCGTCGATCTCGAACGCGCGTATTCCGCCGCTCCACACCGGCTCCCCGGTCCGTTGGTCTAGCCGCTGGCAAGCGACGCGCACGGTCAGCTGTCCCGGCTCCGCTCCAACCACCCGGCCGCGGAGCGCGATGCCCTTCGACACGAACACGTCGCCGAGGTCGAGCTCCGCACCCGGCTCGATCTTCAGTTCCTCGTCCCACGCATACCCCGCCTCGAACAGCGACACGCGCCACGGCCCGGGGTCAAGCCCAGAGAATTTCACGCGTCCGTCAGCATCGATGGGACCGAGCGACAGCTTCGAGAACTCACCGACGAGTGAGACGGACCCTCGAACGAACGGCAATCTCGTGTCGGCCGCGACGAGGCGCGCCCGCACCGACCCGGGAGTGAACGACAGGTCGCGGCCGGCGAGATCGAACTCGACCGTCGTGGCGCCGGGCTGCACACGCTTGCGGTCGAGAACGGTGCGCCGGCGGACGAGATGCACCCACACGGGAACGTTCACGCCGATCTCGAGCGAGCCGAGCGAATCCGGGTCGGCCTCCGACGAACGCCCGGGACGGAAGATTCCGAATCCGAAGACGCCCGCGCGCTGCGCCGCATTCTCTTCGAACCGTTCTCCCAGCGGCTCGATCGTCGCGACTGCGAACGCCGAAGAGCCGGAGCGCAGTTCGTCACTTCCCGGCCCCGCGATCACGTCGATCTTCCACGGTCGCTCCAGTCGCACGACGACTTCGAGCCGCTGCAGCCCGGGCACGACTTCGAATTCCGTCGTGCCCGTGCCCTGCTCCCCCGCACTCGCCCAGAGCCAATGCACGCCGACCGCAACACTCGGAAGCGTGAACGCCCCGTCCGACGCGCAAGCGACCTGCGTCCGCTTTCCGTCCATGTCCTTCAGCCACACGAACGGCGCCGACTCGAGCTCTTCCCCATCGTTCTCCGGCCGAACGTGCCCGAACACCACCGTGCCCCACGTCATCAACGACGCTACGTCTGCGACCGACGGAAGGCCCGTGCCCGCATCCGCCACGTCCTTCATCGCGCGCACCTCCGTCGGCGCCTCCACGCGCTCGTCCTCGACCCGAGCTTGCGCCACTTCGGCGCTTGCGACCGGAACCGCGACGCCCACCAGCGAGTCGGAGAAGGCCTCGGGCTCATCCGTTCGCATCCACAGGATCGCCCCGATCAGCATCAAAGCGGCCGCACTCGCGGCGAGTTTCCATCCCACGAGGGCTCCTCCGGCGATGAGAGGTTTCGATGCCGTCGACGTCGCGGGCACGACCAGCGTGGACCACAGCGAGCGGTCGCCGTAGTCGCGGTCGAGGCGCTCGCGCAGGAGCGAGTGCGCGCGAGCGAGACGGTTGCGCACGGTCGAGCCGGATTCACCCGAGCGGCGCGCGATGTCCTCGGCCGAGAGGCCCTCGTAGTGGCGCAGGAGCACGACCGAGCGGTAGGACTCTGGCAGGTTCGCGACGGCGGAGAGCACACGGCGCTGCAATTCGGCGCGCGCGAGCAGCTCGTCGGGTCCCGGCACGGCTTCGGGGCGCGCGGTCGCACGCTCGCGTTCGCTGCGCGCCGCGTCGCGGGTGCGCCGGCGCGCGACGAGGTTCCGCAGGACACCCCCGAGCCAGCCGCGCGCTCCTCGGGCCTTGCCCCCTTCGCGCAGCGCCTCGAGCCAGGTGTCCTGCGCGAGATCCTCGGCGGACGCCGCGTCCGCACACAGCCGCTCGGCGAGCGCGCGCACCCACTCGCGCTCCTCGAACAGTTGCTCGAATCCGCTTTCCTGCTCCACAAAGGCTCCTGTGTCCGCCGCGGCCGGAATCGTCGCACGAATTCCGGGATTCAGCGCAGTCCGAGGCGCGTGGCGAGGTGGTGCAGGTTGCTGCGGTGCAGGCCGAGGGAGCGCGCGGCGGCGGCCCAGTTGTCGCGGTGCAGCGTGAGCGCGCGGCGGATGCGCGCGCGCTGGAATTCGAGCGTGGCCTCGCGCAGGGGCAGGTCGGAGGCGACGGACGGTGAGGTGTCGGGAGCGGTCGACGCCGAAAGCTCGGCCGGTGCGTCCGCGGAAAGATCGCTCGTCCGAACGATCACGGTCTCGCCGGGCTGCGTGCGGCCGACGGCGCGCAGGATGGCGCGCGAGAGCGCGTTCTCGAGCTCGCGCACGTTGCCGCGCCAGGTCCCGCGCCCGAGCTGGTCGCGCGCGTCGGGCGAGATGCGGATCGGTCCGGTGCCGAGCCTGCGCCGCGCGCGGTCGGCGAAGTGGCCCGCGAGCAGCGGGATGTCCTCGGCGTGGTCGCGCAGCGCCGGCACCTTGATGCGGCAGACGTCGAGGCGGTGCAGCAGGTCCGCGCGGAAACGCCCGGCGCGCACCTCGGCCTCGAGGTCGCGGTTGGTGGCGGCGAAGATGCGCACGTCGACGCGTGCGACGAGGTCGGAGCCGACCGGCTGAACCTCGCCTTCCTGCAGCACTCGCAGGAGTTTCGGTTGCACGTGCAGCGGCAACTCGCCGATTTCGTCGAGGAAAAGGCTCGCGCCGTCGGCGACGCGGAACTTGCCGGGCCGCGCCTCGGTCGCGCCGGTGAAGGCGCCCTTCACGTGGCCGAAGAGCTCACTCTCGACGATCGACTCCGGCAACGCGGCGCAGTTGACGTACACGAGCGCCTCGCTCGAGCGCCGCGACTGCGAATGCAGCGTCCGCACCGCGAGTTCCTTGCCCGTGCCGGTCTCGCCGGTGACGAGCACGGGCAGGTCGGTGCTCGCGACGAGCTCGATCTCGCGCCGCAGCTGCACCATCGGCTCGCTCTGGCCGAGCAAGCCCCCACCGCGGCGGTCGAGCATGTCGCGCACGAGCTCGCGCGCGATCTGGCCTTTCTGGCTCGCGTGGCGCTCGAGCGCGACGATCAGGTCGTTCGTGCGCAACGCGGCGGCGCTGAGCGCGGCGAGCTGCTCGAGAAAACGTGGATCGACCGCATCGAAGGCGCCTTCTTCGAGCGCGTCCGCCGTCAGCACGCCGACGAGCTCGCCCTCGACCCGCAGCGGACAACCGAGGCACGAATGCACGTCGAGGTGCGGCGCATCGGTGACGAGGCCGTCGTAGGGATCGGGCAGGCTCGAGTCGGACGGGAAGAGCGTCGGCGCGGCGGCGCGGCACAGGATGTCGAGGCGCGGATGTTCGCTGCGGCGGAAGCGCCGGCCGAAGACGTCGCTCGCGAGGCCGTGCGCGGCGATCGGGACGAGCTCGTCGCCGTCGAGGCGCAACAGCACCGCCGCGTCGCACGGCAACGCGCGCACGACGGCCGCGACGAGGCGCCGCGAGCGGTCTTCGCTCGACAGCGACGCCGTCATGTCGAGCGCGATCGAGAGCAACGTGTCGGCGGCGCTCGGGGCGGGTGCGGCGCTGGCCGCGGGCTTCTTGCTGGGCTTGGGCATCGTGGTTCGTTCCGCGCGGGAGCGTGTTGTCGCCATCGCAACAAGTGTAGTGGTGTTCACAACGCCGTGGCGCTGCCTTTTCGACAACACACCGTCGTAAGTCGTTGATTTTCAACGATCCACGCGCGTGGCACGGCCTTCGCCATGGGTCCCTCGAACCCCGGAGGAACCCATGACGACCACCACCCTGCTTCGCCCCGAAACCAGCCTCGCCGACCTCGCCACCCAGCTCCCCGGCGCGATCCGCGTCTTCCACCGCCACCACCTCGACTTCTGCTGCGGCGGCCACGTGTCGCTCGGCAGCGCCTGCGCCGAACGCAAGCTCGACGTCGGCTCGGTGACGGCGGAGCTGCGCGACGAGAGCGCGCGTTCGAGCGAGCCGTTGCCCGCCGACACGCTCGCCGTGCCGGAACTCGTCGCGCACATCCTCGAGCGCTTCCACGCCAAGCACCGCGAGGACCTGCCGCAGCTCGTCGCGATGGCGCGCAAGGTCGAGAAGGTCCATGCCGAGCGCGCCGATTGCCCGCGTGGCCTCGCGGCGTTCCTCGCGTTCCTGTCCGACGAGCTCGAGAGCCATATGCAGAAGGAGGAGCAGGTGCTCTTCCCGATGATCCTCTCCGGCCGCGGCCGCATGGCGGCGATGCCCGTGCAGGTGATGGAGCTCGAGCACAAGGAGCACGGCGCGAATCTCGAGCGCCTGCGCAAGCTCACGAACGATCACACCGCGCCCTCCGATGCGTGCGCGACGTGGACCGGCCTGTACCTCGGCCTCGCCGAACTCGAGCGCGAGCTGATGCAGCACATCCACCTCGAGAACAACGTCCTCTTCCCGCGCGCGCTGCGCGCCTAGGCCCCTCGAAACGTCCCAACCCCATGAAATTCACCGAGAAACGCCTGTGGATCGTGCTGTGCTTGGTCGTCGGGCTCGGCTTCTTCCTGCTCGGCTTCGGCGGCCGCGAGATCTACCGCCAGGCGCCGCCGCTGCCTGAGCGCGTCGTCACGGAGTCGGGTCAGGTCCTCGCGACGCGCGAGCAGATCCTCGACGGCCAGCAGGTCTGGCAGTCGATCGGCGGCCAGCAGATCGGCTCGATCTGGGGCCACGGCAGCTACCAGGCGCCGGACTGGTCCGCGGACTGGCTGCACCGCGAGTGCGTCGCGCTGCTCGACCTTTGGAGCCGCAACGAACACGGCAAGCCCTACGCCGAGCTCGATGCAGCGACGAAGGGTGCGCTCGATGCGCGCCTGGTGCGCGAGATGCGCACGAACCGCTACGACGCCGCGAGCGGCACGCTGGTGCTGAGCGACGCGCGCGCGGCGGCGCGAACGGAAGTCGCGCAGCACTACAAGGCGCTCTTCGGCGGCGACGAGTCGCTCGCGAGCCTGCGCGAGGACTACGCGCTGCAGGACGACGCGCTCACCGACGCGGTCGAGCTCGAGCGGCTGGCGACGTTCTTCGGCTGGACGGCCTGGTCCTGCACGACCGAACGCCCCGGCGAAAACTACACGTACACCAACAACTGGCCGCACGAGCCGCTCGTCGCCAACGTGCCGACCTCGTCGAACGTGCTGTGGTCGATGCTCTCGATCGTGGCGCTGCTCGCGGGCATCGGCGGCATGGTGTGGTTCCTCGCGAGCCGCGGCCGCGAGGAAGAGGACCCGCCGGCGCCGGCGCGCGACCCGCTCTCGGGCCTCGTGCTCACGCCCTCGATGCGCGCCGTCGGCAAGTACATCGGCGTCGCCGTCGCGCTCTTCTGCGTGCAGGTCGTGCTCGGCGCCGTCACCGCGCATTACACCGTCGAAGGCGAGGCCTTCTTCGGCTTCCCGCTCGCGAAGTGGCTGCCTTACGTGACGAGCCGCACGTGGCACATCCAGACCGGCGTGTTCTGGATCGCGACCGCGTTCCTCGCGACGGGCCTGTTCTTCGCGCCCGTGATCGGCGGCCGCGAGCCCAAGGGCCAGCGCCTCGGCGTGCACCTGCTGCTCGCCGCGTTGTTCCTCGTCGTCGGCGGCTCGCTGACCGGCGAATGGCTGTCGGTCGAGCGCAAGCTCGGCCTCGACGCCTCCTTCTGGTTCGGCCATCAGGGCTACGAGTACGTCGACCTCGGCCGCGTGTGGCAGATCGCGCTCTTCGGCGGCCTGCTCGGCTGGCTGTTCCTGATGCTGCGCGCGCTCGCGCCCGCGCTGAAGAAGGGCGCCGCCAACCGCAGCTTGATCGGGCTCTTCACGCTCTCGACCGTCGCGATCGGCCTGTTCTACGGCGCCGGCTTGCTCTACGGCGCACGCACGCACCTCTCGGTCGCCGAGTACTGGCGCTGGTGGGTCGTGCACCTGTGGGTCGAAGGTTTCTTCGAGGTTTTCGCCACGGGCGTGCTCGCCTTCCTCTTCACGAGCCTCGGCCTCGTCAAGTCCGGCAACGCCACGCGCGCCTTCATCGCCTCGACCGCGGTGTTCCTGATTGGCGGCATCCCCGGCACGTTCCACCACCTGTACTTCTCCGGCACGCCGATCGGCATCACCGCACTCGGTGCGACGTTCAGCGCGCTCGAGGTCGTGCCGCTCGTGCTGATCGGCTTCGAGGCCCTGCAGACGCTGCGCATGCAGCACCGCGCGGCCTGGATGGAGCGCTACCGCTGGCCGATCCGCTTCTTCGTGGGCGTCGCCTTCTGGAACCTCGTCGGCGCCGGCATCTTCGGCTTCCTGATCAACCCTCCGATCGCGCTCTACTACATGCAGGGCCTCAACACGACCCCCGTGCACGGCCACACCGCGCTCTTCGGCGTCTACGGCCTGCTCTCGCTCGGCCTCATGCTCGTCATGGCGCGCCAGCTCACCGGAGCCCGCACCTGGAAGCAGAAGCACCTGCGCCTGTCGTTCTGGTCGATGAACATCGGCCTCGGCCTGATGGTCGGCCTGAGCCTCCTGCCGATCGGCCTCGCGCAGACGGTCGCGAGCGTCGAACAGGGCCTGTGGTACGCGCGCTCCGCCGAGTTCCTGCAGCAGCCGTGGATCGAGAACCTGCGCTGGCTGCGCATCGTCGGCGACACGCTGTTCCTTGTCGGCGTCGCGTCCTTCGCGTGGTTCATGCTCGGCCTGCGCACCGGCTGGTCGCTCGAACCCGAACTGCCGGCCGCGACGCCGACCACGACGCAACGCAAGCCGCAGCAGCGCGAGCGCGAGCTCGTCGGCTCTGCCAAGTGACCTCACGAACTCCTGAGAAGTCGTGTTGCGACGCCCATCCGAGCGAGGACTCGGGTGGGCGTCCTGCTTGGACAGGGAACGAGCTGACTGTCGAACTGCGTGGGCCTTGTCGGCGGGCGCCACGACAGGGAAGACTCGGTCGGGTAGGCTCCGCGCGAGAAGGCGAAAGGAAGCGACGATGGGCTGGTACTCGTGCGTGATCCACGGAGAGAACTTTCCGGGCGTGATTCTCGGCCGGAAGGAGAAGATCGGGTTCTACGCGACGCGCGCGGTCGAGGCGGACTCGGTCGAGGACGCGGAAGCGAAGGCGCTGGAAGAGCTCCAGCAGGAACCGAAGCTCGCCGTCGACGAGGAGGAGCTGACGGAGGACGCCCAGGTGTACTTCGAGCAGATCACGCAGCTCCCCGGGCGCCCCAAGGACATGCCGACGGGCTTCACGTGGTACGTCGTCGGAACCTGAAGCTCCGGCGGTCGGCCGCGGCGGTCAGCGCTGCGCGAGCGCGGTCGCGAGCAGCGTGATCGGCGTCTCGAAGACCAGCTCGCGAACTTCGGTGTCCGTCATCGCGTGCAGCGTCCGGGCTCCGGGCTCGGCCCAGCTGTCGAGGCGCAGGAAAGCGCCGTCGCGCTGCAGCACGACGATGTAGTGGTTCGCGAACGTCCCCGGCGTGACGGGCAGGCTGCGGCCGGAGTCCATGTCCTCGTTCACGCCGACGATCAGCGCGCCGAGCGGTCGCTCGCGGAAGTAGGCGAGCACGGCCTCGCGGCGATCGTGGAGCGTGGCTTCGCTGCGACCGAAGAGCGCCCACGTCTCGAGCCCGACGGCCTCGAACACGCGGTGCGCCTCGTCGCCCTCCTTGCGCTCCCAGCCGACGACGTTGCGCGCCGCGTCGTACACGGGCCGGCAGGCGCCGTAGATCCCGGGTTCGCCATCGACGTTCGCCTCGTCGTAAAGGCGCTCCTGCAGTCGGTGCACGCTCTCCTGTGTCGGCACCGCAGGAAAGCCGAAGCGCGCCGCGAGCTCCTCCCACGTCCCGCCACTCGCGAGGAACGCGTTGAGCGCCGCCGCGCACGCGCAGCGCGCCGCATCGGCGTCCGTGTCCCCGAGCTGGTCGAGCTGCGACACGCGGCTCAGCTTCTCGAGCATCGTCGCGCCCGCGAGCACGTTGGCCTCGGAATACGCCGTCAGCTCGATCTTTGGAGCTGCGGTGCAGCCCGCGAGCACGAGCGCGGCGACTACAGAGACTCGTCCGGCGCGGAGCTTGAGCCGTTCGACATTCGCTTCGAGGAACGCCATGCGCACTCGAGTCTAGGCGGCCGACATCGACAAGCGCCACTGGACGCGGGCGAAGCGCGAGCAGAGGCTCGCGTGCGATGAAGCTGCTCGCCAGGTGATCGTCGCGTCGCGCCCGTACGCGGTCAGCGCTTGCCCGGCTTGCGTTCCGCGGGCTCTTGCTTGCGAAGCAGCGCGAGTGCCGCATCGAGCACAGGGTCCTTCGTCGAAGTGAAGTCCGCGCTTCCCGCCTTGACCTCGACGTCGGGGGCGACGCCGACGTTCTCGATGGCGCGACCCTCAGGGTCCATGTCGATCCAGCGCGGCAGGTTGACCTGGATTCCGCCCTCGAGCTCGAGCCGCCGCGGGTTGGCGCTCGAACCGCCGGTGCGATCGCCCATCGTCGTGACCTGCGGGCACTGGGCGAACATCAGCGCCATCGACTCGGCCGAGCTGAAGGTCTTCTGCCCCTGCAGGCACACGACGGGCGACTCGAAACGCCAGGGACCGCGCGGCTCGAAGTCGCGCGCGAGCACGTCTCCGAGCTGGTCGTGCCGGGGCCCGTTGCGATAGCGATTCGTGCTGTACGTGCGCCTCGAATCGACGAAGCGGGCGGCAACGTCGCGCGCCAGCAGCTCGTCACCACCGCCGTTGAAGCGCAGGTCGACCACGAGGCCGAAGCAGCCGCCGAGCTTCTCGAGCACGTCGTCGATCGTCGCAGCGAGCTCCTTGTCGTTCAGGCCATCGACCAGCACGTAGCCGATGCCATCTTCCGTCTTGCCCCACTGCACGTTGTGCCGGGTGTTGACGAGCTCCGGGAACGCCTTGCGCACGGCCTCGTAGCTCGCGTTGAGCGGTCGCGACCGCGAGTAGCCCGGGAGGAACTCGTCGCCGCAGCGCACCCACACGTGCAGGTCGCGGAGCTTCGCCGTCAGTCCGTCGATCGCCACCGCCGCCGCGAAGGTCGTCCTCGCCTTCTCCGCACGCTTTCGCCAGAGCTCGCCCTCCTTCTTCCAGTCAACCTCCGGAAGCGAACCGAACTTGGCGTACTCCTTGTCGAAGGCCTCCCACACCGCGTCGAAGGCTCGCACGGCCGCACTTTCGTCCATCGCGACGAGCGCCGGCAGCGGCCGCTTCTCGAACGCCGCGACGAGCTCGAGCTTGCCCTGCTCCTTGTCGGCGACGAAGTAGCGGCGCGGCCCTTCGACGGTCTCGCAGTCGAGCACGATCGAGCCCTGCTTGGGAATCACCGGCAGGTTGTTCGCTTGCCACCCGCTCGAAATTTTCCAGGCACACATGCGCCTGGCCCAGGCGATCTGCTCTTCAGGCCCATTCTTCGCCACGGTCTTCGCCGGAAACAGCTCGCCCAGATGCGCCGGATTGAAGCGCATCCACACGCTCGTGACCTGCTCACCTTCACCGCCGACCTTCGAGCGCAGCTTGGCCGGCTTCTCGGGAAAGAGCGCGGCCCAGACGACGTTCTTCTCGGCCACGCCGAACACGACCGTCGTCTTTCCGAGCGTGAGGTCGAGCTGTCCCAGATGGTCGAAGTGGAAGGACTTGAGCTCCCACACGTCGCCCGGTCCGCAGGTCCACTCGCGCGGAGCTTGGCCATCGGCGAAGTCGAGCGTCGCGGGATAGACCTTGGTCAGGTCTCCGGCGACGGCGCGCGCACCGAGACTGACGAGTGCCAGCAGCGACAGCAGCAGAAGACCGATCCTCATGCCAACTCCTTCTCTCCAATGCCCGCCCGCCGACGCGCGGCGGTTTGCTTCTCTCCACTCCCGATCTGACGACCCATGGTCCGACTTGCCGAACGATGCCAGCGCCACTCACGAGGGCGTTCCGGGACTCGGAAACACTCGAGCGCTGCGCGGCTCTCGGGGCGAGCCCGCTCGGGCCGTCCCGAGATGTTCTCAGCCGCGACGAGCTCCGGCAACTGCGCCCCGTCGCTCCGCCGGCAACGGATCGGGCGGTTCTGACCTCTGGACGCGAGCGAGGAGCGCGCCGAGACTCGGCCGGCCATGAAGAGACTCGCGCGCTGGCTGCTCGGTGGTGTCGCCGCTCTCACTGCGTTCGCGCCAGCGGGATTCGCGCGCGGAGAGGATGAGCTCGCGCGCCGCTTCTCCGGCTTCGATCGCGATCGAGACGGGCGGGTGGAGTTCACGAAGGTGGAGCGGCTCGAGCTTGCGCAAGAGTCGACAACGGGCGAGCTCGCGTTGCTCTTGGTCGATGCGCGCTTGCTCGCGGGCGAAGGAGCGGCCGCGTTGCGAGCGCAGCTCGACGTGCTCGCGGTGGACTGGGCTCGCGAGGGACTTCGGCCGCGCGCGTACGCGATCGAGTTCGCACCTTCCGCCGGCCACCGTGACGGCAGTTACGTGCTGGCGCTGCGCGCTTTCCTGCGCGCCGCGCGCGAGGCGGACGCGACGTTGCGCGGAGCGCTGCTCGTCGGCCACTTCCCCGATGCGCTGCTCGTGCGCACGTGCGCCTGGCGCCGCGACGATCCGCTCACGCTTGGCGCGGGCGAGCGTCGCCGCGACCTCGGTGCGGTGCCGTGGCTGCGTGTGGTGCCCGAGATCGTCGCCGAGCGTTGTGATCTGGTGCTCGCGGACCTCGATGGCGACTGGGAATCGCTCTATTTCGAAGCGCCGACGCGCGTCCCGACGCTGCTTGCGGCCTTTCCGGGTGGTGTCCCGGCGAGCGGTGGAATCGCGAGCGACTTCGAGCGCGATGCGCTGGTCTTCCGCGACTTTTTCCACGTGAACGACGGCGCTTTCGAGGCCGCGGAACAGCTCGGCGACGACGGCTCCGTCCGCGCGCTGCACGTGCGCACGCTCGACAGCGCGCGCGACTTCGAGTGCAGCACGGCCGACGCCGCCGCGCCGAATCCGCTCGCGCTGCCCGACCTCGCCATCTCGCGCCTCGACGCGCGCGGCAACGCTCGCGACCTCGCGGAGGAACGCGCGCTGCTCGTCGAGAACCTGCAGGCGAACCACGCCTACCGCACGCAAGCGCGGGGCGCCGCGCATCGCCCGGCCTCCTTCGCCTGCGATCTCGACTCCGGTTTCGACTCGCTCGTCGGCGCCGCCGCCGAATGGAGTCCGTTCGAGCGCTCGCAGCTCGACCAGCACGGCAGTCCGTCGCGACAAGCGTTGCGCGCGTGGCTCGAGCAGCCCGCGAGCCTGCGAACGCTGCGTGCGCACAGCGACGCCTGGGGCTGCGCCGTCGGAGCCGGCGAGGAAGGCCCGCGCGTCGACGCCGCCTTCTGGCGCGACATGCGCGCTCGCAACCTCACCGTCGCTCCCGCCCTCTGGGTCCACACCGGCTGTCAGGCGCTCTCTCCGCCGGGCGCCGCCGAGCTCTCCTTCGATCACCCCGACTACGGCCGCAACCAAGGCGCCGAAGCCATCCTCTTCCACGGCGGCGCCCTCGCGATCCTCGGCCGCGCCAAGGTCTTCTACGACGAACCCCGCGGCTTCGCCGAGACCCTGCGCTCCGGCGGCCGCATGGGCGACGCGCTGCGCCGCTACTTCGAGCTCGAACGCGCCGGCCCCACCTGGGACTCCGTCGGCGGCGACATCGGCCGCAAGCGCACCTACTTCTGGAGCCTCCTCGGCGACTGGACCCTGCGCCTCCCGCAGACCCCGGGCCGCTGAGGCGGCATCAGTCCGCGAGTTCGCTCTCCGGATCCGCGGGCGGCCAGCGATTGGCCCGCGCACGCTGCTCATACCAACGGTGCATCGCGGCGTCGTCGACGGCGTACTCCCCGCGTGCCGACTTCCACACGATCGAAGGATTCCGCGAACGCAGGGACTCGAGCGCCTTCTGCGACATCTGGACCGTCACTGGATCGCCCACGCGCTCGCGATAGAAACGGAGCGCCTCTGCGTCGTACGGTCGAAAGCGCGGGCCCTGCTCGAGCAGGCGCCACAACACGGCGCGTTCGAGCGGCCGGAGGGCGAGGAAGTCCGCCTCCATCTGTGCTTCGTCGGCTCGCTGCCGTTCGAGCGCGAACTCGAGCATCGTTCGCTCAAAACGAACCCCTTGCACGCCCGACAACGGGCTCAGCGCCTGACCGAGGGCCTCCATAAGGAACTGCGGTCGGCTCCCGAAGGCCTCGAAGGCCGCCTGGAGCGTCTCGATGTCGATCGGAGCGAGTTCGGGGCGCTGGGCCGTGATCAGCGCCGCGAGGTGCTCGAGGAACGGGCGCCCGAGGAGCGGCATGCGAGTGACCTGCGAACCGTAGAAGGGGGCGCCGCCGGTGTTGACGAGGCGCAGCAGCTTGTCGCGGTCGGAACCCGACATCACGAGCATGAGGTTCACCTGCCCGGGACGGTTGAGCTGGTCGCGCGCGGACTTCAATGCCGCCATCGTCGCCTCTCCGGCATCGCTCGTGAGCGCGTGCTGCGCCTCGTCCACGATCAGCGCCACCGGAGTCCCGCTCGCTTCGCGCAGGGCGCGCAGTGCGTCCGTCAGGGTCGCGCCGTCGACCTTGCCGATCCTGCCGAGGTCGATCTCGAGCCCCGCGACGGTCAGGCTCTCGAGCCCGGCTCGCTTGGCCGCCTTGCTCAGCAGCCCCGCCTTGCCCGCGAGGGCCTTGGCAACGGCGTCAGCGATCAATGTTCCCGGATCGCGACGTGGATCGGCCCACAGGTCGACGTACACGACGGCGACGCCACTGGCCTCAAGGGCCGGCTTCAGGTCGGCCTGCAGGAATGTGGATTTGCCCGTGCGGCGCGGAGCGGCGAGGAACAGGCCATTCTGGGCGTCACCCAGCAGGGTGAGCCCTCTCAAGGCCGCGACAAGCTCGCGAGCCAGCTCCAGACGGGCAAAGTGCGACATGAAATATCCTCGAGTATCTTCCGTTGGATACTTTATCCGAAGGTGGATAGAACACAATAGTCCGGCCGCCGGACCGGGGCTCCGCCCGACCCCTCGGGCTCGGCGCTGCTCCACCAACGTCACCGAGCCCACCACTCCAGTCGTGGCTCCCGTTGCAGGGCGAGGCCGAGCTCGAGATCGGGGTTCAACTCGGTCGCGAGGAGTTGCGGTCGGTGGGCACCAGCACGAGCCGGAGGTGATGCGCAAGTACGGTTCCGGTCCCCACGGGGGACTCTTCGAGTTCTGTGCCCGCCCACGCGGGCGTCATCAGATGAACGTGCCCGGCACCCTTGCGCAGCGACTCGAGCTGCTTCGCTAGGAACTCCACTCCAGCCGCGTCGAGGTAGATCTCGACTTCCGTGCGTCCTTCGGAGGAACGCGCTGCATCGCGGAGTTCGACGGTGATCATCGGGGGTGAAGCAACGGGGAATCGGACGGCGCTCAACGCTTGAACTCGAGCTTGGAGATGAAGCTCACCCACTCGGCTTCGAGGGCGGGGATGTCGATGCCGTCGAAGGCCTTGCCGAGCGCGTGCTTGCGGGAGGCGATGCCGACGGCGGCCTTGGCGGCGCGGTCGTCCTTGCGGCCTTGGGTCTCGAGCAGGGCGAGGTTGCGGGAGTAGTCGAGCTTGAGCTCGTTGAAGTAGGTGTCGAGGATCTTCGACCACTGCGGGTGCTTCTGCACGACCGGCGACTGGCGCAGGAAGTAGATCATCGACCAGCCTTGGGCGTAGCAGAGGCCGACGCGGTCGGAGCGGTAGTACTCGGGTTGCTCGAAGCCGATGATGTCCTTCCACGGGACGAACTTGGCCTCGTTGACGGCGCGCTGGATGTAGCCGAAACGCCAGGGATTGATGCCGATCTTGCGCACCTTGGAGCCGACGACGTCGGCGCCGGAGAAGTAGTCGCCGTGGCCTTCGTTGAACCACGAGTGCGGCGGGACCTCGCCGGCCGAGTAGTGGATGTACTGATGGAAAGCCTCGTGGTAGAGCACGATGAACGTGTTCTCGTCGCCGCTGGAGCGCTTGCCCTTCTCCTTGACCTGCGCGTCGTAGAAGACGAGCTCCTCCGCGACCCAGTTCCAGTAACCGGCCGAGCCCGGAGGCCCGCCGTAGGCCATGTACTCGGTGCGATCGCGGCAGACGCGCACGGTCGAGACCGCGTTGATCTCGCCGGCGGGCGGGAAGAGCGTGCTGGACTCCTTGCGGAGCGACTCGATGTCGGCGAGCAGCGTGCGGATCAGCGGCTGGTCGTTGGTGTGGTAGAGGCCGATGAAATTCTCGGTGTCCTCGGCCTTCCAGCCGCGCACCATCTTCTGGCGCACCTTGACGCGGTAGTCGATGCCACGCAGGCCTGAACGCGCGTACTTCTGCGTGAGCTTCGTGACGTCCTGGCCCTCGGGCTCGGAGAGCTCGGCCTTCTCGGCCATGTGGCGCCAGATCTTCTCCTGCTCCTTGAAGTCGCTCTCGTAGCAGGTCGCGACGAACGCGACCGTGCGCTTGCCTTCTTGCACGTAGGCGTAGCACCAGCCGACGAGGCGGTCGCCGGGGCCGTTCTGCTTCTGCGCGAGCGTGTAGACGGTCGACGTCCAGCCCGCGCGCGGCTTGCCCGGCTCCGAACGGCCGAGTTCCCAGCCAGTCTGGCGCTCGAACCAGCGCTGCAGCGTGCTGATCGGCGGCGGCGGCGGAGCTTCCGGCTTGCGCTCGACGGGCGCGGCCTTGCTCTTGCCCTCTTCGTCCTCGGGCGCGGGCGGCGGCGTCGGCTCGGGCTCCTTCGGCTGCGGATCGGGCACGAAGTCGATCGCGACGACCGACAGCTCCGGCCGCGCCTTGCGACGCTTCTTCGGATCGGGGTCGAGCTTCTCCGCGTAGTACAGCACGACGAATTCCTCGTCGGGCTGCGTCGGGATCGCCTCGTAGTCGCGCGGGCGATCGAGCTCGATCCCGAGGTCGGGGAATTTCTCGTTCGAGTAGCCTCCCTGCGCGGTCGGCGCGAGCGAGGGGAACAGCGAAACGAGGGTGAGCGAGAGGAGTTGGAGCAGGAACATGGGCGGCGGCGGCTCGTCGAGCGCGCCGCTATCCTACGCAGCGCCCCCATGCGTGAAACCGCCGCAGTCCTGACCGTCGATCGATTCCTCACCTCCGACGCCAAGACCGCGCACGGTCTGGTGCGCGGGCCCAGTCGCTTCGAGATCGTCGCGCTGGTCGACGCGGAAGGCGCGGGACGCGACGCGGGCGAGCTGCTCGACGGGCGAAAGCGCGGCATTCCGACGTTCGCGACGCTGGAGGAGCTGCTCCAGTCCGGCCGCCGGCCCGCCTGGGTCGTCGTCGGCGTCGCAACGTCCGGCGGAGTGTTGCCCGAGAGCCTGCGCAAGCCGATCGCGAGCGCGCTCGAGCGTGGCATCGGCGCCGTCAGCGGCCTGCATCAGGTGCTCTCCGACGAGCCCGACCTGCGCGCGGCGGCGGAGCGTGGCAAGGCGCGCATCCTCGACGTGCGCAAGCCCAAGCCGCGCGCCGAGCTGCATTTCTGGAAGGGCGAGATCGCCAAGGTGCGCGCGCCGCGGCTCGCGTTGCTCGGCACGGATTGCGCGCTCGGCAAGCGCACGACGAGCCAGGTGCTCGCGGCGGCGCTGCGCGAGCGCAAGGTCGCGACGGAAGTGATCTACACGGGCCAGACCGGCTGGCTGCAGGGTTGCAGGTTCGGTTTCGTGCTCGACGCGACGCCCAACGATTTCGTGTCGGGTGAGCTCGAGCACGCGATCGTGAGCGCGGATCGTGAGGTCGCGCCGGACCTGATCGTGCTCGAAGGCCAGTCGGCGCTGCGCAATCCGTCGGGGCCGTGCGGAGCGGAGCTCCTGCTGTCGGGTGGCGCACGCGGAGTGATCCTGCAGCACGCGCCGGCGCGCAAGTTCTTCGAGGATCAGGAGCAGCTGGGCAACGTCATCCCGTCGCTCGCGTCCGAGATCGCGCTGATCGGCATGTACGGCGCGCGCGTGCTCGGCATCGCGCTCAACCACGAGCATTTGCCGGAAAACGAACGCGCCGCGACTCGCGAACGCATCGCGCGCGAGACGGGCCTGCCGACGGTGTATCCGCTGCTGGAGTCGCTCGATCCGTTGGTCGACGTCGCCGCGCGTTACGCGAAGGAAGAGCGGCGCGCGTGAAGCTCGTAGCCGCGCGCTCGCGCACCGTGCGCATCCCGTTGACGCGGCCTTACGCGGTCTCGGGAGGCAGTTGGGATGCGGTCGAGTTGGTGCTGGTCGAGCTCGAAGCCGACGACGGAAGCATCGGATACGGACAGGCGTCGCCGGCGGAAGAGGTCACCGGCGAGACGATCGCGGGCGTCGCGGCCGAGCTCACGCCGCAGAAGCTCGAGTGGCTGCTCGGGCTCGAGCTCGCGGAGTTCGGCGTCGCGCTGACGGACCTGCAGACGCGCGTGAAAGGCCCCGCGGCGCGTGCGGCGGTCGACATGGCGCTGTTCGATCTCGAGGCGAAGCGCCAGAAGTTGCCGGTGGTCGAGATGCTGATGCGCTCGCACCCGATGCTGCCCACGTCGATCACGATCGGGCTCAAGGACGTCGCGGCCACGCTCGCCGAGGCGGACGAATACGTCGCGCGCGGCTTTCGCCTGCTGAAGGTGAAGATCGGCGAGAACGTCGAGCTCGACCTCGAGCGGCTCGCGAAGCTGCGCGAGCGGCACGGAGCGGCGATCGTGCTGCGCGCGGATGCGAACCAGGGCTACGACCTGCGAGCGCTGGCGCGCTTCTGCGAGCGCATGGAAGCACTCGACATCGAGTTGCTCGAACAGCCGACGCGGCCAGAGCTCGACGCGGAGCTGATGGCGTTCCCCAAGCCCCTGCGCGATCGTTTCGTCGCCGACGAGAGCGTGCACGACGAGCACGGGCTCAAGCGCTTGCAGCAGCTCGGCCTCCCCTACGGCGCGATCAACATCAAGCTGATGAAGACCGGCGGCCTGCGCGGCGCGCTGCGGCTCGCGCGCCTCGCGGAACGCGCGAAGCTGCGCCTGATGTGGGGCTGCATGGACGAAAGCGTGCTCGGCATCGCCGCGGCGCTGCACGGCGCGTTCGCGAACCCCGCGACGACGTACCTCGACCTCGACGGCAGCTTCGACCTCGCCGAAGACCCGTTTTCCGGCGGATTTTCGCTCGCTGGCGACCGCCTGAGCACGCTCGCGGCGCCGGGACTGGGTGTGGAGCCTCGCGCATGAGCCTCTCGATCGATCGCCGCCGTTTCCTCGCCGCCTCGGGTGCGTTGCTCGCCGCGAGCGCCTGCCGCGCGCCCGAGGGCGAGACCGAATGCGAGCTGCTGCTCGTCGGCGCGACCGTCGTCGACGGTTCGGGCGGTGCACCGTTCGTCGCCGACGTCGGCCTGCGCGCCGGCCGCATCCACTTCATCGGCACCGGCAACCCGCGGCGCGCGCGGCGCGTGCTCGACGTTTCCGGGCTCGTGCTCGCGCCGGGTTTCGTCGACATCCACACGCATTCCGACCGCACGATCTTCGAATGGCCGCTCGCGCAGAGTCGCATCCGCCAGGGCTGCACCACCGAAATCACTGGGAATTGCGGGGGTTCCGCGGCGCCGCACGCGGAGGACGGCGGGCGCTGGAGCGACGTCGAGAGCTACCGCAGCGCGTGGAACACGTACGGGGCCGCGCTCAACCACGCGTTGCTCATCGGGCAAGGCACGCTGCGCCGCGGCGTCCTCGGCGAGGTCGATCGGCCTGCGACGGCGGAAGAACGCGCGGAAATCGTGCGGCGCTTCGAGCGTGCGCTCGACCAAGGTGCGTGGGGCCTTTCGACGGGCCTCGAGTACGTGCCGGGGATCTACACGCCGCAGGACGAGGTGCTCGACCTCGTGCGCGTCGCGGGCGCGCGGGGAGCCTTGTACGCGACGCACATGCGCAGCGAAGAGGCGAAGCTGCTCGACGCGCTCGAAGAAGCGCTCGGCACCGCTCGCGCGGGCAACGCGCGGCTGCAGGTGTCGCACCTCAAGGCCGCGGGTCGCAACAACTGGAAGTTGCAGGAACAAGCCGTGGCTCGCATCGAACGCGCGCGCGCCGAAGGACTCGACGTCGCGATCGACGTGTACCCGTACACGGCCTATTCGACGACGTTGACGATCCTGCTCGAGCCGTGGGCGCGCGAAGGTGGCGACGAGGCGTTGCTCGCCCGCCTGCGCGATCCGGCGCAGCGCGAGCGCATCGTGCGCGAGGTCGGTCCGCGCGTGGAGATCGATCCGGGCGGCTTCGAGCTGATCGTGATCAGTTCCGTCGGCGATCCGGCGGCGCAGGACTGTGTCGGCAAGAGCCTCGACGAGCTCGCGAGAGCGTGGAGCGTCGCTCCGGGCGAGGCGTTCGCGCGCCTGCTCGAGCTCGGCCGCACCGATGTCGGGTACGTCGGCCACGGCATGAGCGAGGAGAACGTCGAGCGCCTGCTCGCGCATCCGCTCGTGATGATCGGCTCCGATGGCCGCAGCATGGCCCCCACCGGCAGCGCCGCGAACGACCGGCCGCACCCGCGCTCCTACGGCACTTTCCCGCGGGTTCTGGGCCACTACGTGCGCGAGCGCAAGGCGCTCGACCTGCCGACGGCGATCGCGAAGATGACCTCGATTCCGGCCGCGCGCGCCGGCCTGACGGACCGCGGGCGCATCGAGCGTGAGCTCGCTGCCGACCTCGTCCTGTTCGACGCCGCGCGCGTCGCCGATACCGCGACCTTCGAGGATCCGCAGCGTTATCCGATCGGAATCGAGCACGTGTTCGTCAACGGCGTGGCCGTCGTCGAGCGCGGCGAGCCGACCGGCGCGCGTCCGGGTAGGCTGCTGCGACGATGACTGCCGATCAGCAGCGCGTTGCCGCGGCAGCGAGCAGGAATACCGAGCCAGAGCAATTTTTTCTGCAAACGGCGGCCTGCGCCGAGGGCCACGCCGTCGACGCAGGCCGCCGTTTGCAGAAAAAACTGCTCTGGCTCGGTATTCCTGCTCGCTGGCTCGCCTGCTGGTTGCTGATCGCGACGTTCGCGAGCGCGCAGTCGTCGGCCGAGCGCGCGCTCGAGGACATCCGGCGCGACAAGGACACGGTCGATCGGCGCGCGTTCCTGCAGCTCGTCAACGCGCGCGACGAACGCGCGCTCGAGCGCGCGCTGCTCGTGCCGCCGCTCCTGTCCGACGAGGACACGCTCGTTTCTGCCTACGGCGCGCTGACGTGGTTCCTGCGCACGGAGCTCGAGGAGCGCGCGGTCTCGTACCTGATGCGCGAGGCGCTGCACGGTCGCAGCGCGGCCCACCAGCACGCGGCTACCCGCGCGCTCGCTCGCTGTGGCGACGTGGCGGTCGAGCGGCTCGAGCGCATCGCGCGCACGCACGACGACGCGACCTGTCGTTCGCTCGCGTTGACGCCGCTCCTGCCGCGCCTCGTGAACAAGAGCGACGCAGCGGACCTGCGCCTCCTGCTGCGTGCGGCGCAGCTCACGCCCGATCAGGCGAGCGGAGTCGCGGCCCTGCTCGGGCAATTCCGCGATCGCGAGGCGCAGCGGCTGCTCGCGGAACGCACGAAGGACATGACCTCGAGCGAGGAGTGGCGTCTGCTTGCGGTCGATTGCCTCGCGGCGATCGAAGGCGAGTATGCCGCGGCCGCGTTGCGCGAGTCGGGGCTCGTCGGCCGCGGTGCGGCGCAACTGCGTGCACTGAAAGTGCTCTCCGAGCGCGATCCGGAGGCCGCGTTGATCGGCCTGCGTCGGCTCGTCGAGGTGGGCGACGAAACCGAGGCCACGGAAGCAATCCTGACGCTCTCGGCGCTGCGCGACGCGAGTCCCGATTGGGTCGAGGAACTCGGCCGCATCGCACGCTCGGCCTCGACCGCCGCGCGCATGGCGACCGTGAGCGCGCTCGCACGCGTCCGAACCCGCGAATCACTGCACGTGCTGCACGAGATGCTCGGCGACCCCGACTGGCGCGTGCAGCTGCTCGCGGTGCAAGCCGTCAACGCCTTCCGCGAGAAGGACTCGACTCCGCGCCTGATTTCGACGCTTGCGAGCGCGCGCCGGCGCGTCGCCGACGAGATCCTGCTCGGGCTGCGGCTCGCGACCGGCCTCGACCACGGCCGCAGCGCCGCCGCCTGGGATGCGTGGTGGCGCGCGGAGGGCCGCGGTTTCGAGCTTCCTGCGCGCGACGAGGCGCTGCGGCTCGAACGCGAGCGGCAGGCGCGCCGCACGGACGGCGGCGGGCCGCGCACGGCGACGTTCTACGGCCTGAAACTCGAGAGTGACCGCGTCGGGTTCGTGATCGACATTTCGCGTTCGATGGGCGAACCGGCCTTCGGAGAGCGCTCGAACACGGGCGCGCGCACCAAGCTCGACGTCGCGAAGGAACAGCTCACGGGCCTGCTCGGGGCGCTCGTGGGCGACGTGCGCTTCAACATCGTCGCGTTCTCGTCGCGTGTGTGGCCGTGGCGCGGCTCGCTCGTGCAACTCACCGAAGGCGAGCGTGACCTCGCGATCGGCTACGTGCGCGGGCTGGCGCTCGAGGGCGGCACGGCGATCTACGACGGGCTCGAGCGTGCGCTCGCCGACGCGGAGGTCGACACGCTCTACGTGCTCACCGACGGCGAGCCTTCGGGCGGAACCGTCACGCGCATCGACCAGATCCGCGCGCTGATCGGCGAGAAGGCGCGCACGCGGCTCGTGCGCATCCACGGCGTGGCCGTCGGCGAGCCTTCGGTGCTGCTCGAGGGACTCGCGCTCGACACGGGCGGCCAGTACCGCTTCGTGCCCTGAGCGCGGCCCTTCCGCGAGCGCGCTCCGGCGCTATCCTGCGCGCAATGGCGACCGCCCTGCGTTCGATCCCTGGTGTGTGCGACGTCGAGCTCGTGCGCGGCCCCGCCGCCGCGGCCGACGCTCCGCCGACCCTGTTCCTCGAGGTGGCGCACGGTGCGACGCGCGCGAGCGACTTCGACGAGCTGCGCGCGGCGCTCACGAGCGAATACCCCGCGGATCTCAAGGACTTCTTCTTCGTCAACACCGACGTCGGCGCGCCCGAGCTCGCGCTCGCCGTGGCCTCGGCCGTCACCGCCGCCCGCCCCGACGCAGTGGCGCTGGTCGTGCGCTGCCGCGTGCCGCGCACCTTCCTCGACTGCAACCGGCGGATCGAGCGCGACACGCTGCCGAAGTCGACCAAGTCCGGCGAGATGACGCCGGGCCTGCAGCCGTGGGTGCGCGAGCCCCGCGACCGCGCGCTGCTGCTCGACCGCTACTTCGCCTACCGCACGACCGTGACCGCCGCCTTCGAGGACGTGCGCCAGCGCGGCGGCCCGACGCTGTTCGTGCACACCTACGCGCCGCGCTCGATCGACGTCGCCGTCGACTTCGACATCGCGAAGAGCCTGCGCGCGGCCTACGCACCGGACCAGCTCGAGCGCTGGACGTTGCGCTCCGAGGTCGACCTGATCACGACCGATCCCGACGGCATCGACCTCGCGCTCCCCGCGCTCGCCGACCGTGCCGAGCAGGAGTTCCGCGCCGCTGGATTCCAGGTGACGAGCAACACCGCCTATCCGCTGCACCCCGTCACGCTCGCCCACGAGTTCGCGAGCCAGCGCCCGGCCTCGACCCTGTGCCTCGAGGTGCGCCGCGACCTGCTCGTGAAGGAATTCGTGCCCTTCGTCGAGCTGCCGACCGATCCTGCGCGCGTCGCCCGCGCCGCCGCGCCGCTCGCACGCGCCGTGACGCCCTTCGTGCCGCAGGCGGCGCGCGTGCGCTAGACGCGGAAGTGCACGCGGTCGAGCTCGCGCACGGTCGCGCGCGCGCGCTCGATGATCTCCTTCGGCGCCTTGGGGCCGTAGGTCGCGGCCGCGAACGTGCGCGCGAGCTCCGTCGCGCGCTTGGCGAGCTCCGCCGGCGCACCGGCCTTCTCGAGCCGCGCAGCGAAATCCTCGCGCGCGACCTCGGCCACGTCGCAATCCAGCCGGGCCGCGAGATACGCGGGATAGAGGCGCGTGACGTCGCCACCCGGACGGATCAGGCCGAGCTCGAAGTCGGCGCTCTTGGCCTGCTCCTCCCCACTCGACATCGTCAGCTTGCGGCGCGCGCGCAGGAGCAGCACCACGAGCACGATCACGGCGAGAAGCACGCCCGCCCACAGGGCCACGTTGATGTTGGCCTCGGGGGCCGGTCCAACCGGGATGTCGAAGGGCAGGGTAGCCGGAGTCATGGGGTCGGCAGTCTTGGGTGCGGAGACGCGCAAGGGAAGGGGCGCCGTACTCTCCATTACATACTGGCCGGTTCCGTTGGGATCGAACCAGGCAAACTCGACCGGCGGGACCTCGCGCACGCGCGGCGAGGCGACGGAGAGCTCCGCCTCGAGCCGGAAACGGCCCGCGTCGCGCTCCTCGCGCTGCCCAAGCAGGCGGAATCCGTCGAGCCGCGCTACGTCCGGCGCCGCGAAGGTCTCGAAGTTGCCCTCGCCCTCGATCGTCACGACGAGCTGGAGCGTGCCGCCGACCTCGACCTCGCGCGGGGTGGCCTCGGCGGAAATCGTGAAGCGCCCGACGGCGCCGCCGAACTGCGGCGGCCGGTCCTTTTCGGGCAGGGCGAGCACACGCAGCGTCAGCGGAGCGCCGCGCACGATCCCCTCGACCACGTGCACCGGCGTGCGCCCGCGCAGCAGATCGTCGGTCCATTCGGTCGCGAGCGCGAGCTTGAGCTCCGTGCGCGCGAGCCGCAGCTCGCCCGCCGCCTCCGGCACGAGCCGCGCGCGAAAGCCCCACACGCCGAACTGCGCTCCACCGCGCTCCTCCGTGCCGAGCGCGACCGCCTTCGCGACCTCGCCCTCGAGCGCGAACGTCAGCGCCTTCGCGGTTTCCGGCTCCACGAGCCGCCACGGGCTCTCGCCGAGCCAATCCGTCGTCACCTGCACCGACTGGTCGAGCGTGCGCTGGAAGAGCGGCGCCTGCTCCTTCGCCGCAAAACCCGCCTCGATCCCCCAGCGCACCGTGACCTCGACCGGCACGCCGACGAACGTCTCGGTCGCGCCCGCGACCACCTCGACGAACGCCTTGCCGCCGCCCGTCAGGTCGCGCACCTCGCCGCCCGCGAGCCCCACCTCCTGCGCCCGCGCCGGACCTCCGGCCACGGCGACGCAGGCGAGCATCAGCATCAAGCGACGGATCACGGGCACACGGTTCCTCTGGACAAAGGCCCCGCAAGCTAGCCGCCCCCCGCTCCGCTGCCTACAGACCGCCTCCGCCGCCCGGGCGCCACCGCGTCCCCACGGGCCTGGCACCGGGGCTCTTCAACGACACTTGCCATTATGTCGGATCTGACATACAGATCGAACGGCCGGAGAGAGGCCACCCTGACCACAACCAAGAAGTCGAAGGTCGAGCGCCTGCGGGCGGCGGGATGGAGCGTCGGTGATGCGGCGCAGTTCCTCGGGCTCTCCGAGGAGGAGCGGGCGTTCGTGGAGCTCAAGCTGCGGCTCGCGGAAGCCATCCGGCTGGCACGCAGCTCGCGCGGCTGGACGCAGGCAGCGCTCGCGAAGCAGATCCGGTCGAGCCAATCGCGAATCGCCAAGATCGAAGTGGGCGATCCGTCGGTCTCGCTGGAGCTGATGTTCCGTGCGGCCTTCGGCCTCGGGCTCTCCTTGAGCGACCTGCTCAAGCCCGCTCCTGGCTTGCGGCGCTCGCGAGCCCTGAAGACGAGCGCGGATTGAGCAGTCCTCAGTTCAGCGGCTCCGGGGGGCTTGGAAGCGGAATTGGCGCCAGGAGGATGACCACCGGGCGCACCGTTCGAGCGCGAGGCGAGGACGTCGGCTACGCGCACGGAAGAGATCGAAAGCGTGCAAGAGGGCGGGGCCGTAGACTCGCGAACGGCCATGGCAGCTGAGGTCGCAGCGTCCTCGTCCCGGCTCGTGCGGATCCTGCGCCGCATGCTGTTCGCATTGGGCTCGGTGGCGCTGATCACCGCGCGGGCGTTCGTGCTCAACGGCACGAGCGACGCCTGGCGCACGCCGGAATCGGGCTTCGTCGCGATGTCGGAGCCGCGCACGGCTCGCCGCGAGCTGCGCGTGATGGCCTTCAACGCGGCGAAGTGCGGTTTCTTCGCTGGCGGGCGCTTCGTGGAGCGTGAGACCGTGGCCAAGGAACTGGACGCGATCGCACAGGCGATCGCGCGTGAGGACTGCGACCTCGTGGTGCTGTCCGAGGTGGTGCTCGAGTGCGGTCCGGAGCCGCTCGACCAGGTCGTCTACCTCGCACAGCACGCCGGCCTGCCGCACTTCGCCGCGAGCGAGAACTACAGCTTCGGCGTGCCGTTCTTCCGCATCCGGTCGGGCAACGCATTGCTCTCGCGCTGGCCGCTCAAGGCGCTCGAGACGCAGCAACTCGCCGGCGGAGCGCCGTTCTGGAATCCCACGAACAACCGGCGCGTGCTGTGGAGCGAAGTGGAGCTCCCGAACGGCCCGCTGGTGGTCGCCTCGCTGCGCAACGACTCGTTCGACCTCGCGAACAACCTCGCGCAGACGCGCGAAATCCTCGCCTGGCTTGGGGACCGTCCTGCGCTGCTGGCGGGCGACTTCAACGCCGAACCGCACGACGCGTCGCTGGAGTTGCTGCGTTCGAGCGGCCGTTTCAGCGGCCTCGTCGATGCCCCGCCGACGTTCCCGGCCCGCGCGCCGCGGCGCCGCATCGACCACGTGCTCGCGCCTGCCACGTGGACGCGTCTCGAGCACCACACCCTCACGATCGGCACGTCCGACCACCTCGCGGTCGTCGCGACGTTCGCGCTCCCCTGAACACGTCGACGATGACGCTTCCGCCGGCGCGGGACGACGCGAGCGATCAAGACACGACGAGTTCGAGGACTTCGTCGCCGTGGGAGTCGAAGGTGCCGGTGCTGCGCCAGCCCAGATGCCGGTAAAAGCCGTGGGAGCGGGCGGCGGGGTTGGGCGAGCAGCCGAGGAAGAGGCGGCGATGGCCGCGGGCGCGCAGGAGCTCGACGACGAGATCCAGCAGGCGGCGGCCGATGCCTTGGTCTTCGAAGTCCGGCAGAAGGGCGAGCACGACGACCTCGCCCGTGTCGCGCGCGCCGAAGCAGTAGCCGACGAGCGCTCCATCGGCTCGGCAGATGAAGCCCGGCAGCGTGCCGGACTCGATGTCGCTCGCCCACGACTCGGTCGTGATGCCCAGGGCCCGCAGTCGCTCGGCTGGAACGGCGTTCTCGCGCGTCAGGCCGCGAACCCGGACGCACTCCGCCGCATCGCCGGGCACCGCGGGCGCGAAACGGAGGTCCATCGACGGCGATCGAGAGCTCTAGCGGCCCTGCGGCGCGTGGAAGAGGAATTCGCGCCAGGAGGAGGACCACCAGGCGCGCCATTCGGCGAGGCCGAGGGAGCGCGTGGACTCGTTGGCCCAAGGGTCGAACAGGAACGACTGGCGCGTGATCGAGCGCAGCGCGGAGTAGGCGGCGGCGCGCACGGTGGGGTCGGGGTCGGAGAGGGTCTCGATCAGGGCGCCGACGGCGGGGCGGGCGGAGACGAGCTCGAGGTGGCGGGCGGCGGCGGCGCGCACGAAGGGGTCGGGGTCGCCGAGGAGGCCCGCGGTGAACGGGGCGTCGTCGAGCTGGGGCGCGGCGGAGAGCTCGAGCAGGGCGCGGGCGCGGCGCGTGGGTTCGGAGCTGCGCAGCTGGTCGAGGCGCGTGCGGCGCTCGGGCGCCATGTCGTCGAGCGGGCCGAGCTCGGGCGCGGCGGCGGAGGCGAGGACCTGCGCGGCGCGCAGCTGCGACTCGAGGGCGGCGAGGCGCGGCTCGAGCGTGGCGCGGAACTGCTCGTCGGATCGCGCGAGCTCGTCGAGCGCATCCTCCAGCGGCCCGAGGTCGACCTGCGGCGGCGCGGATTCGAGCTCGTTGACCTTCGTCGGCTGCAGCCCGGCCGCATGGCGCTCCCACTGCTCGTCGAACCAACGCGCGAGGCGCCCCTCGACGTCGGAGAGCTGGCGCTCGAGCCGCTGCACGCGCTCGGCCTGCGCCGGATCGATGCCGGTCACACGCGCGGAGAGCCCGCGCATCTGGCGCTGGCCGAGCAGGGCGACGGTCGCGGCGCCGAGCACGGCGAGGATCGCGAGCAGGAAGGCCGCGAGGGCGAGCGGCTGGCGCTCGCGCGCGCGGGCGGCGGGCGGAGTGGGCGCTGCGTGGCCGGCCGGAGCTTGCGCGGGCGAAGGCTCCGGCGCGTGGGCCGAGCGCGCGCGCTCGCGGGCCTGCTCGAGCTGCCAGCGGCAGCTGGAACAGATGCTCCGGTCCCCCTTCCGGACCGCCTCACCCCGGGCGAAATCCGCGTCCGGGATCGATTCGGAGCACAGGTCGCAGAACTGCGGATCTAGGGGCTCGGCCTTCATGGCGGGCCCGGCAGGCGGGCCGGCGGGAGCGTAGCACGCTGCGGGGGCACCGCGGACGGGTGGGGCAGCGTGGTAGCATCCCCGCGCGCGCGGTCGACCGTCCCCGACTCCCTCCCCCAGCCCGCACCGCCAACGGCCGCGCACGCCAGAGAAGACCCGCATGGGCCTGCAACAGATCAGCGAGAGCGCCGACCACAACGAGATGCGGCGTTTCGTCAAGTCGCTCCTCGAGGACGTCCACGCGCTCGAGCGCATGCTCGCCGACGGCAAGATCGAGACCGGCACGCGCCGGATCGGCGCCGAACAGGAGATGTTCCTCGTCGACCGGGCGCTGCAGCCGACCAAGCTGGCGCAGGTGCTGCTCGCGAAGCTCGGCAACGAGAGCTACACGACCGAGCTCGGCCTCTTCAACCTCGAGGCCAACCTCAAGCCGCAGGTGCTCGGCGGCGACTGCTTCGGCCTGATGCACACCGAGCTCTCGATGCTGCTCGAGCGTGCGCGCGTGGCGGCCAAGGAAGAGCAGGCGCAGATCGTGCTGTGCGGCATCCTGCCGACGCTCGAGAAGGCGCAGCTGTCGCTCGACTACATGACGCCGAGCCCGCGCTACCTCGCGATGAACCGCCTGCTGACGCAGATGCGCGGCGGCAAGTTCGAGTTCCGCATCAAGGGCGTCGACGAGCTCTCGACCTCGCACGACAACGTGATGCTGGAAGCCTGCACCACGAGCTTCCAGATCCACTACCAGGTGACGGCGGACGAGTTCGCCAGCCGCTACAACCTCGCGCAGGTCATCACCGCGCCCTGCCTCGCCGTCGCGGTCAACTCGCCGGTGCTCCTGCAGCACCGCCTGTGGCACGAGACGCGCATCGCGATCTTCCAGCAGTCGCTCGACACGCGCAGCGAGCACATGACCGAGCGCGGCCAGCGCCAGCGCGTCAACTTCGGCGAGCACTGGGTCGACGAGAGCATCCTCGAGATCTACCGCGAGGACGTGGCGCGCTTCCGCTCGCTGATCGCGATCGCCTCCGACGAGAACCCGATGAAGGTGCTCGCCGAGGGCGGCGTGCCGCAGCTCAAGGCGCTGCGCCTGCACAACGGCACGGTCTACCGCTGGAACCGGCCGTGCTACGGCATCTCCGACGGCAAGCCGCACCTGCGCATCGAGAACCGCGTGATTCCCGCGGGCCCGTCGGTGATCGACGAGATCGCCAACGCGGCCTTCTTCGTCGGCCTGATGAGCGCCGCGGAGGAATTCGGTGACGTGACGGCGGCGATGAGCTTCGACGACGCGCGCGCGAACTTCGTCGCGGCGGCCCGTTACGGCCTGCACGCGCGCCTGCGCTGGCTCAAGGGCCGCGCGTGGAGCGCGGACGAGCTCGTGCTCAAGCAGCTGCTGCCGATGGCGCGCCGCGGGCTCGAGGCCGAGAAGGTCGCCAAGGCCGACATCGACCGCTACCTCGGCGTGATCGAGCAGCGCGTGACCAGCGACCGCACCGGCGCGCAGTGGTCGCTCGACTCGCTCTCGTCGATGGGCGAGCGCGGCCGGCCGATCGAGCGCTACCGCGCGCTGACCGCGGCGCTGATCGAGCGCCAGCAGTCGGGCGAGCCCGTGCACGAATGGTCGCTCGCCAGCCTCGAGGAACGCGACAACGCGCGCGAGAACTACCGCACCGTGCGGCAGGTGATGAACAAGGACATGTTCACGGTGCGGCCCGACGACGTGGCCGATCTCGCCGCGAGCCTGATGGAGTGGCAGAAGATCCGCTACGTGCTCGTCGAGGACGAGGACGGGCGTCTGGCGGGCCTCGTGTCGCACCGCGCGGTGCTCAGCATGCTCGCGCGCGCGAAGTCGGAAGGTGGCGCGGTCACGCACAGCGTGCGCGAGATCATGCGCGCCGACGTGGTGACGGTGACGCCGGACACGAGCTCGCAGCACGCGCTCGACCTGATGCGCCGCAACAAGATCGGCTGCCTGCCGGTCGTGCAGGACGGGCGGCTCGTGGGCGTGCTCACCGAGCACGACTTCATGGAGCTCGCTTCCGTGCTTCTCGACCGCTGGCTCAAGGACGCCTGAGAGCTCGTGAAGAAATCGAGCCTACGAGCTCTCAGATGCCTGTTTCGCCGTCGCCTGGCGGCGCCGGACGTCGAGACCGTGAATTCCTTCACCGTCTCTGAGCGCGGCGCCGAATAAGGGAACGAGGCAGAACGATGTCGGATCCGCAGGCACGCCCGTCTCTACGGGTCGAGCGCGAGGTCGGCCGGCGCGCAGGCGTGGAAAGCGGCAAGGGAACGCTGCTCGTCGTCACCGCGGGCGTGCACGGCAACGAGCCGGCGGGCGTGCAGGCGCTCGAGCGCGTGTTCGCGACGCTCGAAGCCCGCGGAACGCGCGTGAAGGGCGAGCTCGTCGGACTGTCGGGCAATCGCGCGGCCCTCGCGCAGCGCACGCGCTTCCACCACACCGACCTGAATCGCCTGTGGAGCGCCGAGAACGTCGCGGAACTGCGTGAACGCGCTCCGGCGCTCGACCACGCCGACCAGCGCGAGCAACGCGAGCTGCTCGGTGCGCTCGAGACGCTGCTCGCGACGCCGCGCGAGCGTGTGGCGCTGCTCGACCTGCACTCGACCTCCGGCGGCGGCCCGCCGTTCCTCGTGATGGGCGACACGCTGCAGAACCGCGAGCTCGCCTTCGCGCTCGGCGTTCCCGTGCTGCTCGGGCTCGAGGAGAACATCGGCGGCACGCTGATCGAGCATGTCGGCGCGCTTGGGCACGTCGCGGTCGTGCTCGAAGCGGGCCAGAACGAGGATCCCGGCACGATCGATCGCCACGAGTCGGCCGTGTGGCTCGCGCTCGTCGCGCTCGGCCTCCTCGAACGCTCCGACGTCCCCGATCTCGCGCTCCACACCGCGCGCCTGCGTGCGCCCGCCGCCGACCTGCCGCCGGTGGTCGAGGTGCTGCACCGCCACGACATCGCGCCCGAAGACGAGCAGCGCTTCCGCATGGTGCCCGGCCTCGAGAGTTTCCAGTCGATCGAGCGCGGCCGCCTGCTCGCGCACGTCGGCACGGGCTCCGACGGACAGGTGCTCGCGCCGTTCACGGGCGTGCTGCTGATGCCGCGTTACCAGCAGAAGGGCCTCGACGGTTTCTTCCTCGGTCGCCGCGTGGAGCCGCGCTGGCTGAAGCTCTCGGCAGTGATGCGCCGCATGCACCTCGAGCGCATGCTCGGCCTGCTCCCCGGCGTCGAGCTCGCGCGCGCCGACGGCAACGTGCTCTCCGTCGACCCGCGCGTCGCCCGCTTCTTCACGAACGATCTCTTCCACCTGCTCGGCTACCGCCGGCAGGAAGAGCGCGACCAGCGCCTCGTGTTCACGCGCCGCAACGACAAGCTCTGATTCGCGCCGCGCCCAGGCCCAGATGACGATTCGCCGCTACGAAGCGCGGGACCG
Organism: Planctomycetota bacterium; assembly: GCA_026692705.1. Taxonomy (GTDB): domain Bacteria; phylum Planctomycetota; class UBA1135; order UBA1135; genus F1-120-MAGs118. The sequence goes on from JAPLOE010000213.1 coordinate 87,963, forward strand.
GGCCGCGTGCCTGGCGATCTTCGACTCCAACTGCCCGCCGTTCTTCGATCCGTCGGAGCGCGCGCTGCTCGTGGGCTGGCTCGACGCGCGCGAAGCGGGCTCGCTGCGCCACGCGACGTCGCTGGCCGAGGAATTCCTCGTCCTCGAACGCGCTGGCGCCGTGCTCGCGTGCGGCGGCTTCTACGTGCTGCGAGCGCAGCCGCTGGCCTCGATGGTCTGGGGCATGGTGCACCGCGACCACCACCGGGAAGGTCTCGGTCGCGAGCTCCTGCTCCATCGTGTCGAACGGGTCGCGAGCGAGTTCCCAACGTGCGCGATCGTGCTCGACACGTCGCAGCACACCGCGCCGTTTTTCGAACGCCTCGGCTTCCGCGTGACGGCGACGAAACCCGATGGCTACGGCCCGGGCCTCGATCGCATCGACATGGAACGCCGCAGCGTGCCGCCGGCTCAGTAAGGCCGGTTGCGCAGCTCCATGTTCGTGATCGAGGCGCCGATCGGCACGCTCGAGAGCGGCGCACCGATCGCGCCCGGGCCGGTGACGGGCCGCACGCTGATCGTGCCGGCGCCGTTGTCGACCCAGAAGATGCGCGAGCTCGAGGCGTCGAAGCGCAGCAGTGCGGTGTTCGGCACGTTGCCGAAGCCGGTCTGCACGAGCGCTCCGTCGGGAGTGACGTTGCTCGGGTCGTGGTCGACCGAGAAGAAGCGCCAGTTGCCCGTCGCGGTGTCCGCGATGACGACCGAGCGGCCGTCGGGCGAGAGCGTCATCACGAGCGGGTGGATGCTCGTGGTGAACGGCGAGCCCGTGACCGGCGTGAGCGTGCCGGCGACGAGGTTGACCTCGTGCACGGACACGTTCGTCGAGCCGGTGTGCGCCGTCAGCAGGAAGCGCCCCGAGGCGTCGAACACGCTGCGGAACGGGTCGATGCCGCCGGTCGACACGCTCGTGCGCAGCGTGAGCGCGCCGGTCGAGGGGTTGATCGAGAAGAGCTCGATCGCGTCGTCGCCCGAGTCCGGCACGGCCATCATCGTGCCCGTGGGGTGCACCGCCGGCGGCCAGAGCGTGCCGGTGAGCAGCGTCGTCGCGATCGGGTCGAGCAGGCCCGTGGTCGCGTTGAAGTCGTAGCGCACGACCCGCGGGCTGCCGGAGTTGTTCGAGGCGAGGTACGCGCGGCGACCGGAAGGATCGAGCGCGAGGCCGACGTTCTGGCGCAGGCTCCCCACGCTCGTGCCCGGCTGCAGCAGCCCGAGGCTGTCGAGCGCGTGGACGCTGATCGCCGGAGCGCCGCTCGTGTTGCCGTTGGTGACGAGTACCCACTCGGTGAACGGATGCACCGACACCGTCTGCGGATCGGTGCCGCCGGTGGCGTAGGGCGTGAACGGCAGGTCCGTGAGCGTGCCCGTGTTGGCGTCGTACTCGTACTCGTACACGCCGTCGTCAGCGATGCTCGTCGCGTACACGTGCTCGGTGCGCTGGCGGAACGGCACGTGGCCGCGCAGGAAGTCGAAGTCGGCGAGCGCGTGGCCGAGCAGGTGCACGCCGACGTCGGCGTAGTCGAGCTGGCCGTTGCCGGCGATGTCGAGCACCGTCAGCTGGCCATCGGCGAGCGCGACGTAGAGCTGGGTGCCGCGCGGCTCGACCGCGAGGTGCGCCACGTTGTCGAGGCCGGTGAAAGTCGCCGGCGCGAGCGCGGTCGGCTCGCCGTCGTTGACGTCGAGCGAGTACATCTCGAGCTCGGGGAAGCTCGACGAGCCGACGTAGAGGAAGCTCGAGTTCGGCGTGCACGAGAGGCTCACCGAGCCGGAATTCTGCAGCGCGAACGGGCTCCAGGAGAGCGCCGACAGCACGCCGGTGTTCGCGTCGATCGCGTAGCCGTTGAGCGTGCCCGTGGTGGCGCTCGCCGCGAACAGCCAGTCGCCGTTGGGGCTGACCGTCAGCGCCGTGACGCCCGCGCTGGCGACCGTGTCGGCGAGCTCGGCCAGCGAGCCGTCGACGGGATCGACCGAGTAGCTCGCGATCGTGCCCGCGCCGCGCTCGGCGACGTACAGCGTCGAGCCATCTGGCGAGAGCGCGAGCTCGCGCGGGTCGGAAGCCGTCGCGAGGTACGGCACGGCGAGCGGCGTCAGCACGCCCGTGTCCGGATGGATGCTCCACCCGTACAGGCGCGCCGAGGACGTCGTCGCGTACAGGAAACGCCCGTCGGGAGTGCAGGCGAGCGCCGCGACGTTGCCGCCGACGCCGCGTGCGGTGGTCGAGCCGGCGAGCTCGTCGCTGTGCGGGTTGATCGGGTGCACCGCGACGGTGGCGCCGCGCGCGACGAACGTGAACGTGCCCCACGGGTGCACGCGCACGTGGCTCACGCCCGCACCGGAGTACTGCCAGCCGTTGGGGATCAGGTCGCCGCCGGTCTGGCGGCGCCAGAAGTTGTTGAGCGTGCCGCTGCCGGAGTCCGCGACGATCAGGCCGCGCGCGTAGGGCGGCACGACGTCGATCGTGAAGGTCTGCGAGGTCGCCTGGCCGAGGCAGTCGACGGTCGTGACCTCGAACTGCGTGCTCTCGAGCGCGACCGGGACGCCGTCGAGCTCGCCCGTCGAAGGATCGAGCGTGACGCCCTGCGGCAGGCCGCCATTGGTCACCGAGAAGTTCGAGCCGTTGCCGCTCGACAGGTTGGGCGCGAACTTGCTGCGCACGCCCTGGCCGAGCTCGGGCGGCAGGTCGGGATAGTCGAGACCCGCGGGCGCGACGGCCTGCACCCCGATCGTGAGGTCGACCGTGGCGAAGCCCTTCGAGTTCGTGC